>SUZO01000003.1 GCA_015059805.1 Rikenellaceae bacterium
ATTAAAAGCAACAAAGACCTCCCGAATGGAAGGTCTTTGTGATTATATGAAGAAATTGCTATTTCTTCATATAGCTTTTAATATAGTGGTGGTGGCTACCGTAGCGGTTGAAGGCTGCCTCGTCAAGTGCCTCCTGTGCTGATGGGTGAGCAACAGAGATAATCAGGCGAGCGCGCTCCTGAAGGCTCTTGCCGTAGAGGTCTACTGCGCCATTCTCAGTAACAAACCAGTGGATGTGGTTACGGGTAGTAACAACACCTGCGCCCTCGGTAAGGGTATCTGCAATCTTTGACACGCCCTTATTGGTAATTGAAGGCATTGCGATGATTGCCTTACCGCCCTTAGAGAGCGATGCACCGTAGATAAAGTCAATCTGACCACCTACGCCAGAGTAGAACTTGCGACCTAAAGAGTCTGCGCAAACCTGACCGGTAAGGTCTACCTGAAGAGCTGAGTTGATAGCGGTCACGCGGTCGTTCTTAGCGATGATATATGGGTCGTTAGTGTAGCCCACATCCATCATCAGCACGCCTGGGTTGTCGTCAATAAAGTCGTATACGCGCTGTGAACCCATAAGGAAGGTAGATACCATCTTACCCTTATCAATGTTCTTTGCAGCACCGTTAATAACGCCCTTCTCAACGAGTGGAAGTACGCCATCGGCGAACATCTCAGTATGAACACCGAGGTTCTTGTGATTTCCGAGCTGTGCGAGCACTGCATTTGGAATAGCACCGATACCCATCTGAAGAGTTGCACCATCCTCAATAAGACCTGCGCAGAGGTTACCAATCTTGGTCTCTACCTCGTTTGGCTCAGCGAAGTGTGCCTCCTCAAGTGGCTGGTCGTCAGCTACGAAGTACTCAATCTGTGAGCAGTGAATCATAGCGTCACCGAATGCACGTGGAACATACTTATTAACTACTGCGATAACGTGCTCAGCGCACTCAACAGCTGCAAGGGTAGCATCTACAGATGTACCGAGAGATACATAGCCGTGCTTATCTGGTGTAGATACCTGAATCATCGCTACATTACAAGGCACTGCGCCACTGCGGTAGAGCTTCTGGGTCTCGCTAAGGAAAATTGGAATGTAGTCAGCATAACCGCTCTGGGTTACCTTACGAACATTGCCGCCCACGAAGAATGAGTCGAGCTGGAAAATGCCCTCAAACTCTGGGTCTGCATATGGTGCAGGTCCCTCGGTGTGGAGGTGGTGGATGTGTACATCCTTAAACTCGCCATTGCGACCTCTCTCGCACATAGCCTTAATCAGGCACTGTGGTGCCGATGCTACTGAACTGAGGTGAATGTGATCACCTGACTTGATTACCTTTACAGCCTCTTCTGCTGTTACAAACTTAATCATAGTGTTTGAAATTTAGTAATTATAGGTTTCTATATAGTTTGTTTTACTTACGCTTTACCTCTACCTGCTCGTAGCCCTCAATGATATCGCCAATCTTGATGTCGTTGTATGACTCAATATTAAGACCGCAGTCCTGACCCGATACAACCTCCTTAACATCGTCCTTGAATCGCTTGAGGCTACCCAGACGACCTGTGTGGATAACGATACCGTCGCGGATTACGCGGATAGGGGTGTGGCGTGTAATCTTACCCTCGCGGACAATACCACCAGCGATAGTGCCGACTTTAGAGATTTTGAAGGTCTCAAGCACCTCAATAGAGCAGACAATCTCCTCCTTCATCACTGGCTCAAGCATACCCTCAATAGCGTCCTTAATCTCGTTGATTGCATCGTAGATGATAGAGTAGAGGCGGATTTCAATCTCCTCCTTCTCAGCAAGACGACGCGCAGCGGCTGATGGGCGCACCTGGAAGCCGACGATAATGGCGTTAGATGCTGTAGCGAGCAGTACATCACTCTCGGAAATCTGACCTACAGCAGAGTGGATAACATTTACCTGCACGGTCTCCTTAGAGAGCTTAATCAGTGAGCCAGACATAGCCTCCACTGAGCCATCCACATCACCCTTAACGATGATATTGAGCTCCTTGAATGAGCCGATAGCAATTCGGCGACCAATCTCGTCAAGCGTTACATGCTTCTGAGTCATCAGACCCTGCATACGCTGAAGCTGCTCACGCTTATTTGCCACCTCACGAGCTGAGCGGTCGTCCTCCATAACGTTGAACGAATCACCTGCCTGAGGCGCACCGTTAAGACCGAGAAGCTGCACTGGTGTTGCAGGACCTGCCTCCTTGACCTTCTTGCCATTCTCGTCAAACATAGCCTTCACACGACCTGTATATGTTCCTGAGAGTACTACATCACCCACACGGAGTGTTCCATCCTGAACAAGCACTGTAGCTACATAACCACGACCCTTGTCAAGCGTAGACTCAATAACTGCACCCTTGGCTCTCTTGTTTGGATTTGCCTTAAGGTCAAGAAGCTCTGCCTCAAGGAGTACCTTCTCAAGCAGCTTGTCAAGGTTAAGTCCCTGCTTTGCTGATACATCCTGGCTCTGGTACTTACCGCCCCAATCCTCAACAAGGTAGTTCATACCAGCCAGCTGCTCCTTAATGCGCTCAACATTTGCCGCTGGCTTATCAATCTTGTTGATTGCAAAGACCATAGGCACACCTGCAGCCTGTGCGTGGTTGATAGCCTCAATGGTCTGCGGCATCACGCTGTCGTCCGCAGCAACGATGATAATAGCCACGTCGGTAATCTTAGCACCACGGGCACGCATAGCGGTAAATGCCTCGTGACCTGGGGTGTCAAGGAAGGTAATCTTCTGACCGTTAAGCTCTACGGAGTATGCACCGATGTGCTGTGTAATACCTCCCGCCTCGCCAGCAATGACGTTGGTCTTACGGATATTATCCAGCAGCGAAGTCTTACCGTGGTCTACGTGACCCATAACAGTTACAATCGGTGGACGTGGTACAAGGTCCTCAGCAGCATCTACCTCCTCGTCGCCAATAGCCTCCTGAATCTCAACAGATACAAACTCGGTGGTAAAGCCGAACTCCTCAGCAACAACTACAAGAGCCTCAGCGTCAAGACGCTGGTTGATAGATACCATAAGTCCGAGGTTCATACAAGCCGAGATAACCTCCATAGGGGAGACGTTCATCATTGTAGCAAGCTCACTCACGGTCACAAACTCTGTGACTTTGAGCACCTTGCGCTCCATCTGCTCGCGCTCTACAGCCTCGTTCATACGCTCACGAACCTCCTCGCGCTTCTCCTTACGGTACTTTGCACCCTTGTTCTTTGCGCCCTTGGCTGTAAGACGTGCAAGGGTATCTTTTACCTGCTTTGATACCTCCTCGTCAGATACCTCTGGACGAACTACTGGCTTTGGCTGTGGCTTGTTGTGCTTCTTCTTGCCGCCACCCTGCTGTTGCTGGTTGTTATTGTTGTTGTTATTCTGACGGTTCTCCTGACGGTTCTTCTTTCCGCCACCCTGCTGTGGCTGCTGGCGGGTGATGTCTACCTTCTCCTGAGTAACCTTCTTACGGCGATGTTTGCCACCTGGAACCATGCCAGTGACATCCATCTTGCCCAAAATCTGAGGACCACTTAGTGTTGGCGCCTCAGTAGGGCGGAACTGACCACTTGGGCGAGCCTCAGCATTGCTCTGCTCAGCCTTTGGTTGCTCTTGCTGCACTGCAGGCTTTGGCTGTGCAGCTGGCTTTGGAGCCTCAGCTTGTGGCTTTGGTTGCTGCTTAGGCTTTGGTTGTGCAGCTGGCTTTGGAGCCTCAGCTTGTGGCTTTGGCTGCTCAGGCTTTGGAGCCTGAGGCTTTACGATGTTGCCGTTCTTGTCAAGCTCAACCTTACCAACAATGCGAGGCTGCTGCGGAATCTCGTCACGCACCTCAATGTTACGCTTTGGCTGCGGTTTTGGCTCCTCAATAGAGACTGTAGTCTGCTTAGTTGATATTTTTTCGCGGATGCTATCACGTGCAGAGGCGGTGGTGCGGTTTGCGCCAAACTCCTTCTCTACAAGTGAATAAACCTCGCTACTAATCTGTGTATTTGGCGAGCCGTCAATGGCTACACCCTTCTTGCGCAGGTAGTCAGTCAGCGTGTTAAGACCCACCTTAAACTCCTTTGCAACTTGAATGAGTCGTAATTTTCTTTCGTTCTCCATATATTACTCTTTTTTATTTAACAATGCTTTGGTGTTACGACAATCTCGTAACCAGATTTTGGGGAACATAGGTGTTTGGGCGTGCTTTAGACCCAAACACCGCTATTACTCTTCACTCTGCTCTAACTCTCTTGTCAGAGTTGCAATGATAGCCTCAGCCTGCTCAACCTCAAGGTCTGCACGCTCAGCAATCTCCTCAGCTGAAAGTGCGATCACAGCCTTAGCGCGGTCAAGACCTACAGCAGAGAGAGCCTCAATCTGCCAACCCTCAATAACGTCTGCAAACTCTGAAAGTGGGAAGTCACCACCCTCAATGTTGCGGTAAACGTCAATATTGTAACCGGTGAGCATCTTTGAGAGCTTGATGTTGAGTCCACCCTTACCAATGGCGAGTGATACCTGATCTGGGTCGAGGTAGACTGATGCAGTCTGACGCTCCTCGTCAATGATAATCTCGGTAGTCTTTGCTGGGTTGAGTGAACGCTGGATAAGGAGCTTTGTGTTTGAGGTGTAGTTGATAACATCAATATTCTCGTTGTGCAACTCCTTAACGATTGTATAGATACGCGCACCCTTCATACCCACGCATGAGCCTACTGGGTCAATACGGTCGTCATACGACTCAACGGCAACCTTAGCTCTCTCGCCAGGGATGCGGGCAATCTTCTTAATGGTAATAAGACCGTCATAAATCTCTGGTACCTCAGCCTCAAACAATCGCTCAAGGAACTGGTTTGCAGTACGAGAGAGGATAATACGTGGCTGGTTGTTGTTCATCTCCACGCTCTTTACAATAGCCTTCAGGGTGTCGCCCTTGTGGTAGAACTCACCAGGAATCTGCTCTGCGCGTGGCAGGATAAGCTCGTTGTCGTCATCGTCAAGGATAAGAACCTCCTTCTTCCATACCTGGTAAATCTCACCAGTGACAATCTCACCTACGCGGTCACGATACTTCTCATACAGAGTAGCCTTCTCAAGGTCAAGGATGCGTGATGCAAGGTTCTGACGCAGTGAGAGCACAGCACGACGACCAAAAGAGTCAAAAGTGATTGGGTCAGTGTACTCGTCACCCACCTCGTATGATGGGTCAATAGCCTGAATCTGCGAGAGTGAAATCTCACGAACATCATCCTCAAAATCCTCGTCGGCAACAACCACACGGTTGCGCCAAATCTCAAGGTCGCCCTTGTCGGCATTGATGATGACATCAAAGTTCTCGTCAGTACCATACTGCTTCTGCAGTGCATGACGGAAGACATCCTCAAGAACACCGATCATTGTTGATTTGTCAATGTTTTTCAGCTCTTTGAACTCGGCAAAGTTGCTGATAAGGTTTAAGTTGTTCATTGTTTTGACTTTTTATATTGTTAATTATTTGTAATCCAAATACTCCTTCGCACTCTTAATATCCTCAAAGGCTATTGTGCGAACAATGTGCTGAAGCTCCTTACGCTTGCGACCCTCTACGGCAACCTTCTCGTCATAGCTTACGGTAATGCCGCTCTCGGTAGCATCGTCAAGAGTTGCTAAAATCTTAATTCCATCCTTGAGTAGAATCTCAATAGGGGAGCCGACAATCTTCTTGTACTGACGTAACAACTTCAGTGGCTCGCCAATGCCAGCGCTGGTCACTGTGAGTGAAAAATCCTCTACGTCGCGGTCAAAAACTGCATCTACAGCACGTGAAACAGCAACACAAGTATCTATAGATACTCGGCTGTCTGCATCCAATACAAGTGTAATCTCATTAGATGGGGTGCACTGACACTCCACAATAAAAACATCGCTACCAGCAAGATGCTCCTCTACTACCTCTACTAACTTGTTGATTTCCATTATATTATAATAATATTTGTTCTTGTTATGGTACAAAATAAGGGGACTCTCTGTCCCCTTGCTCGCCCCTCGCCTCATTCACACCACAAAAGTAGAGAATATTATTGTAATTACCAAATTTTTTCTAAAGAAAAAACAGATGGAGCAAAATCTGCTCCATCTGCTCTCTATTGCAAGAATAAAACTCGCTATTTGTACTCAACTGTTATTGTTGCGATGTTTGAGTGGCTGTTACCTGCAGCGGTATATACAAGGCGAGACTTGCACTCGCCACTCCAAGTAGCCTCTGTTGTGCTTGAGAATGTAGTAGTTGCGTAACTGTCATACTCTTTGCACTTAAGGTCTACAAGATAACCTACTGGAGCAGTAAGAGTTACCTTTGTGATAACCTTACCGTTCTGCGCCTCAATACGAAGCTCATTTGAGGTTGTTCTGCCGATGTAGATACAGTCACGACCATCTGCCTTATCGACTCTCCAAGAGCCAGTAGATGAGATAAGAACATCGCCCTCGTAGATAGTACCTACTGTATTACCACTAGCTGCACCCTCAGGGAAATTATCTGGGAATGTTAGCGTTACGCTCTGCGGCTCACCTCCCTGACTTGGTGCTGCCTCTGTAGTTACAGTGGCTGTACCAGCCTTAGATGCGCTATTGACAGATGCATCAGCAGGGTTTGCAACAACTGTTACGGTGTAAGGTGTTGCATACTCAAGTTCTGTGAATGTTGCGGATGTTGTTGCGACAGTCTGTGTTGCAGTGCCACAAGTTACAGTATAGTCCTTTGCACCCTCAACAGCTCCCCACTCAACTGTTACGCTATTTGCAGCCGCAGTCGCAGTTACAACAGGTGTTGCAAGAGGGGTTACCTCTGGCTGCACAGGCTCGTCACTGCTCTCGCCATCTATCACATAGATGTAGTAGTAATACGTACCTTGGCTACCTGCAAAGTTGAACTTGCTTCCATAGTAGTTATTAAGGTAGCGACTGTGAAGGGTGTTATAGAGTGTTACATAGTAGCTTGCGCTGCTCATAGATACTTCCCAAGATGCCTCAGCATCCTTGTCTGCCTTGAATGAGAGCTTGCTTGCCCAATATTCAGAGTCATAATTGCCATATAGATAGCCCTCAACTGCCTTAAATGAGAATGTATTTGCATTTACGCCATTCTCAACTGTAAATAGGGCTGCATCTGCTGGAAGTCCATCAGCGACAATCTCATGCGCGTCTGTAACGGTTACAGAGCTTGTGAACTTAAGTGCGTTACCATCTGCAGTAGTTGAGAGAAGTTTTGCTGATGAAGATTCCACCTTCTTTGTACAGAAGACAACCTGATCACCAGCATTGAGCTGAGCGATGTCAGTAAGCAACTTATAAGCCTTTGGTTTCTCCATCTTTACAAGCTCCTTAACGCGGAACTGAGCGATATTTGCACGCTCAAAGTTAAGGGTCTTGCCTGTCAGATCTACACTCTTGGTATAGACGCTCTGGTCAGTTGTAACGGTAACGGTGAACTCGCTGCCACTGAGGTCTGTAGGAACGGTGGTAAACCACACTACATCCTCGCCTGTTGCAACTCTACCTCCGAGGTTGATATTGATCTCCTCGTAGTTGTTGTACCACTTTGCATTCTCAAGAGTTCCCTGCTCGTGAACTTTGAACTCAACAGCTCCATTTGGCTTTGTTGGAGAGGCGAATACAACGCTCTCAATCTTCTCGCCAGCAGGGATGCCTACAAGGGTCATCTTTGCAAAGGCAACAAGGCGAGAGAATGTGAAATTGACCTTGTCAGGAGTGCCCTGAACAGTTACCGGATTTGTAGATGCCAAAATATCGGTAGCTGGGTCGTAACTATTCTCTGCAGGGGTCTGGTCCTGTGGAACAGTAAGGCTGATAGATGATGTTACAGACTTATAAGCGTAAGGGTAAAAAGCACCCAAAGTATAAGATGTAGCACCATCAGTAGCGGTAAAGTCTGCAGTAAAGAGTATACGGTTGTCTGTCAGCGTATAATCCTCGTGTGTTGCTGTCTGACGACGAGAAGAGGAGTTGTCATCAGCGTAGTAGATAATATTGAGCTGCTCGCCACTCTCTGCCCAGAAGATTTGAGAGCCGTCGGTATATGTACGAGTTGGCTCTGGAGTTACCTCAACAGAGATTTTTGAAGTTGCCAAAACTGGTGCATTGTCGCCCAAGTTGTCTGTAGAACAAGATGCAAGCAGGGCGAAAGATATAAGTGTGAATAAAAGTCTCTTCATAGCTGTAAATCTTTAGAAATCACCAAAATCGTTTACCTCTGGGTTTTCACCTGGGAGACCAAAACTATCTGGATCTGAAACAGCAAATCCAGCCTCTGCCTTAAAACTGAACCTTGTCAGCTCTGGCGCAATGTAAAAAAATTTGCTCATATTAAAACTCTTTTGTAAATATCGGAGTGACAAAGGTAACAAAAAAATCGTAAAAAATCTTTTATAGAATGGCTCTTTTTTTAATGCTTATGTCAAGTTATTGCACTCTGTATGGCTATACCTATCTTATAAAAAAGACTCTATAATTATGTAGTTAAGTGTAATGTATTGGTTATTAGCTGAATATGTTTTGCACCATTTTTTCATCAAGACAGAATATAATCTTATTACGATTGTAGAGGCGCTGAAATTTTTGCATATTTTTATCTTTGAAATGTCCGATTTGGGGTATAAAATCCGCGTGAAATGTCGCTATGGAGTGATTTTTCATAAAAAAAGCATATTTTTTTTGAGTTACCGAAAAAATGAGTAATTTTATGCCCGAAAAAGATTAAACTATAAAAATATAAGAACATGAAAAGAGTTATTTATTCGTTATTTATGGCTGCAACTTTGCTCGTAGCTGTCTCTTGTAACGAAACTCCAGCGGAGGTTGAACAGAATGCAACTGTTGCAGTGTCAGCAACTTTGGAGAATGGCAGAGAGTGGGAGCAGGGTGCGGAGGTTGTGATTAACAACTCAAAGTACACAGTAGAGGTTGGCGGAAAATCAACTATCACTATTGAGAATGTTACGGCTGCTGATTACTACTATGCGGCATACGATTTTGGTAGTGGAACTATTGATGGAACTAAGCTCACTGTTGATATTCCAGCATTGCAGGGCAGTGCAATATCTATGATTCAGCCGATGGTTGCATCTAATGGTAAAACAAACCTTGTCTTTAAGAATCTTCTTGGTCGTCTGCGCCTCTCGCTGCTTGGTAGTGGTAAGATTCTCCGCGCAACACTCACCTCTACAGATAGTGCGCTTGCTGGTAGTGGTGTGGTAGATATGAACTTTGCTGGTGCGCCAGTGCTTGATATGTCTGCTGATGGTAGCCGCACAATTACAGTAGATTTGGGTCAGGGTGTGACCTTGCCTGCAGATGTTGAGTTTTCACTCCCTGCAAGCAGCTATTCTGGTCTTGTGCTGACACTCTACGGTGAGAATGATGAGATTATGAGCGGCGTAGTACTTCCAGCGACTGAGATTGTTCGTGGTGAGGTTGCAACTGCTGAGCTGACATATAAGCCAGATGCTGAGGCTCCAACATATATCACAGCCACCTTAGAGAATGATGCTGAAGGCGTTGCAAATGTGTGGGCTGCATCATCTGTACTCTATGTCAATGGCGTACCAGCGCAGTTGGCTGGCGGTCAGGGTAGCGGTCAGGGTGAGTTTGGCCCGCTCTCTACGGCTCAGGTCTACTATGTCTCTACATCTTCTGCTTCGGCTAATGGTGTGAGTGGTGATGCTATGCGAGTATCTATACCTTTAGTGCAGAAGTTCAATGCTCCGCTTGCAACTCTAAACCCTGCGGTTGCAAAATCAACAACTAATAGCGTAGCACTTACATATTTGGCAGGTGTTGTCTCAGCTGAGGTCAAAGGTCCACATATCCTTCGTCGCATAACCCTCTCAGGTAAGAATAATCGCCGCCTTGCAGGTGCTGGTGTGGCGGACCTCTCTACCACTACGGCTCGACTGTCATTAGGCTCTGATGCCTCTAAGGATGTTGTTGTAGATTGCGGCACTGCCGGTGTAAACATTGAGGCTGGTGCTACATTTAGATTTGTCCTTCCTGCTGAGAACTACTCTGAGGGCTTTACCCTCACTATGGAGGATAATAATGGTCAGACTTACAGCACCGAGCTTGCTGGAGTGGCTGTTGAGCGTAACAAGATTGCCCAGTATAAGGATATAGTTTGGCATAGTGCTGCAGGTGATAATAACAACCTGAGCAAGCTCGGATATGCAAACTGCTATATGGTTCACATGGCTGGTGACTATACATTTAGCACTCGCTTGGTAGATAATACCCCAGTTAATAACATCGCAAATGTTGATTGGCTCTGGATGACCAGTGAGAACCTTATCTCCAATATATCTTACGCTGATGGTACAATCTCTTTCACCGCTTCAGAGGCTGAGGGAAATGCGCTAATTGCTGCATTTAATGCAGCTGGTGAGATTGTTTGGTCTTGGCATATCTGGCTCACAGATAAGCCTGAGGTGTATGACTATCAGAATAATACAATCCCTATGAGCAATGGTCAGACAGATGGATATTACTGCATGGATAGAAATCTTGGTGCTACAGATACAGCTTTAGGTCGCTATGAGAGCTTTGGTCTCTACTATCAGTGGGGTCGCAAAGATCCATTTATCGGTGATAAGGCTGAGGAGCGTAAGCGCGATGTTGAGAGTGGTGGTTGGGTGAATGTTGTATCTCCATTTGCTAATAGCGCAACAATCACCATCTGCAATGCAAAGTATGAGCAGGCAGCGTGGGTAGCTACTCCATCGTCAGAGCAGATTGGCTCTATAGAGTATGCAGTGCAGCATCCGATGACATTCCTCTCTGCTGATCCTAATGGCAACAAGCCAAATTGGGTAAATAAAAACAACCTCGGCTCGGAGAAGAACAATATCCTGTACGATGCAGATAAGAGTCTGTGGCGCCCATTCCAGAAGAGTAACTACGATCCATGTCCTGTGGGTTATCAGGTGCCTCGTAAGGCGATGTGGGTGAGCTTAGTTAGTACAAATTGTGTACATACTGAGTATCTTGGCTTTGTGAACACTACCGATGCTGGTCAGAGTGTGAACTACCCATCTGCAGGCTATCGTTCTGCTCATCCATCTGATGCAGGTGCGTTGGTTAGCGTGCAGAATGATACTGGCTTTGTGAAGCTCTGGAGTTCGGAGATGGAGGTGGCAGAGACTGCATATAGCTTCACCTTCAACTACCCAATGTATAACGCTGCTACAGGCGCAGGTTGGGGTAATGGATATAATGTAAGATGTGTAAAGGCATACTAAAGAGTATTAAAACAATGAAAATAGTGACAAAACGTATATTATCACTGCTTATCGCTGCAATGGCACTCTGTGTCACTGCATGCGATGGCGAAAAAACGGAAGAGGAGGTTGAGCAGACACCTGTAACTATCTCCCTCACATTATCTGTTGATAAGGTGGTATTTACTGCCGAAGGAGGTATTCAAGATGTGGCTGTTATCTCAAGCGTAAATACATGGGACTTTATCAATGCGGCAACGTGGTTAGAGGTTGAGATGACCGATGACTCTCTTACACTTATCGCCTCTGAGAATAAGAGTACTCAGGCTCGTAAGGGCGAGGTTGTTGTCTACGCTACCGAGGGAACATCTCGCGCTGAGAAGATTATCTCTGTGGAGCAGGCAGCATCTGGTGGTACAACATCAGATGGCAGCCTAACTTTTGAGTGCCCAGTCTTTGAGCAGATGATGCTGGAGTCGTATGATAGAGATGGCGATGGTATTATCTCTGCTGCGGAGGCTGCGGATGTGACAGATATGGTGCTTACCTTAGATGAGACCTCTACAAACGACCCAATAACCTCGCTCAAGGGCATTAAGAACTTCGTAAATCTTGTAAATCTTGACTGTGACGGCAATTTGCTCACCTCTCTTGACTTGAGCGGTATGGAGAAGCTTGAGTATGTAGATTGCTGCTATAATAAGATTAAGGAGCTTAATCTTAATGGCTGTAAGTCACTCAAGTGGGTCTACTGCTTCGTGAATAATATTGATACCGTACACCTTGAGGGGTGCGATAATATTATGTTCTTCCAGGCGTATAAGAATAATCTTACCTCGCTCAATATTAGCAACCGTCCAGAGCTTATATATCTTGATGTACGCCTAAATTCATTGCGAGATATTGATTTTACAAACTGTCCAAAGCTAAATGTTGCCGCTGTGGGTAGCAATAGCCTTATCTCGTTAAACCTTGAGGGTCTGCCTGAGCTATATACATTGGGCTGCTATGAGAATAGCATCGCAAGCCTTGATACCAGCTCTCTGCCAAATCTTGAGATGTTGGAGTGCTATGCAAATAATATCTCAAAGCTCGATTTGACAGCAAATACTAAGCTCTCGGCACTCACTTGCCAGCGTAACCTTATCTCCGAGCTTACTATCGGCGGTACGGCGCTGAAGAAGTTAGATTGTAGTAGCAATCGCCTTGCAGGAGTGCTTGATATGACCGCTTACTCGCAGCTATACTACCTCCATTGTGGTGGCAATGAGCTTAAGGAGGTCAAAGTAACTACTAATACTAAGTTGGAGGATCTCTCTTGCGAGAATACCTTGGTTGAGGCTCTTGATATCACCTTCCTCGTCAATCTTGAGTCCCTGGTGGCGAATGATTGCCTTATCAAGAGTCTTAATTGTAGTAAGAACTTCAAGCTCCAAAAGCTCTATTTGCAGGGTAATCCGCTCACCTCTTTGGTGCTTGCTAAGGGTCAAACAATCTCAGACCTTAAGGTTGATAATCCAGAGGTTATTATCTATCAGTAGTCTGAACGACTTGATATGGGATCTGTCGTAAATTCCGGTGGGGCGAAGTGAAAAAAAGTTGTATCTTTGCGGTATGGGAAAGCGAAAAGATAATATAGAAGATCCGTTGAAGTTGTTGTTGCCAGGGGCGATATACGACTATTTTGAGTTGGTGCATACCGAGGTGTCAGATGTAGATGTACATCTGTTTTTGGATGAGCAGCACATACCACCAAAGAGTGTTGGTTATGAGAGTAAGGGTTTTACCGAACAGAGTATTATACAAGATTTTCCGCTTAGAGGTAAGCCTGTTTTTCTGCATATTCGTCGTCGTAAGTGGCTTGAAAAGAGTACGGGCAAAGTCTTTACAAATAGTTATGACCTGACTCATTTAGGCACTCAGATTACTGCGGAGTTCGCAGCTTTTTTAAAAGGAGTCTATAGAGAGTAATAGCGTAAGCATCCGCACCATAGGTCGTATGTATGGTGTAGACGGCAAGAAGTTATCATTCTGGTATAAGTTCTTTCTTAGTAGTTACGAAGTGTGGGAGCAGCGTTATCACGCTTCGGAATATGTACTCTTCAAAGAAAATATCGGCGAGCGGCTCTTGATGGATGAAACATGTCTATCACAAGGTGAACTATACACTATCCTCACAAACAAATCTGCACACGGAGGTAAAGGCTCACTCGTAGCGATGATACAAGGCACAAAGAGTGACGATGTAATACACTATCTATCCAAACTACCACGCACTAAACGACTCAAAGTAAAGGAGATAACTATTGATTTAAGCCCTTCAATGCGCTTAATAGCCAAGCGCGCTTTTCCAAATGCTACTATCGTATCTGACCGCTTCCATGTACAGAAGCTTATGAACGAGGCAATTAGTGACCTAAGAGTAGATTATCGCTGGCAAGCTATAGACCAAGAGAATCAAGAGATTGCTTTAGCAAAGGAGTTAGGTCGAAGATTTATACCTCACACCTTTGAAAATGGCGATACTCGTCGTCAGCTCCTCGCCCGTAGCCGACATATAGTGATGAAACACCGCTCTAAATGGACTGAATCGCAAAGGCGTAGAGCAGAAATACTATTCAGAGAATACCCTGCTATTGAGGAGGCATATAGAGTCTCAATGAAACTCACTGATATATTTAATATGCGATGCAATAAGGGTGTAGCTCTAACAAAGCTTGCACGGTGGTATGAGGAGGTAGAGAAGCTAAACTCAAAGTTCTTTAATTCGGTGATACAAACAATGCAGAATAACTACGCAACAATAGCAAACTACTTTGAGAATAGGTCAACAAACGCCTCAGCGGAGAGTTTCAATGCAAAAGTCAAAGCATTCAGAAATCAATTCCGCGGCGTCAGTGACATACCTTTCTTTATATTTCGTTTAGCTACTATTTTTGCATGATTTTTTTCGCTCCACCGGAATTTACGACAGAGCCCTTGATATGTTGAGGCTGGCAGCAATGTCAGCCTCTCTTTTGTAGCTCTGTGAGCAGGGTGAAAAAGAAAAAGGTCACCTTCTGGTGACCTTTTCAGTGACTCCGCCAGGATTCAAACCTGGAACCGCTTGATCCGTAGTCAAGTACTCTATTCAGTTGAGCTACGGAGCCATTTGCTGATTGCGAGTGCAAATATAGGGGCTTTTTTTTTAACAACCAAATTTTTTGAGAAAAAAAGTGCGTTTTTTCAACAAAAACGCACTTTTTATAGTTTTTTGTTGCTTTTTAGAAGCAATATACGCAGCTAAGACCGAAGTTTAACCAGCTGCCGCGGAAGCCGCCACCATTAACGCAGAGTAGACCTAAGCCTGGGGTGTAATCAACAGCGAGCTTAATAGGCACCTTGTTAAATTTGATGCCGAACTTAGCATCACCAGCAACACCAGCGTAAACACCGCCATTATCCTGCAAGAATAGAGCTGCCTGAGGACCAACACCAGCGTCAAAGAACCATGTGCCAGCCTTTGGAGTCCAGTCCCAGTTGCCGATATTCCACTGATAGAGGACTGTAAGGTCAAGATTTAGACCATCTGGGAATGCGATACCCAGACGAGCATCAAGATAGTTCTCAGATGCAAAGTGATATTCACCCTGGAGCTGTACGCCGGCGTTAATACGTGCACCAAGACCCCAACCCTGTGCGGATGCGCTTACAGCAAAAAATAGAAATGCTAATGCAAGAAAAAGTCTCTTCATAATAATTGATATTAGAGTTAAACATGTTTAGAAACAATATACGCAGCTAAGTCCAAAGTTTATCAATCCTCGCTTGTGGTACTCAGTAGCAGAGTAACCGCCACCATATAAGATTGCAGGACCGATAATTGGCGACCAATCTATTGCTATCTTTACTGGTGCACCGTTGAATTTAATGCCCAATTTAGCACCGCCAGCAACACCAACGTATGCAAAGTGACCTCTACCGCCTACGCCAACACCTGCGCCAGCGTCAAAGAACCACTCGCCAGTGCGTGGAGTCCAGTCCATCTTTGCAATATTCCACTGATATAGGGCGCTAAACTCAGCCATTAACGCATCACCTCCATAGCACCATGACATACCAAACCTGCCATCAATGTAGTTGTCATTCTCAAAAGTGTACTCTGCTTGAGCTTGGAAACCTGCACCAATACGCGCACCAACTCCCCAATTTTGTGCAGAGACTGTTACGGCGCAAAATAGACCTACTAATGCAAAAATAACTCTCTTCATAGCTAACAGTTGTTTAGTTGTACAATAAAAATTTAGCGGAAATGTTTATTTATACATTTTTCCCTACTCAAAGGTAATAAAACTTTTTTGTATTGCCAAAAAAAATAGGTGTTTTTCAACAAGCGCAATGATTATGCCAACAGATAGACAAAAGAGAGGCACTTCACTGAAGCGCCTCTCTAATAATATATATATAAGGTATAACTTACTCCTTAAGAGCTGCGTGAGCTGCTGCAAGGCGAGCGATAGGCACGCGGAATGGAGAGCAGCTTACGTAGTCAAGACCAGCGAAGTGGCAGAACTCTACAGAAGATGGCTCACCACCATGCTCACCGCAGATACCGCACTTGAGGTCAAGACGAGTAGAGCGACCCTTCATTACAGCCTCACGAACAAGCTGACCAACACCGTTGCGGTCAAGTACCTTGAATGGGTCTGCCTTGATAAGGTTCTTCTCAAGATAGATAGGCAAGAACTTAGCGATATCATCACGAGAGAAGCCCAGAGTCATCTGAGTAAGGTCGTTAGTACCGAATGAGAAGAACTCTGCAACCTCTGCAATCTGATTTGCAGTAACAGCAGCACGAGGAACCTCAATCATAGTACCAATGAGATAGTCAATCTTATCGTTGCGCTCAGCAAATACCTCGTTAGCTACGCGGTCAATAACAGCCTTCTGTGCACGAAGCTCCTTGTGGTTACCTACCAGTGGAACCATAATCTCAACCTTCACGTCAACACCTGAAGCCTTAACGTTCATTGCAGCCTCAATAATTGCGCGAGCCTGCATCTCGGTAATCTCTGGATATGTGTTACCAAGACGGCAACCACGGTGACCGAGCATAGGGTTCACCTCGTGAAGAGCCTCAACCTTAGCTACAACCTTCTCGTAAGGGATGCCCATAACCTCTGCCATCTCACGCTGGTCCTTCTCAGTGTTAGGAGCGAACTCGTGCAATGGTGGGTCAAGAAGACGTACGATAACTGGATAGCCCTTCATCACGCGGAATAGACCCTCAAAGTCACCACGCTGCATAGGAAGAAGCTTTGCAAGAGCTACGCGACGACCAGCCTCATCGTCAGAGAGAATCATCTCGCGGATAGCCTTGATACGCTCGCCCTCAAAGAACATGTGCTCTGTACGGCAAAGACCGATACCCTCAGCACCGAAAGCAAATGCCTGCTCAGCATCACGTGGAGTATCTGCGTTAGCGCGAACCTTGAGCTTAGAGTACTTAGTAGCAAGCTCCATAAGCTTACCGAAGTCGCCATCAAGAGTTGCCTCCTTAGTAGCTACCTGACCGAGGTAAACCTCACCAGTTGAACCGTTGAGTGAAATCCAGTCACCCTCCTTAATAGTAAGGTCACCAATCTTGATTGTACGAGCCTTATAGTCAATCTCAAGCTCGCCAGCACCTGATACGCAGCACTTACCCATACCACGAGCAACAACGGCTGCGTGAGATGTCATACCACCACGAGCGGTAAGGATACCTGCTGCATCAAGCATACCCTTAAGATCCTCTGGAGAGGTCTCAATACGAACAAGGATAGCCTTCTGACCAGTCTGAGCAAATACCTTCTCAGCGTCATCTGCAAAGAATACTACTGGACCAGTAGCTGCACCTGGAGATGCTGGAAGACCCTTAACAACAACCTTTGCGCTCTTGATAGCCTGCTTGTCAAATACAGGGTGGAGCAGCTCATCGAGCTTCTCTGGCTCACAACGAAGAACTGCGGTCTTCTCGTCAATAAGACCCTCGCGGAGCATATCCATAGCAATCTTAACCATCGCAGCACCTGTACGCTTACCGTTACGGCACTGGAGCATCCAGAGCTTACCATCCTGAATTGTAAACTCAATATCCTGCATATCGGTAAAGTACTGCTCAAGGTGGTGCTGAATCTCATCAAGCTCCTTGTATACCTCTGGCATAACCTCCTCAAGTGAAGGGTACTTTGTTGCACGCTCCTCCTCAGAGATGTTCTGAGCCTTAGCCCAACGCTTAGAACCCTCAATAGTAATCTGCTGTGGTGTACGGATACCTGCTACAACGTCCTCACCCTGTGCATTGATAAGGTACTCACCGTTAAAGATGTTCTCACCAGTTGCAGCGTCACGAGAGAAAGCAACACCGGTAGCTGAGTTGTCACCCATGTTACCGAATACCATTGCCTGTACGTTTACTGCAGTACCCCACTCTGCTGGGATATTGTTGAGCTTACGGTAGAGGATTGCACGCTCGTTCATCCAAGAACCGAATACTGCGCAGATAGCACCCCAAAGCTGATCCCAAGGATTTACTGGGAAGTCAGAGCCAGTCTGAGCCTTAACAGCAGCCTTGAACTTAACAACAAGCTCCTTAAGGTCGTCAGTAGATAGCTCAGTGTCAAGATTAACACCGCGAGCCTCTTTCATCTCCTCAATAATTACCTCAAATGGATCCTGATCCTCCTTTGATACTGGCTTCATACCAAGTACAACGTCACCGTACATCTGTACGAAACGACGGTAAGAGTCCCAAGCGAAACGTGGGTTGCCAGAGAGCTGAGCTACAGCCTCAACAGCCTCATCGTTCATACCGAGGTTGAGGATAGTATCCATCATACCTGGCATAGATGCGCGAGCACCTGAACGAACTGATACGAGAAGTGGGAGCTTAGCATCACCGAACTTGCGACCAGTAAGAGCCTCAACATTCTTAATTGCAGCCTCTACATCTGGACGAAGGATGTCGATAATTGCCTGCTGACCATGCTTGTAGTACTCAGCACAAACCTCAGTTGTGATAGTAAAACCTGGAGGAACTGGAATACCGATAAGGTTCATCTCGGCAAGGTTAGCACCCTTACCACCGAGCAACTCTCTCATTTTGCCATTACCCTCAGCCTCTTTGTTACCGAAGGTGTAGACACGTTTAACGTTTGCCATAAATCTTTAATTTTTGTGTTAATTAAGTATAAATTTGTTTGTTTTTTCGTTTCTATCTGTTCCGAACAGCAAATATAGTAATTTTTTCGCAAATTACTACATAAAATGGGGAAAAACTATTGTTTTTTTTCAATAGTCTTCAAAAAAATGTTAAAATCGCTATGTATCAGGCAGATATTACACCTGAGCCGACCACTCTGTCGCCATCGTACCACGCTACAAACTGACCTGCAGCAATGCCTCGCTGTGGAGTGTCAAAGTGTATGTATAAACCATCCTGCTGCATGTGCAACGTTGCCCCCTGAAGCGGTTGGCGGTAGCGGATGCGAACCTCATAGCGCCTGCTACTGCCTACAGTTATAGCCTCTGCTGCATCTATCCAATGCAGTTCATTGCTCTCCACCTTCAGCGCACGACGATATAGACCAGGATGGCTATCCCCTTCGCCTACGTAGATTGTATTTGTCACAACATCTGTGCCGATAATAAAGAGGGACTCTTTGCGCCCGCCAATACCCAAGCCTTTGCGCTGACCGATAGTGTAGAAGTGGGCACCATTGTGTTCGCCTATCTTCTTGCCATCGCGTACGGTATAACTATATGGTCGTGCCATGCCCTCCAGAGTTGTATCGGCGGCATAACGCTCAAATTTAGCCCATGTAGGCAGAATCTCATGCACATTGCCCTTGCGAGCGGCGAGCTTCTGCTGCAGAAATATTGGTAGATCAACCTTACCCACAAAACATATTCCCTGAGAGTCTTTACGCTTTGCAGTTGCGAGCTTCTGGGTAACGGCTATCTCTCTCACCTCTGGCTTTGTGAGCTCTCCGATAGGGAAGAGGGCGTACTTTAACTGCTCTTGCGTAAGCTGACAGAGGAAGTAGCTCTGGTCTTTGTTGTTATCCACCCCCGCAAGCAGAGAGTAGACTGTTTTACCATCTACAACCCTCTCGCTTTTGCGGCAGTAGTGACCTGTCGCCACAAAGTCAGCACCCAATTTAAGAGCCTCCTTAAGAAATACGTCAAACTTTATCTCGCGGTTGCAAAGTACATCTGGATTGGGCGTTCTACCCCTCTCATACTCGGCAAACATATACTCTACAACGCGCTGTCGGTACTGCTCTGAGAGGTCTACATAATGAAATGGAATATCGAGTCGTTTGGCAACTAATTCGGCAAAAACCTGGTCGTCGTGCCATGGACAGTCGCCCTCAAGAGTGCCTGTGGTGTCGTGCCAATTTCGCATGAAGAGTCCGACGACATCATGTCCCTGCTCCTTGAGTAGATATGCTGCAACTGAGGAGTCTACACCTCCCGAAAGACCAACTACAACCCTTGCCATTATATCTCGTTATTAAGTAAGTTGGAGACCATATTTGCAACATTATCTGAGAAGAGTTGCTTGCTAACAGAGTGTACTGAGGTGATGCCTCGGTGGTCTACATAAAAGAGTTCGTCGGCATGTAGTAGCTCATTTAGCGAAATCTCCGTAGGGATGATAATGTACTGCTTTAGCTCCTTAAGAGCATCGTAGACCATCATCGCCTCAACGGAGGTTATTGTAGGATTGACATAGATATTTCTACCTGTCACTACAAATGGCGATACGCCATCTACACTCCAGATGTTATTGTCGCTATTTACACATATTGGAATGTCACAATCGTATGCACGGCTTAATTGACGCATCAACTCTCTCATTGCCACCCAAGCGGAGCTCTGTATTGTCAGTTCGTGGCATGTGATAGGGAAGATGTACCCCTTAGGGCGGAGTGCGCGGATAGTAAAGTGCTTATATGGCGAGGTCTCAACCACACGTAGCGATAGGTTGCGATTTGCATCGTAGCGAAGCTCAACTATATGTGTCGCTGTAGATGAGTAGCCGCCTTCAGTGAGCAGGGTGTAGCATAACTCCTCAATCTGGCTTGCGGTGAGCGAACTCTCATGCCCGAAGAGTACAGCGTAGTGGAAATTGAGTGCGTTGAGATATTTTTTTGTGGCAACGACCTTATTACCCCTCGTGCGTAGATATTGAACTGCATAAAGAGCGCTTTGGTCGGTGTCGTATTTACCTACTGTGCCATTTGAGAGATAGTAGTGTTCCATGCTAAGCTGTTTCTAAATGAATATTTTAAGTAATAACTCCTTGAGCAACTCACCGTCACTCTTGCCTCCTGTATCTATACCCTTGCTCTTGCCGTCATACTCTCGTAAAAGCCCCAAAATATTGAATAACTTTGGTCTTGCCCAGAGGCTTGAGTAGCTCTTAATATCTCGCAGAGCGTAAATATTGCTACCCTTTAGGTGACCAAGTAACTCCTGGTCTGTAGGGAAAGGTACTCGCTTCACACGCTCTAACCAGCGCAGATACTCAACGATAAATATCTCACGAAATGTGCCAAAGAGCGCCATGATAATAAGCAGCAGAGGGGTCTGCTTTGAATTTTGAGCTAAATGGTCAGCAATGTTCATCGCTCGCTTAACATCCTTAACAGCTACGGCACGACATAACTCGTAGATGTTGAACTCTTTGGAGATTCCGATGTAAGTCTCAATCTCTGCGGCTGTAATCATGCTGCAGTTTTGCGGAATGGAGACAATAAGTTTGTTAATCTCGTTGCCTATGCGCGAAATATCTGTACCTAAGTGGTCTACAAGCAGTTGTGCGCAGTTTGGCGCTAATTGTAGTCCATGCTGAGCAACAAAACCGCCAAGCCAATCCTTTATCTCGTAATCCTTAGGTCTTATAGACTCAAAGACCACACCATTGGCAAGGCAACTCTTGTAGAGAGACTGTCGCATGTCGGGACTCTTCTCCTTGTGGCAAATTACTAAAATTGTGGATGTTACAGGTTTTGCTGTATATGCTGCAAGCTGCTCTAATTGCGGCATAGCCTGCGCCTCCTTGACAATTACAACCGTATAGTTGCCAATCATCGGCACCTGACGGCACTGGCTGGCAATAGCGCTGCCGTCGGTATCTCTACCATAGACCACAATCTGGTTAAAGGCTCGCTCTGCCTCGCTCAAGACGGTATTGGCGAGCTTCTCGGATATAATATCTATAAAGTAAGGCTCCTCTCCCGATAGTAGGTATATGGGTGAGAAGTTGCGGCTCTCTATGTCAGCGCAAATCTTGCGAAAGTCAGCATCGCAATCCCTAAATTTTCGTGTTCCCTTTGCCATTAGAGAGTCTGTTTAGTGATTTTTAGTATATTCTCAGTCTGCTTTGTTATGCGGTATCTGTCATCTATACGACGACCAACCACCCAGATAATATCCTCGCCCGAAAGTAGTACAAACTGGCGGTGCTTCTCAAGTACCGACACCTTGCGGTCGGTCAAAAAGTCGCTCACCTTTTTTCTGCCAATCATGCCGAAAGGTATAAAGCTGTCCCCCTCCTGCCAGCGGCGTAGGGTGAGTGGGTAGACTATCTTCTGCTCGTCAAGATAGGCAACCTCTGCGGGTGCGTTGTAATCCGAGACGTTGTCAATATCTGTATGCTCAAAGTATAACACCGAGTTGCCGCAGTAGCTCCTCAACTGTTCGCGTGAGACGATTGTTGTGCAGTCGTCATCCTCTGCTATCGGCGCAATGACAATATCTGTGCGATCTATGCAGGCGATATACTCCTTTGAGTAGAAACGCTTGCCCGACTCGCCACCTTTGAGTGCCTTGTTGAGCTCAACAACCACATCGCCCTTAAAGCCATACTCTGAGTTGAGAATCTTGTATATGACAAACTCCTCAGGGAAGTGCTCCTCTATAAGGGTGGTGTGTATGCGATCTATGTTGTTGTCACAATGCTCAAGCACGCTCTGCTTAATCTTGTTAATACCTGCCTCGATAAATTGCTCAGCATCTGTAAGATGGTATAGGGTGCCTCTCATAATAGATGTAAAGCGAGGGTTTATCTCGCGAATCATCGGCAGCATACCTATACGAATCTTGTTGCGTAGATACTTCTGTGTATGGTTTGATGAGTCCTCGCGGAATTTAATCTTGTGAGAGACGGCATACTCAAGAATCTCGCGCCTTTCGGCAAAAAGTAGCGGACGAATAATATTGCCGCGCTGGCGTGTAATGCCCGTAAGACCCCTCAAGCCCGTACCGCGAAAGAGGTTGATGAAGAATGTCTCTATAGAGTCATCTATATGGTGGGCAATGGCAATGGCTGTATATCCGTGCTCACGACTCAGCTCGTCAAACCACTCATATCTTAACCTTCGTGCAACCATCTCCATAGACTCTCCGCTTCTCTCCATCTCCGCCTTGGTGTCAAACCTCTTGCAGTAGTATGGGACGCCAAAAGCCTTTGCCGTTGCCTCTACTGTAGCCTCGTCGCCGTCAGACTCTGCACCACGCAGGCAGAAGTTGCAGTGGGCAACGCCAATGTCATATCCGCCCTCAACAAAGAGCGAGAGCATAACCATAGAGTCTACGCCACCAGAGACTGTCAATAGTATCTTGTCCTGATGGGAGAAGAGTGAGTGGCGCTCGTTATACAGCTTAAAGTGCTCTAAAAGTTTGTTCTTTCTCATAGTATGTTCACCTCCGCCTCAATAGCAATGCCGAACTTGTCGGCGACAATTTTTTGAACCTTTTTTGCAAAGGTTATAACCTCGCTACCAGAGGCATTGCCAGTGGTGTTTATTAGTACTAATGCCTGACGGTCGTGTACGCCAACATTTCCCTCGCTGTAGCCCTTCAGTCCACACTGGTCTATCAGCCAGCCCGCTGCAAGTTTAACCTTTTCGGGGTCGGCAGTGGGGTAGTGCGGCATATTTGGATAGTGCTCCAATAGATTTTGCGCTACTGAAGCCTCTACAATAGGATTCTTGAAAAAGCTGCCAGCGTTGCCTGTTACGGCAGTGTCTGGTAACTTTGTGCGACGAATAGAGCAGATAGCCTCGCGGATATTTACAAGTGACACTCCACCTCGCGCCTCTACCTCTCGCTCCACATCGCCATAGCCAAGCTTAGGCTGTGCAATCTTTGAGAGACAGAAGGTGACAGCTGTGATTATCACACGACCCTTGAGGGTGTGCTTAAAGACACTCTCGCGGTAGCCAAAACCGCAATGCTCGGCAGCAAGGGTGACAAAACCGCCCTGCTCAGGGAAGTACATCTCGACGTTTATGATACAATCTTTAGCCTCAGCACCGTATGCGCCGATATTCTGCACCGGCGCAGCACCTACCTTGCCAGGTATGAGTGATAGATTCTCAAGACCCCACAGCCCGCGCTCTACACTCCACGCGACAAGCTCATCCCACTCTAATCCAGCACCTACACGAACATAGATCCCCTCGCTACCCTCAGAGATAACTTCAATCTGCTCGTTGCGCGGAACAATTATCGGAAACTCAATGTCGCGCGTGAAGAGTATGTTATTTGCACCGCCCATGACCATCCAACGGTCGGTTACGTGCTCGGCAAAAATCTGTTGTAGGTCGCTGTTGCAGTCAAACTCGATAATCTTTGTGGCATGCTGGTGAACCTTAAAACTGTTGCGCGAACAGATGTCAATATTTTCGTAAACTTGTATCATATCGTCTAAATTGTACACTAAATGCGCGGTAAAGATAAAAATAATTGTTCAGAAATGAGTGAGTTTAGAGAAAAATGTTTAACTTTGAGCTAATTTAGAGAACTTCAAAAATTATTAAAACCTATAAAACCTAAACCGTTGATATGTTTACAGAGAAAGATTTAGAGCAAATTGCAGCCCATGGACTTAGTGTTGAGGCTGTGAATCTTCAAATTGAGAATTTTCGCCGAGGTTTCCCGTCGCTAAAGGTCGTTAGCGCAGCTTCTCCAGGTGATGGTATTACAATTCTCACCCCTGAGCAGGCGGCTGCTTACGCTGAGAAGTTTGAGAATAGAGACGCCTCAGTCTCTGTTGCTAAGTTTGTCCCAGCTTCTGGCGCTGCAACTCGTATGTTTAAGGAGCTGTTTGAGTTTGTTAATGAGGATAAGCGCGGAAAGGGTATCGATACCCTGCTTCAGAATATTGAGAAGTTCGCCTTCTACCCAGAACTTAAGGCTGTGGTGACTGATTTTACAGATGAGAAGGCTGTCGTTAGCGCAATCATTAAGCAGGGTCTTGGCTATGGCTCACTGCCAAAGGGTCTTGTGACATTCCATGCTTATGAGAGTGGCGCACGCAAGGCTGTTGAGGAGCACCTTGTTGAGGGCGCGCTCTATGGTGCTGCTGATGGCGTTGTCCGCCTCCACTTTACCGTATCGCCTGAGCATGAGGGTGCTTTCCGTGCTCTGCTTGCCGAGCGTACTGCTAAGTATGAGCAGATGTTCGGTGTTAAGTACGACATCTCATTCTCACAGCAGATGTCCTCTACTGATACTATCGCTGTAAATCCAGATAATACGCCATTTAGAACAGAATCTGGCGAGTTACTTTTCCGCCCTGCAGGTCATGGCGCACTGCTTGCAAACCTCAATAAAATTGATGCAAAAGTTATCTTTGTAAAGAATATTGATAACGTCACAACCGACGCTCTGCGTGGCGATACAGTCCTCTATAAGAAGGCTCTTGCAGGTATGCTTCTGGAGCTTCAACAGCAGACTTTCGCTTGGCTGAAGGCTCTTAAAGAGGGTAGTGCAAACCTTGCAGAATTGGCAGATTTTATCACAAATAAGCTCTGTGTAAAGCTGCCAGAGAGTTACGATGCAGCACTGCTTGAGCGACTCCTCTCTCGCCCTATACGCCTCTGCGGAATGGTGCGCAACGAGGGTGAGCCTGGTGGTGGACCGTTCTGGGTGGCAAATGCAGACGGTACGCAGACCCTCCAGATTGCCGAGTCAAGCCAGATTTCGGCAGAGGATATGCACCTTATGAAAGACGCTACACACTTTAACCCTGTTGATCTTGTTTGCGGTGCCTATGCTGCCGATGGTACAAAGTACGATTTGAGTAAGTTTACCGACCCTGCTACTGGCTTTATCTCTTCAAAGTCAAGCGGTGGTAGAGAGCTGCGCGCTCAAGAGCTTCCAGGTCTTTGGAATGGAGCTATGGCAGACTGGAACACCATCTTCGTAGATGTTCCAATTACGACATTCTCGCCAGTGAAGGTTGTTCAGGATCTACTCCGCCCACAACACCAGTAATTTGTCGTGAAAACGCGGATACCTACTTCCGCTAACAAAAATCCCAGCAATGGCTGTACGTTAAGTACTATCCATCGCTGGGATTTTTGCCGAGCGTCGTATCTACCGCGTTTTGACGACAAATTAGCCATTAGCCATTAGCCATTAGCCATTGGCTATTAGCTTTTTAGCGGTGTCGGCAAATTTGCCGACAAAATTGGTGCTCTGATTTGGCGGAGTAATTCTAAATGACATTGAATAGCAAGGGCTTTCAGCCCCTAATGGCATTGAATAGCGCGCTGTGCGCGCAGTATTAAGGGCTTTAGTCCGCTGTCATTCATTGTCATTCATTGTCATTCGCTGTCATTGTACGCTCCTTAATCTCTCTGCACTGCGTTAGCAAGCCAACGCTGCGATTAAGCCGAGTGCAACAGCGGTCGCACACCAAAGGTGCAAAAGGCGACAATTGAAAATGGGAGCTTGCTCACAGATTTTCAATTTCGCCTTTTGAAGTGCTTGCACTGCGACTGATATTGCCGAGGCGGAGCAGGGTCGGGTTGCCGAAGGCAAGCCAACGGCTCATTAAAATGAACCAAATTGTTGATAAATTGTTACATATTGTAAGTTATATGTTGCTTCTTCGTGAAAATTTTGTTATATTTGTGGCGATTTTTTGGGCGAGTTAGTAGTAAACAAAATAATTCTTAAAAATAATTACAATTTTATGGAAAATTCAAAGTTAAAGGAACTTACTGAGCGCCTCTACGGGGAGGGCTTAGAGAAGGGTCGTGCTGAGGCTGAGCGTCTGTTGGCAGAGGCTCAGGCTAATGCAGCAAAGATTGTGGCAGAGGCAAAGGCTGAGGCTGCGAAGATTGTAAAGGAGGCTGAGACAAAGGCGGCTGATACTGCTAAGAACTCTATGACAGAGATCTCTCTTGCAGGTAAGCAGGCGCTTGCTAAGATTAAGACTGAGATTGCTGATGCAATCATCGCTCAGAGTGTTGGCAAGGGTGTGGCTGAGGCTATTGTTGATGCTCAGTTTGTAAAGTCACTGCTTCTTGCTGTAGCTGCTGCGTGGAACGGTGGTGGCAAGGTTGAGCTTACTGCTATGCTTCCTGCTGCTCTTGAGGCTGATTTTACTAAGGCATTTGAGGCTTCAGCTAAGCAGCTTCTTGAGGCTGGTATTGAGGTGGGCTACTCTAAGGATGTTCACACAGGCTTTAAGGTTTGCCAGAAGGGTGGAGGTTACTATATCACTTTCACTGAGGAATCTTTTGCTGCGCTTATGCAGGAGTATCTGCGTGAGAAGGTCGCTAAACTGCTTTTCTAACAGCCTATGTTCAGTAGTAACTATTATACACTCGTAGCAGGTCTGCGTGAGTATGCTCTGGATGCTGAAACCAAGGGTTTCGACATCACAGAGATACTTGCAGAGGTAGAGGAGTCGCTCAGTGCCAAGGATTGGAAGAGCGTAGAGCTTCTCTATGGCTACTACGATTGTGAGAATCTTGTTGCTCGTCATAATGGCAGCACGGCGCATAATGCTTTGTCTCGTCTGAGTGCTGAGCAGATTGCCTCAGAGCTTGAGAACCCAACACTTTTGCCAGCGCCGTTGGCAAAGGTTGTTCGTGCCTACGCTGATCCAGAGGGTGAGGATGCAGAGGGTGTAGATACTTCGCTACCTTTTGCGGTTTCGCTCTTTGCTGCCTACTATGAGTTGTGCGCTGGCTCTGACTCTGCATTTTTGCGTAACTGGTCAGCGTCAGATTGTGCATTGAGGAACGTTATCTCGGCTCTTGTAGCTCGTGAGCGCGGGGTAGCTGTGGATAGTGTTACTGTTGGTGGTGGCGAGATTGTGGAGCAGTTGCACCGCAGCTCTGCCGCTGACTTCGGTCTGCGTGGTGAGTTGAGCTATATTGATGCTCTGATTTCAGCAATGGATGAGCAGAATATGGTTGAGAAGGAGCGTAAGATTGACCTTATTCGTTGGTCTGTAGCCTCTGAACTCTCTACATTTGACTACTTCTCATTGGATGCCGTTTTGGCATATCTTGTAAGGGTTAATCTCGTTGCTCGTTGGACTCTGCTTGATGCTAAGACGGGACGACAGATGTTTAACAAGCTTATGGCGGAGTTAGACGGTAAGCAATACATCGAGGAAAAATAAATACAAATCTATAATGAAAACAACAGGAAAAGTTAGCGGTATCATCTCTAACATCGTAATTGTTCGTGCCGAGGGTGCAGTGGCACAGAACGAGATTTGCTATGTTTACTGTGGCGATACCAAAATGATGGCTGAGGTCATCAAGGTTATAGGCGAGGATGCCTATGTACAGGTTTACGACTCTACCCGAGGTCTGAAGATTGGCGACCGCGTGGAGTTTGAGGGTCACATGCTTCAGGCAACCCTTGCACCAGGATTGCTCTCTAAGAACTACGATGGTCTGCAGAACGACCTTGCAAAGATGGATGGTCTGTTTATCGACCGTGGCTCAATTACCGAGCCGTTAGACTTCAATAGCGAGTGGGAGTTCAAGCCACTTGCACAGGTGGGCGACAAGGTTTCTGCTGCCTCATGGCTGGGTGAGGTGCAGGAGCAGTGGATTGCTCACAAGATTATGGTTCCATTTGTCATGACTGGCAACTATACTGTAAAGAGCATCGTTGCTGCTGGTACATATAAGGTTACCGACACTATTGCAGTGCTTGCGGATGTTGATGGCAATGAGTACAACGTTACAATGGTGCAGAAGTGGCCAGTAAAGCAGGCTGTACGCTGCTATACAGAGAAGCCTCGTCCATCAAAGGTTATGGAGACTGGTGTTCGTGCTATTGATACCTTCAACCCACTTGCTGAGGGTGGTACAGG
Source organism: Rikenellaceae bacterium (assembly GCA_015059805.1). Classification (GTDB taxonomy): domain Bacteria; phylum Bacteroidota; class Bacteroidia; order Bacteroidales; family Rikenellaceae; genus Alistipes. The sequence goes on from SUZO01000003.1 coordinate 28,437, forward strand.
TTTTATCCCTGGTCCATTTGGTGCAGGTAAGACCGTGCTTCAGCACGCAATCTCTAAGCAGGCAGAGGCAGATGTTATTATCATCGTTGCTTGCGGTGAGCGTGCAAATGAGGTTGTGGAGATTTTCAAGGAGTTCCCAGAGCTTATCGACCCACATACTGGTCACAAGCTTATGGAGCGTACCATTATCATCTGTAACACCTCTAACATGCCAGTTGCAGCGCGTGAGGCATCAGTTTACACAGGTATGACAATCGGTGAGTACTACCGCTCTATGGGTCTGAGAGTGCTTGTTATGGCGGACTCTACCTCTCGTTGGGCACAGGCACTTCGTGAGATGTCTAACCGCCTTGAGGAGCTTCCAGGTCAGGATGCGTTCCCTATGGACCTCTCGGCTATCATCTCTAACTTCTATGCTCGTGCAGGTCTTGTAAAGCTTACAAATGGTCAGACTGGCTCTGTAACATTCCTCGGTACTGTATCTCCTGCGGGTGGTAACCTCAAGGAGCCTGTTACTGAGTCTACAAAGAAGGCTGCGCGTTGTTTCTACGCCCTTTCTCAGGGTCGTGCAGACTCTAAGCGTTACCCAGCTATCGACCCACTGGACTCATACTCTAAGTATCTTGAGTATCCAGAGGTTGAGGAGTACCTGGGTGAGAAGATTGAGAAGGGTTGGGTAGCTCTTGTTCGTAAGGGTAAGACTATCGTTCAGCGCGGTAAGGAGGCAAATGACCAGATTAACATCCTCGGTGATGACGGTGTACCTGTAGACTACCACGAGCGTTTCTGGAAGAGCGAGCTTATTGACTTTGTCGTTCTTCAGCAGGATGCTTTTGACGATATTGATGCAAACTGTCCTATGGAGCGTCAGCAGATGATGTATAAGATGGTGCTTGATATATGCGACTACGACTTTGACTTTTCTGACTTCAACGAGTGTTCAAAGTTCTTCAAGGGTCTTATCAACCTCTTCCGTCAGATGAACTACTCAGAGTGGAAGAGTGAGAAATTCTATGACTATCAAAAGCAAATTGAGGAGTATGTTGCCTCTGCAAAATAATTTGGTACTATGACAACAAGAGCATTTCAAAAAGTATATACAAAAATTGACAACATTACCAAGGCGACTGTCACCCTTCGTGCTACAGGCGTAGGTAATGATGAGCTTGCTACTGTGGGCGGAAAGCTTGCACAGGTAGTAAAGATTATGGGTGAGAATGTAACCCTTCAGGTCTTTGCAGGTACTGAGGGTCTTGCAACTAACTCAGAGGTGGTATTCCACGGTGAGCCACCAAAGCTTAAGGTATCTGATAACCTCGCTGGTCGCTTCTTCAACGCATACGGTGAGCCACTTGAGGGTGGTGAGCAGCTTGAGGGCGAGGCTCGTGAGATTGGTGGTCCTACTGTAAACCCATTCAAGCGTCTGCAGCCATCTGAGCTTATCGCTACAGGTATCGCAGGTATCGACCTGAACAATACCCTTGTAACTGGTCAGAAGATTCCATTCTTCGCCGACCCAGACCAGCCATATAACGCTGTTATGGCAAATGTGGCTCTGCGTGCAAAGGCAGATAAGATTATCCTCGGAGGTATGGGTCTGACAAATGACGACTTCCTCTACTTCAAGCAGGTGTTTGAGAACGCAGGTGCGCTGGACCGTATCGTATCTTTCGTAAATACGACTGAGAACCCTCCAGTAGAGCGTCTGCTTGTGCCAGATATGGCACTTACAGCTGCCGAGTACTTCGCTGTAGATAAGGGCGAGAAGGTGCTTGTGCTACTGACAGATATGACCCTCTATGCCGATGCGCTCGCTATCGTGTCTAACCGTATGGACCAGATTCCATCTAAGGACTCTATGCCAGGTTCACTCTACTCTGACCTTGCAAAGATTTACGAGAAGGCAGTTCAGCTTCCAAATGGAGGTTCTATTACAATTATTGCCGTAACAACCCTCTCTGGTGGAGATATTACCCACGCTATTCCAGATAATACTGGTTATATCACCGAGGGTCAGCTCTTCCTTCGTAACGACTCTGATACTGGTAAGGTTATCATCGACCCATTCCGTTCACTGTCACGACTCAAGCAGCTTGTTATCGGTAAGAAGACCCGTGAGGACCACCCACAGGTTATGAATGCCTGCGTGCGTCTGTATGCTGATGCTGCAAATGCAAAGACTAAGCTGGAGAACGGTTTTGACCTCTCAGATTACGACGAGCGTGCTCTTAAGTTTGCGCACGACTACTCAGAGAAGCTTCTTGCTATCGATGTAAACATTGAGATTACCGAGATGCTTGATACCGCTTGGGCTCTGTTTGCTGAGTACTTCTCAAAGGAGGAGGTTGCAATTAAGGCTGAACTTATCGCTAAATATTGGAAAGCATAATAACTGATGGCAATCAAATTTCAATATAATAAGACTTCGCTTGGCGAGCTGGGTAAGCAGCTCAAGATGCGCCAGAAGGCACTCCCTACTATCAAGAGTAAGGAGTCGGCTCTGCGCCTTGAGGTAAAGCGAGCGAAGGACTCAGCCACACACTACCGCAAGCAGTACGACGCCCTTGTTGCGCAGTACGACTATATGGTATCGCTGTGGGGAGAGTTTGATTGTACACTACTCAAGATTTCGAGCGTTGAACTTCAAACGCAGAAAATCGCGGGAGTTCGTATTCCGCTACTTGGAGAGGTTATCTTTGAGGAGAAACCTTTTGACCTCTTCTCCTCTCCAGCATGGTATAGCGATGGACTATCGCTGCTCAAGCAGATAGCTACGCTGGGTATTCAGTCAGCTGTCTATACCCGCCAGATGGAGCTTCTGGACTACGCACGCCGCAAGACCACTCAAAAGGTAAACCTCTATGAGAAGGTGCAGATACCTGGCTATGAGGATGCCATACGTAAGATTAAACGATTTATGGAGGACGAGGAGAATCTAAGTAAGTCGGCACAGAAAATTGTAAAGACACGCCAGCAACAGCAGGCATCTGTCGGGGAGGGCAGCGCAGTATGATAGTTAGAATGATGAAATATGACATCGTACTCTATGCCGCCGAGCGTGAGCGATTTATTGACTCGCTGCGCCAATTAGGCATGGTCGATATTACCACCTCAGGCTGGGAGCCTACCGAGGCGGATAGAACTTTACTACTTGAGATTGAGAATCGCGCAAAGGCACTCTTAGCATTTGATGCGATAATCAAGGAGGGTAAGAGCTCTACAGTTGCGGTAGATAGCACAGATGTCTTTGCTCACTATACTAAGGCACACGCTGAGGCTCAGGCTGCAAAGGGTGAGATTGCCCGATTGGAGAAGAGCCTTGAGGAGTGGATGCCTTGGGGTGACTTTGACACTGCACAGCTTAATGCACTTGCTCAGGCAGGCGTTGTTTTGCGCTACTTCGTTACCCCTACAAGCACTTACAATAAGAACATCGAGCAGTGGAGCGAGAGCTTTACCGTTGCCCTTGTGAGTGATAAGGATAACATGGCACGCTTTGTAATTGTTGGCAATGGAACTGAGCAGATGGATATTGATGCTCAGGAACTTAAGAGTCCAACAATGAGTATTAGTGAGCTTACAAAGGCTGTAAAGGATTGCCAGCAGCGTGTTCAGAGTGCTGAGCAGACTATTGTTGCCTTGGCAGCTCATCGTGACGTTGTTGAGCGTGAGCTTGAGCAGCTGAAGCAAAAACTCCAGAATGTACGCATTGTCGCTACAGCCGACCGCGCTGCAGATGATATGCTCTTAGTGCTGGAGGGCTGGGCTGAGGAGGCTAATGCCTCTAAGGTAGATGCTATGCTTGACGCTTCGCCAAATACTGTCTATATCAAGAGCAATCCAACTCCGGAGGATAATACACCGGTGAAGCTGAAGAATAACCGCTTTGCTCGTATCTTTGAGTTGGTGGGTAATATGTACTCGCTGCCTAAGTATGGAACAATAGACCTTACACCTTTCTTTGCACCGTTCTATATGCTCTTCTTCGCAATCTGTCTTTGTGATGCGGGCTATGGAGCAGTTATCCTTGCAGCAGGTATTGCTTTGCTGCTAAAGGGTGGACCAAAGATGCGCCAGGCAGCACTGTTCTCAACTGTCTGCGGTGTGGCAAGTGTGGCGTTTGGCTTTGCGGCAAACTCATTCTTCGGAATGACCATCTCTGATGCACCGCTGTTTGAGGACCTTAAGTTCTTAGACTTCCAGAATCAGTTCTTCTACGCATCACTTGGTATCGGTATCTTCCAGATTCTGTTTGGTATGGCTATCAATATCGTGATGACAACTATCACCTACGGCTTTAAGAATGCACTCGGCTCGCTGGGTTGGTTCTTGCTTATCTTCAGCTCTTGCGCTGCAGGTGTGGCTGGTATGGTTGGAGTAGAGTGGTACTCGTTCTCGTCTGTGGCATACCTCGTAACAGTTGGTGTAGCACTTGTGCTGATGTTACTACTCAACAAACCAAGTTTCAATATCTTTGCTAACTTCGGCGTTGGACTGTGGGATACCTATAATAATATAACAGGACTGCTTTCGGACCTTCTCTCCTATATCCGTCTGTTCGCTATCGGACTTTCGGGAGGTGTGCTTGCGCTGGTATTCAACAGCCTTGCGATGGGTCTGACAGGGTTGGATGCAGGTATTGAGCAGTTTACTGTTGGTACTCTGTTCCAGATTATTGGAGCATCGGCAATACTACTTGTTGGACATGGTATCAATCTATTTATGTCTACAATCTCGTCATTTGTGCATCCTATGCGACTGACGTTTGTGGAGTTCTTTAAGAATGCTGGCTTTGAGATGGGCACACGCGCATTTGAGCCATTAAAAAATGAGTAATACAAATAATAACAATAATTAACTTAAAAAAAATTACAATTATGGAAAATTCAGCAATTATTATGGCCTATGTAGGCGTTGCGCTTATGGTAGGTTTGGCAGGTATCGCATCTGCAATTGGTACTGCAATCTGTGGTCAGGCAGCAGTAGGCGCAATGAAGAAGAACGGTGGTGCTTTTGGTAGCTACATGGTGCTCTCAGCGCTCCCAGGTTCACAGGGTCTTTATGGTTTCGTTTGTTTCTTTATGGTTACGAACCTCTATCCACTCGTAGGTCCTGCAACTACTCCTGCACAGGGTGCTGCAGTTCTTGGTATCGGTCTGCTCGTAGGTATGGTAAACCTTCTGGCTGCTATCTACCAGGGCAAGGTTTGTGCTAACGGTATCGCAGCTATCGGTAACGGTCACGATGTAATGGGTAAGACCCTTATCCTCGCAGCGTTCCCAGAGCTTTATGCAATCCTTACCGTTGCAGCAACATTCCTTATCGCATCTGTTGCTACTACTTGGGCATAGTTAGTGCTACGAAAAAGAGAGGGGCTGTTCACAAATGTTGAACAGCCCCTCTCTTTTGGGTAATGTGCTAAGACTACTTACCGAGGAGTTTCATAACCTCGTTGTAGACAGTCTCGCCGTTATAGCCGAACTCCTTATCCAACACTTTATAAGGTGCGGAGTGACCGAAGTGGTCAAGTCCGTGGATATTCTCAAGTGAACCTACAAGGCTGAGCAGTGTCACTGGCAGACCAGAGGTCATACCGTAGCGGATAGCGTCAGAAGGGATAACAGCCTCCTGATAAGACTTAGGCTGGTCGCGGAAAAGACCCTCACTTGGAACGTCTACCACGCGCACGTTGATACCCTCCTTCTTCAGAAGCTCAGCACCCTCAACAAGTGTTGCCACCTCAGAACCTGAAGCCACCATAACAACCTTTGGCTTAGCAGAGTCTACGACAATATATGCACCCTTCTGGCACTGCATAGCCTCGTCACGACGAGATGCGCTGAGGGTAGGGAGATTCTTGATATTCTGACGAGAGAGGATAAGTGCCACTGGGCGCTGCTCCTCAAGGGCAATCTTCCACGCTGCGATAGTATCCTCGCCATCGGCAGGGCGGAGGACAACCATTGAACGCTCACCCTGATGGTTGTGCAGATGCTCCATAAGGCGAATCTGTGCCTCCTGCTCTACTGGCTGGTGTGTAGGACCATCCTCACCCACGCGGAATGAGTCGTGTGTCCAGATATAGATTACGTGCAGACGCATAAGGGCAGACAGACGCACTACTGGCTTCATGTAGTCTGAGAATACGAAGAATGTTCCGCAAGCAGGGATAACACCACCGTGCAGAGCCATACCGTTCATAATACAAGCCATAGTGAACTCTGAAACGCCAGCCTGGAAGAACTTACCGCTAAAGTCCCCCTTTGTAAATGCCTTAGTCTTCTTAAGGAAGCCGTCGGTCTTGTCCGAGTTAGAGAGGTCCGCAGAGGCAACAATCATATTCTCCACCTTCTCGCCATATACGCCCAGCACTGTTGCAGAGGCTGCACGTGTTGCCTGGTCAGGCTTCATCTCTATTGAGCGATAGTCAATCTGAGGCAACTTGCCAGAGAGGAACATGTCGAGCTTGCGAGCAAGGGCAGGGTTGGCAGCACGCCACTCAGCCTCCTCTTTCTTACGCTCAACCATCTCAGCGCGAAGCATAATTGCGCGGTCCTCGTAGACAGCCTTGCTCTCGTTGAAAATTGTAAATGGGTTCTCAGCATCGCCGCCAAGGTTAGCTATAGTTGCTGCGTAGTCTGCACCAGCAGCAGAGAGGGGCTGACCGTGTGTAGATACCTTATGCTCAAAGCTCTCGCCCTCAGCTGTCACAGCACCACGACCCATAACAGTTTTGCCGATAATAATTGTAGGCTTATCTGTAGGCTCGTTAGCCTTCTTAAGAGCAGCGCGAATCTCTGGGATGCTTGTACCGTCAATCTCAATAACGTTCCAACCCCAAGCTCTATACTTCATCGCTACATCCTCAGTATCTACCTCGTCTACCTTAGTAGAGAGCTGGATGTTGTTAGAGTCGTAGTACATGATGATGTTTGACAGACCGAGGTTGCCAGCAATACGACCTACGCCCTGAGAAACCTCCTCCTGCACAGCGCCGTCAGAGATGTAGATATAGGTCTTATGTGCCATCCACTCACCAAAACGCGCAACCATGAATCGCTCAGCTATAGCTGCACCAAGACCCATTGCGTGACCCTGACCAAGAGGTCCAGAGGTGTTCTCTACACCACGCAAAAAGTCTACCTCTGGGTGACCAGGGGTAATGCTGCCCCACTGGCGGAACTGCTGTAGGTCCTCCATGGTGTAGTGACCTGCAAGAGCAAGCACAGAGTAGAGCATAGGTGACATGTGACCTGGGTCAAGGAAGAAACGATCACGATAAGGGTAGAGCATGTTATCTGGGTCATAGCGCAGGAACTCTGCAAAGAGAACATTAACAAAATCGGCACCGCCCATAGCACCGCCAGGGTGACCAGACTTAGCCTTCTCTACCATTGATGCTGCAAGGATACGAATATTATTCGCCGCCTTTGCCAGTTGAATGTCATTAGCCATATATCTATAGGTTTTTTGGTTTCTATTATACAAATATAGTCATTATTTTTAACTTTCCCATCAAAAGGGGTAAAAATTTATGCACTTTGCTTTGTTAGTGTAGATGCTGAGTCCTGAAATTTCTGCTCGGCATACTCTTTAGTCACGGTAAATGATGAGATATCAGATGTCGGAGCCTCAAACATCAAATCCTTCATAATAGCCTCACAGATAGAGCGTAGACCTCGTGCACCGAGCTTGAACTCCATAGCTTTATCTACAATATACTCCAAAGTGTCGTTGTCAAAACTAAGCTCAATGCCATCCATCTTAAACAGGTGCTGATATTGCCTTATAATAGCATTCTTTGGCTCAGTGAGGATATTTCTCAGCACATCTCGGCTCAGTGGCTCAAGGTGTGTAATCACTGGTAGTCGTCCTACAAGCTCTGGAATGAGTCCATAACTCTTAATATCCTGCGGCTGAACATAGCGGAGCATATCCTCGCGGTCTATACTCTCGGTGTTTACTCTGCCATAACCCATGGCACGAGTGTTTATACGCTGAGCAATGCGACTCTCAATGCCATCAAATGCACCACCGCAGATAAATAGAATATTCTTTGTATTTACCTGCACAAACTTCTGCTCAGGATGTTTTCTACCTCCCTCAGGGGCTACATTGACAATAGTACCCTCTAAAATCTTGAGCAGTGCCTGCTGCACACCCTCGCCCGATACATCTCTGGTGATGCTTGGATTGTTACCCTTGCGAGCAATCTTATCTATCTCGTCAATAAAGATAATACCTCGCTCTGTAGCCTCAAGGTTGTATCCCGATGCTTGATAGAGGCGAGACAGAATGCTCTCTACATCTTCACCCACATATCCTGCCTGAGTGAGTACTGTGGCATCTACAATGGTAAATGGAACCTCAAGCAGTCGGGCGATTGTCCTGGCAATCAGTGTCTTACCAGTGCCAGTAGGTCCTACAAGGATAATGTTTGACTTGTCAATCTCTACCTTATCAGCCTGCTCGTTGTTTGTGCCAATAAGGCGCTTATAGTGGTTGTAGACAGCAACAGCGATAGAGCGCTTTGCGCTATGCTGACCAACGATATAGGTATCTAAAAACTCCTTTATCTGCGCTGGCTTGAGCAGCTTGTCAGGGCTAAAACCCTTAGGGGTAGAGCTCTTTTGGGGGCTATTCTTTGTTGATGAGAGCAGGTTGTTGTTCGCCAAAGATTGATAACCCACCTCTATGCAGTCGTTACAGATTGTTGCGCCATCAGTGCCCTGAAAGAGCACCTCCACCTCATCTCTGTGACGACCGCAGAAGGAGCAGTATCCCTCTTTGTGAGTCTGTTTATTGTTGTTTTTTGCCATAGTTATCGTTTAGCTGCCACTTTATCAATAAGACCATACTCCTGAGCCTCCTGAGCAGTGAGCCAGTAGTCGCGGTCAGCATCGCGCTCAATGGTGGCAAAATCTTTACCTGTATGGTAGCTCAAAATGTCGTAAAGCTCCTTCTTGAGCTTGAGAATCTCACGAGCAGTAATCTCAATATCAGAAGCCTGACCCTGCACGCCTCCAAGTGGCTGGTGAATCATCACGCGAGAGTGTGGCAGTGCGCTACGACAGCCTGCTGCACCTGCTGCAAGCAGAACAGCACCCATAGATGCTGCCATGCCAATACACATTGTAGAGACTTTGCACTGTGCAAGCTGCATGGTGTCGTAAATTCCAAGACCCGCATATACGCCTCCACCTGGGGAGTTGATATATATCTCAATATCCCTTGTAGGGTCTGTAGACTCAAGGAAGAGAATCTGCGCCTGGATAATATTGGCTATATCGCTATCAATAGCGGTGCCGAGGAACAGAATGCGTTCCATCATTAGTCGGCTAAAGACATCCATCTGAGTGACATTGAGCTGACGCTCCTCAAGAATGGTTGGATTGATATAGGCACGATAGTCGTGCAGCGTTGTTGAACTGATACCGCAACCCTTAACGGCAAACTTTTCAAACTCCTTCATAGTGTTGTCGTTTTATTGATAAAAAAGCCCTGCAAGGATAGTGCAAACCTCGCAGAGCCTTGTATATTATTGTGATTGACTACAAGCTGCGAGCAATCTCAGAGAACTCGTCAGCCGAAACAGCCTTCTCAGTAACCTTAACCTTTGCGCGAACTGATGCAACAACCTTCTGCTCGTAGAGCTTCTCGTAGATGTGCTGACGCTGATCCTTGTTCTCAAGGATGTTCTTTGCAAAGTTAGCAATCATATCCTCTGGAGCATTTGGCATGCCGTACTGAGCAAACTGCATAGCAGCTAATGACTTAGCCTCCTCAGTAGCCTCCTCCTCAGTTACGTTGATGCTCTCAGCGGTGATAATCTGACGCTGGATGTAGTTCCAAGTGAACATCTTGATAAAGCCGTCAAAGTCCTTCTCAATATCCTCCATAGTGAACTTACCCTCGTTGATAGTGTAGAGCCAACGCTTAAGGAACTCAGTAGGCATTGCAAGAGCAGCCTTCTCAATCATGAAGTTGCGAACATGTGCTGCGAACATATAGTCGCACTCACGAGCCATCTCGCCCTCAATCTGAGCGTCAATATATGCATCAAGACCCTTCTTGTCAGTTACGTTACCCTCTGGGAATGCAGTCTTGAAGAACTCCTCGTTAATCTCAGGGTTTGCAAACTGACGAATCATTGTAATCTCAAGCTCAAACTCTGGGTTGATACCCTCAAGCTCCTCCTCCTTTACGTGGAGCATAGCGGCACGCTGTGCAGGGGTTGAGTACATCTGGTTGATGTTGATAGTGGTCTTGTAGCCAACCTTCTTACCAATCCATGGCTTACGCTCCTCCTCAGACATAGAGATAAGACCTACGTAAGCATCCTCAACGCGAAGCTCGCCATTGTCAAGGGTTACAGTCAGAGCCTCATCCTTCTTTACCTTATCAACCTCTACGAGCTTACCGAAGCGACGCAGGAAGTTGTCAAGGAAGTTGTTGTGCATCTCCTTGCTCACCTTAATCTTGTAGTAGGTTAGCTTGTCCTTAGTAGAGAGAGCTACGTCATACTTTGGAGCCTCACCAATCTCAAAGATAAACTCAAACTCAGTAGAGTTGTCAAAGTCAAATGCACCCTGCTCCTCTGCTGGGATAACGTCGCCAAGGTAGTCGATATTCTCCTTCTGCAGGTACTCAAATACGGCATTTGAAGCGGTGCGATAAGACTGCTCAGCTACAACACCCTTGCCATACATCTTGCGTACAATGCCCATAGGAACCATACCTGGACGGAATCCTGGAACATTTGCCTTACGCTTGTAGTCGCGCAACATCTTCTCTACAGCCTCCTTGTAGTCAGCCTCGCCAACTACAACCTTGAGCAATGATACACCCTGCTCTTTTTGAACTCTTGTAATTTCCATAGTCTTATATTGTTATAATTATTTCGTTTTACGTCAATCAGAGCGCAAAGATACAAATTTTTTTCCGATATTACTACATCATACCCCAATATTTTGTACCTTTGCACTATATGAAGAGGATATTTTATATACTTATCGCCTGTGCAGTGGTTGTTTCATGCGGTGGAGCGAGGCGTGGAGGGGTAAAAACGCAGCCGATTGTCCGTGCGCAATATGCAGAGGTTGAGGTGGTTAATGTGTATGAACATCAGACAGATGCCTATACCCAGGGTCTACAATTTGTGGATGGACTGATGTGGGAAGGAACGGGTAACTACGGTCAGTCTCGATTGCAGTATACCGACCTTGAAACTGGCAAGAGAACTGTTGTGGCAAAACTCCCAGATGACCACTTTGGCGAGGGTATTACCCTTTTGGGCGACAAAATCTACCAACTCACTTGGCAGAATGGTGTTATGCATATCTACGACCGCCAGAGTTTTAGAAAGATTGGCGAGCGAAAGTATAAAGGCGAGGGCTGGGGTCTCACTTCAGACGGCGAGAGCCTCTATATGAGTGATGGCACGCCCGATATTCGTGTGCTTGACCCGCAGAGCCTTGCACTTAAGCGCCGCATTGCTGTTACCTGTAATGGCGAGTCACTGCCGTATCTAAATGAACTTGAGTGGATTGAGGGTAAGATTTGGGCGAATGTCTACACCCTTGACCAGATAGTTATTATCAACCCTGAGAGCGGAGTTGTTGAGAAGATTGTAGACCTTCGTGGACTACTGCCACAGAGTGAGTATACAGAGAGTACTGATGTGCTGAATGGCATTGCTTATGATGCGGTAAGAAAGAGCATATTTGTGACAGGTAAGAATTGGAGTAAAATGTTTGAAATCAGAGTGTTATGACACCGGTAGAGTTTCGTAGACATATACATCGCCACCCTGAGTTGTCGTTTGAGGAGTACCAGACGGCTCAGTTTATTGAAGCGTCACTTAAGGCAGAGGGTATCTCTTGCCGTAGGATTGCTGGCACTGGCGTACTTGCAAAGATTGAGGGTCGTGGTGATGTGACACGCGCCATAGTTCTGCGTGCAGATATTGATGCACTGCCGATTACTGAGTGTACAGGTCTGGATTATGACTCTGTAAATGAGGGTGTTATGCACGCTTGCGGGCATGATGTTCACGCGGCAGTTCTCTATGGTGCGCTGCAAAAGTTGAACGCTTCACGCGACTTTGAGGGTACTATTTTTGGTATCTTCCAGCCTGGTGAGGAGTGCAACCCTGGTGGGGCGAGCAAGGTGCTTGCTGAGAAGCCTTTTGAGGGTTATAATGTTGTGGCTGTTGTAGGTAACCATACTGATAGCACCCTTGAGGTGGGGCAGATAGGTCTTTGTGCTGGCTCGTTTATGGCATCAAATGATGAGCTGCGATTCTATGTTCGTGGCAAAGGTGGTCATGGAGCTATGCGCGACAAACTTAACGATACTGTTGCCGCTGCAGCAAATATCGTGACTGAGGTTAATCGTATAAATGGTAGCGAGTTAGTGCTTTCAATCGGCAAAATTGTAGCTGAGGGGGCGACAAATATTATCCCCGACCTTGTCTATATGGAGGGTACGATGCGTACATTTGATGCCTCACTTCGTAAGCAGATATGGGAGCAAATTTATCAGATAGCTGCTCAAGTAGACAAGAATTTTGGAACTACTACAGAGGTTGATATAAATCATGGCTACCCAACGGTGGTCAATAGTGCGCACTTGACAGATTTAGCATCTACTTTGGCTGCGGAGCATTATCAGGCTATTGAGCTGACAAAACGCTATACGGCAGAGGATTTTGGATTCTACACCGAGCAATATCCATCACTGTTCTACCGTTTAGGTGTTGGAACTAATGCGGGTAGAAGTCATAGTGCAACCTTTGCGCCTGATGAGCGAGCAATAGATGTTGGTGTTGATTTTATGGCAACTCTTGCCGTAAAAATAGAATAGGTTAGTTATGGGAAGAAAGAAGAATGTGCGTGAGTCGTTTAGTGACCGCGCAAGTTTTATTGTGGGCATGTTCCGCGAACAGCCTGAGCGAAAGTTTACCCTTAAGGGTCTTGCTGCAGCCTCTGGTGGTGCTGACAAGGGCGGTAGGGATATGACTAAGAGAATCCTTGACACTCTGCTTGAGCAGGGGTATATTGAGTGCGAGGGTCGTGGTAATTATCATCTTTCGCGTAGTAAACTACCTCGTTATCAGGGTGTTGTGGATATGAGTAATAGCGGAAACCTATACGTTTCGTGCCCTGATTTAGATTCTGATGTCTTTATCCACTCTCGCAACTCTCACCATGCACTCAATGACGATAAGGTTGAGTTTGTTGTAACCCATACCGCTCGTACGGGCGCTTTAGAGGGTGAGATAGTTAAGATTATTGAAAGAAGCAACCGTTGCTATGCCGGTGTTGCGGAGGTGGTATCTAAGAGCGCAATTATTGTGGCTCCAGACTCACGCCGACTACCCGTTGATATATACCTTTCGCGCAAGAAGTATCCGAAAGTACAGACGGGCGATAAGGTGGCTGTAAGAGTCAAGGAGTGGTACGATGGCGACGATATGCCCGTTGGCGAACTGGTTGATATTCTGGGTGCTACGGGCGATAATGATGCCGAGATGCACGCCATACTTCTTGAGTATGACCTGCCGTATAAGTTTGAGGAGCAGGTTGTTGAGGCAGCAGCAGAAATTGACGGCACAATTACGGCTAAGGACTATGCCGAGCGTAGGGATATGCGCGATGTGCCGACATTTACAATAGACCCTGCCGATGCAAAGGACTTTGACGACGCCCTCTCTATCCGCTCTGTGGGCGATGGATTGTGGGAGGTAGGTGTGCATATTGCCGATGTGACACACTATGTTCGCCCAGGAAGTGTTATTGACGATGAGGCTCTTGAGCGCGGTACATCTGTCTATCTTGTTGATAGAACAATACCTATGCTGCCCGAAAGGCTCTCAAATGAGCTATGTTCACTGCGCCCGCACGAGGAGAAATTATGCTTCTCGGCTGTCTTTACCATTGACGAGAAGCTGAAGATTCATAACGAGTGGTTTGGTCGTACGGTAATATACTCCGACCGCCGATTTACATACGAAGAGGCTCAGCAGATTATTGAGAGCGGGCAGGGAGAGCTGAAGGATGAAGTGCTTACTCTTCACCGCTTGGCTCAGGCGATGCGTAAGGAGCGCTACCGCAAGGGTGCTATAGCCTTTGACCGCCGCGAGGCTAAGTTCCACCTTGACGAGCAGGGTCGCCCTACGGGCGTATACTTCAAGGTGCAGAAGGAGGCAAATCAGCTTATTGAGGAGTTTATGCTGCTTGCTAACCGCCGCGTGGCGACCTTCTGCGCAAAGCGTAACGGCAAGCCAAGGACAATGGTCTTTCGTGTGCACGACGAGCCAAATAGCGATAAGTTTGAGCGCTTCCGCACATTTATCCTCCGCTTTGGTCACCTCTTCAAGGCTCAGAAGGGTAGTGCAGTGGCAAAAGAGCTTAATCAGTTGATGACCGATATTAAGGGTAAGCCAGAGCAGAATGTTGTGAGCATGCTTGCCATCCGCTCAATGGCTAAGGCTGTATATACCACCGCCAATATTGGTCACTATGGACTCGCATTCCCATACTATACCCACTTCACCTCGCCAATCCGTCGCTATCCAGATATGATGGTGCACCGTCTGCTGCAGCGATACCTTGATGGTGGTAAGAGCGCAGATAGAGATGCTCTTGAGTCACTGTGTGAACACTCATCTGAGCGCGAGGTTGTCGCTGCTGAGGCTGAGCGCGCATCTATAAAGTATAAGATGGTGGAGTTTATGGCAGATAAGATTGGTCAGGAGTTTGACGGACACATTTCCGGTATGTCAGAGTGGGGAATCTTTGTGGAGCTTGAAAACTCTATTGTTGAGGGTATGGTGGCTATGCGAGATATTGTGGGCGACTACTACCGCTTTGACGAGGCGAGATATGAGGTCTACGGTCACTCTACGGGCAATACCTTTACCCTTGGCGATAAGGTGCGCGTGAAGGTCAAGAGTGCCGACCTTCGCCGTCGTATGCTTGACTTTACATTTGCTGAGGTTGAGGGTGAGAGGATTGATGAGCCGACAATAACATTTAATAAAGGTGTAAAAAAGGGACGTAGAAGGTAGTATGCTAAGGGTAAATGACATAATCAGTAAATCGCTTGACCGTAAGCCTCTTACATACGATGAGGCGTGCTATCTCTATGACAATGCGCCACTTGAGCTGTTAGCTGGTGCAGCTGATACTCTTCGCTGTGACTCTGTGCCTAACCCCGATGTTGTCACTTGGCAGATAGATCGTAATGTCAATACCACTAATGTCTGCACATCGGGTTGCCTGTTCTGTAACTTCCACTGCAAGCCACACCAGACAGAGAAGCGCTATATCACAACCCTTGAGCAGTATGATGAGAAGATTGCCCGCCTCTTTGAGCTTGGCGGAAATCAACTGCTTCTGCAGGGCGGTATGCACCCAAAGTTGGGTATAGATTTCTATGAGAATCTGTTTCGTGAACTGAAGAGTCGCTATCCAAATTTAAGACTGCACGCTCTTGGTGCTCCGGAGGTGGCGCATATAGCAAAGATTAGCGGTCTTACAACCCTTAAGACCCTTGAGCGACTCGTTGCTGCGGGGTTGGACTCACTACCTGGTGCGGGCGCGGAGATTCTTGTGCCGCGCGTAAGGAAGATTATCTCGCCAGCAAAGCCGAGCGTGGAGGAGTGGATAAGTGTGATGCATGAGGCGCATCTGATGAACCTGCCTACATCGGCAACGATGATGTATGGACATATTGAGACACCGTACGAGCGTATGGAGCACCTTATTCGCATACGCGACCTGCAGGCAGCAGTGCCAGAGGGTCACTATGGTTTTATAGCATTTATTCCGTGGATTTTCCGCTCTACGGGCACTCGTCTTGAGGCGCAGGGCGTTGTGAGCCACTTCTCAGCACTTGAGTATATACGCATTATTGCCATTAGCCGCCTTGTGCTGAATAATATCCGTAATATCCAAGCCTCGTGGCTGACTGTTGGCAAGCAGACGGCTCAGGTGGCGCTCCATAGTGGTGCTAATGACTTCGGCTCAATTATGATTGAGGAGAATGTCGTCAGCTCTGCTGGTGCAAACAACCACTTTGATGCTCAGGGTATTCAGCAGGCTATCCGCGAAGCGGGATTTACACCACGTCTGCGCGACCAGCTCTATAATCTGTTATAGTTCAGCCAGCTGCTCAGCAAATATAGTGTCAAAAGTTGAGCGAAGAACTCTTTTGTTGGCAATAATCTCTTGTAGCTGAGCAAGGCGCAGAGCGTTATCCGAGTGGGGAATGTAGAGCTTAAGGTATCCATTTGTGCCATACTTCTCATGTAGATGGTCGCAGCAACGTGCAAAGTGCTCCTCTACAGTTAGTGTAGGGTAGTGCGATAGACTATACTGCACTGTTCGGCGGATAACTGTCAGTGGCTCAATCAGGCGGTCTGCCTCGGCAACAATAGCACCGTAAATAGTACGTGGTGCGTGGTCTGATGAGGCTCGGTGGTCCTCAATAGCCTCACGCATGGTGGTTAATTGCTCATCATTGAAGTAGTGAGGCAGCTCAGTGTCTGACATAAGAATCTCACCAGAGTGGATATGGTGCAGCTCACGCCCATACTTTAGCCCAGTATCATGATATGCAGCAATGGTGTAGACCATATCTATATCTACATCGTAGTGCGTTGCAAGGCTTAGGCTGCGGGCAATAACGCTCTGCACGTGGTCTACATTGTGTGCCTTGTCAAAAGATAAGTAGAGCGGGATAATCTCCCGCTCTATATAGTGTTTAAGTGCACTATTCATAGTCGTAGAGAAGCTCAAAATCATCAAGCCACATTATTGACTGCTTACTGCCGACAAAGTAGTCACCATAGCTTGAGCCAGATGCTACGATGATGATGTGGGTAGGTGTGCGGTCAAAGTCGCGGTACTCAAGCGGAATGGTAAACTCATACCAATCCTTACTCTCACGATAGATAATCTCTCCGTAGGCGATAATTCCCTCATTTGTAGAGTTGAAGAAGCTCGACTCTTTGCTTGTATCCACAGCCACAGGTGACTCTGGCGTACCACCATAGATATTGTAGTCCCAATCGCCCAACGCAATGTAGATACTTCCGCGGTCAGGCTCACCAAGTCCTGGAACCTTTGGATTTGGCTTCTGCGGTGCGCAGTCAATAGTGCCACAGTTATACTTCATCCAGCCGCGTAGAGCAGTAGGACGAAGAGTATATGGCCTACCGAAATGCACAACGCCATTTGTGCCTGAAATGCCAGCAAAAGTACCAGCGAAGTAGTTTCCCGCAGCAAACTTCTTAATACCCAAGACATTTGCCTGCTGAGACCACAGCTGAGCGCATGTGCCACTCATTCCTGGCGCAAGATTCTCTGTATGTGGGGTGGTGAGGTTTATGCCCGCGATTGCAGAGCCAGGGTTACCAGTTCCCCACCATGCACTCTCAGGGTTGAGGTATGGGTAGTATGTACCACCATCTACACTCCAGTCGTTAAACTGCGCATTTGGAAGAACAAAGGTTGCCGTTGTGGTGACTGTTATAATATTTGAGAGCTGCTCGCCCTTGTCAGATATGGCATAGCCTATAACCTCATACTCAGTTTGTGGGGCAAGATGACGAATTGTCGCCTCAATAACTCCTCCACGAGAGGTGTACCAGCTATCCTCCGCCTCTAACCACTGCTCTACTCCCTTCTGGCGATAGCGGAAGCCAGTCTGTGCGCCATCAATACCCACAGCCTTCATCCAGATAACCTTAGCACCCGCAACTGCGCGAGTAACATCTACCTGCACCTCCTTAGGCTCAACAATCAGTCGCCAAATCTCACGACGACCGTATGAGTCTACAATAGCGGTCTGGGTATGGTCTGCATTGCTAAAGTCGCGTAATGTTGATGCATCAGGGAAGTCATACTCAGGCTTTGGACCAAAGCGGAGTTGAGTAACTGTCACAGTATCAAGACCGAAGTCTGCGCGTCGGTAGACCTTTGCCATCGTGCGTGAAATATCCCACTCGGTCTCGCCAATCTGACCCACTACGCTAAAACGGCGGTCTATAGTTTGGTTGGCAACGATAACCCACTCGTAGTCTTGATAGAGAGAGAGGATAACATACTGAGGGTAGCGCATGTCAAAAGTACCAATCATATTGCGCGATAGGGTAGCACCCTCGCTGCACTCAATGGCTGTAATCTTGACATTGCGAATATCAATATTCTCGGCAATATCGACAGTAATCTTACGATTTGCGCGGTCAATAGTAGGCTCGCCAGTAGCACCCTCAACCTCTATGTCCAATATATCCAACTCCACCACTGGATATGGAATATCATTCTCAATACAAGAGCTCAAGGCAAGCAGAGCAGCTATAAGTGTTATAAACTTTCTCATTATTTATCCTTTTTCTTGTTCCACAAGTGAACATTCACGCCAATATTTATCTGAGCAAGGTTTAGTCCAAAGCGTAGCTTTGAGAAGTCGCGCTTGCCGATAAAGTTTCCCTCACCGTCAGTCTGGCGGATATGGTTGTACTGCAATCCTCCAAGACCAAATGATACGCCAGCGCAGACATTCGGGAAGATATATACTGCCAATCCTGGCGCAAAACCAAGGCGTAGGCGGTAGTTCTCCGAAATGGTTCTCTTGGCGCTGCCTTCAGATTGGTAGTTAAACTGAGATCTACCCATCTGTCCAGACAACTCCCACTCTGCAAATAGTCCAAAGCGTCCCTTTTTGTCTAACGACATATATGAACGGTGGTATATGGCTGCAGAGTATGCGCGGTTGTTATATCCTAAATCTCCGAGTGAAAGATTTACATCATTTGCCTCGCCTAAGTTAAGACCTATCTTATCAAGCGTGCCGTCTGCGTATGTATAGCCAAGGCGCACTCCGATGGCTTGATTGTCACGATAGAAGTAGCCATAGTGAGGCTTGATAGTAAACATTGAGCCGCGAAGGTTGATATTGTCAATAATGAGTCCCAAGTCGCTATCTTCACTCTCAAGAGTGCCATAAGAGACCGTTAGACCCATCATAGACTCGCCCTTAAAGACAAACTTGTTGCTGTTAATCTCGCGGTCTATGCGATGTGTTCGCTTCTTCTTTGCAGTTGTTAGACTCTTCTCTGTCTGAGGTATATCTTGCGCCATGACACTGCTTACGGCGCAAAGGAGCAATAGTGTTGAAATTAACTTCTTCATTTGTGCCGACTGTTAGAGGTAAAACGCAACTCCCAAACCGATAGAGAGTATATTGACCTTAAAATTCATCATGCTTGACGAGCTCTGTCCCGTAGTAATCTGGTTGTGCACCTGCTTTGAGTGAGAGTAACCTAAACCCAATACGCCAATATTGAGCTCAAGTGCCATGTTGTTGGTAATAAAGGCAACAACACCAGGGTTTGCGCCTAAGGAGACATTAAACCCCTTAGCGTATGTGCCACGAATAGGCTGCCCCTCAGCAAACTTTGACTCAGAGCCTCCCATAGCGAGCTGGAACTCAGCAAAGAGTGCAAGGCGCTTGTTACGTCCTAATGGAATGTATTGACGCCAAATAGCTGCTACATCGTACGAATGTTTGAGCATATAGTAGTAATCTACTCCGAAGTTCAGCGCACCATCACCCTCGCCTAAGTTGAGACTTGCAGAGTCCATGTTGAGGTATGAACGGCTATATGTACCTCTTACTCCAATTATTGAGTTTGGAGCCAGAGAATAACCGACAAGAGGGCTTACCTTTACTGAGTAGCCCTTAGACTCTATATCCTCAATAATTAAAAAGGTATAGTCCGAGTTAGTATGAGTAGAGTAGGTTAAACTACCTCCAAAGACCCATTGCCCCTTAGGAACGATATGGGTTTTCATGTCTGATAATCCTCGGTTCTCTCGCTGCTCGCTTCTCTGTAGCTCGTAGCTCTGAGCCTCTGTAGTTTGCTGAGCAGTAGCACCGAATCCTATCAATGCGGCGGCGGTAAGTGCCGCCAATTTTTTGTTCAAAAACATTCGTCTTATTGTGTTACAAAAGCCCTCCCCCGAAGGGGAGAGCGTTCAGATTAGTAAACAAACTCTACATCGTCCACATACATATAACTGTCTGTAGAACCGGTGAAGTAGTCACCATAACCAGAGCAGCTAAATGTGATGATCAGCAGTGTAGGCTTTGCTGTTACACCCTCTTTATACTCAATTGGAAGCTCCATAAGGGTCCACTCGTTATGGTCCTCAGTGCTCTCCCAGTATGCCTTTGCAAGGATACCCTCGGTATTGAGATCTGGAGTGAAGAAGGTCTCCTGCTTATTGGTATTAACAGTAAACTTACGGTCTGTGAAGCAGCAGTAAACCTTTGCAAGGTCAGTACCTGAAGTGTGGCTACCCTCGTTGATTGTACCCTGGTGGTTCTTCATCCAGAAGCGCAGCGCCTTTGGACGGGCTGTAAAGTCGAATGAACGACCAAACTCTACAATACCACCCATACCGTCAATAGCCACGAAGCGACCAACAAAGAGGTTTCCTGCAGCAAACTTACCGATACCCATAACAGATGCCTTGATAGACTTCATATAGGCACTCATTGTGCCAGTAGCACCCTCACGAACATCTGTAGAGCCTACAGTGAGCTGCTTTTTAACAAGACCTGCAGTAGCGTGGTTACCTGTATCCCAGAACGGCGCGTTAGGGTCTGCAGCAGGGCAAGATGCCTCATCAGATGCTGTAGTCCAAACCTCAAAGCCTGACTCTGGAATCTGTGAACCAGCAGGGGTTGTTACTTTAAGAGACTTACCCACCTGAGCGCCTGCAGCAAAGAGGGCGTACTCGTATGTTTTGCCTGCAGCGAAGTCGGTAGCTGATGCGTTGTATGTATTTGCAGCACCTGCAGCTGATACAGTAAGCTGCTTCCACTCGCCACTGTCAATGCGGTAGCCGATAGTAACGTCACCACTGAATGAGTGAGCGCTAAAGTCTGCAGTATTGAACCAGAGGTCGTATGCGTTAATTGGAAGAATACCCTGAATATTGTATACACACTCCTGGTATCCTACACCACCACTTGCATCCTTAACACGGAAGGCAAATGTCTGTGCACCACCATAGAGGTTTGCGAAGAACTGCTCAGAGAGGGCAATGCTATACTCCTTAGCAGATACCTTTGTTACTGCAACACCATCGTAAGTGTTGCCAAGAAGGTCAAAGGTGCTATCGCCATAGGTGATGCTGAGCGTGTTGATAGTATCAAGAGCTACAACAGTATATGTGCGAGTGCCAGATGAGTAGTTGTAAGGTGTCTTAACATCAAAACCAACACCCTTAACTGTTGGGTCTGGGCTAAATGCCACCTTGTCATCGCGGTGCTCAACGGTTGTATCTACAGTAGCCACGATAGTAAGACCGCCAGGAGCATCCTTAGAGTACTTAAACTTAAGGGTATAGAGCTTCTGAGCCTCAACATTCTCAATAACACCACTTGTAGTTACAGGAGTCTGACCATCTGTGCCATAGAAGTACCAGCTTAGGTTTGTTGTGCCATCAGGGAGGATAAAGTAACCCTCAGCGCTGTCGGTGTACTTCAGTGTAGGTACTTTGCCAGCCTTTGTAGCCTCAAGGTCAAGGCTATTTGATGCTGAAACGTAGGTGTAGTACTCGCCAGTGAAGTGAGCCGCAACGGTAGTGTCATAAGCTACTGCTACTGGGATGTTTACCATCTCACACTCAACGGTTACATTCTCTACACCACCTGCTGTGATTGTGAAGTCCTTTGTGCCAGTGTAGTACTTATCTGTAAAAGATGCAAGAGTTTTAGTACCAACCTTTACCTGAGCGCAGTAGTTATCTTTGATAAGCCAGATATACTGTGGAATCTCAGTGATTGAGGTATATTTACGAACAAGCTCCTTGTTCTGGTCAGCTGCATAGCGGTAAATCTTAAGCTCAAACTCAGCTGTAGGATCAATCTGTGCGCGAGTGTTCTCAAGGTCAATATTTAGAGCCAGAACACCTTCGTTTTCTGCCATATTGAGGCTCTGCTCTGCCTGATTGCTACATGCGGCAGATAGTAGCGCAAAGGATGCGCATACGATAAAATTCAATATTTTTCTCATAGCTCTGCCTTATTATAATGTTTTAATCATCAGTGTCTTTACTGTAGTATTGCCGTCATTGTCGGTGATAGTCATAACAAAGTCGTGGTTACCAGCACCTGTAAATGAGAGCAGTGACAAGAATGGAGTGATTGTAAACTCTACAGAGGTCTGATTCTTAACTTGGTCACCAGTAGGGAAGCCGAAGTTTGTGAGAGATCCTGCAATACCTGAAGCATCAAAAGTAGGGTCTACAGTTGAGTATGAAGCGGCAGGATCTACAAGGTTAAGCACATCGCAAAGACCTACAGTACCGAGCTGGTCTGGAGTAAGTACATCAGATACAATCTGTACGGTGAAATCCTTAATTCCAGAGGTTGCTGATACAACAACATCAATAGAAAGGTCAGCAGTTACGGTGTGACGCTCGTCAATATTGAGCCCCTTAAGTACTGCTACAGGACCAACCTGCTCACCCTCAATGGTAATTACAAGAGCCTTAGTAGTTGCGCCACCCTGCTCGTCGGTAGCGGTTACTGTGAAGGTGTGAGTACCAACAAACTCCTTGAGTAGCTTCATCTGCGATGTGATGTTATATGTTACAGCACTCTGACCCTTAACCTGGTCGTTTACAGGCAGACCCATAAGCTTAAGAGCACCGCTTGCTGCACCAGCATTGCACAGGTCAATAGATGATGTAAGACCATACTCAGCAAGGGAAGCGATCATAGCAGGGTTGTTAGATGTAATATCAACAACAAGTGATGCAATAGCACTCTTAGTTGCAACATCTACGATAACACTCTTAGTGCAGTTGCCACTCTGGTCAAAGTCTGTCTGAGCAAGGACAACAGCGGTATCAATATCACCATCAACAAGTGTAACAGTTGGCTTATCATCGTCGTCTACCATCACATCCTCAGAGATGAGCTGAGCAAGGTCGTAAACAACGCTCTGGTCTACAACCCAGCCGTCAATAGTTACGCTGATAGAGATGTTACCCTCGCCAGAGTACTCAACATAGAGCTGAATGTCGCTGTACTGACCAGCCTTGACATCCTTAATAGTAGTATTGAACTCAAACGATGCAGGCTCTTTGCCCTCCTGGGTGTACATACCCTTTACTAACACGTCAATGTCGTTGAGAGCCTTCTCAGCCTTGAAATATCCAGAGCGAGTCTCGTCTACACCAAATACGAGAGATGAGCTGCCAACAGTAAGTGTTGCTGTAGTATCATCGCTCAGTGCAGAGCGGAGGTCTGCTGAGTATGAGATTGATGCCTGAATGTTCTGCAGTGTACAAACAAGGTTATCAAGTGTTGTAGTCTGCTTGCGAACAATGGTAAATGGCTCGGTAAGACCATATACTGGGCTCTCGAATGCTGCGCCAGCAATCTCGCCAGAGATCATCTTGAGAATATACTTGCCAGCCTCAAGCTCAATAGCCTCCTGTGGACGCTCGCCATACTTAAATGACTTGATTGCATTTACTCCACTCTCGTCGTAGATTGTGCAGTCAAAAGTGTTAATATCAACCTCTGCACGGGTAGCCTCTGCGCGGGTAACATTACCATCTACAGGCTTATGGTCGCTTACAACCTCTACGCTGAGTGCAGAGAGTGAGAGGTAACCCATATTCTCGCGGCCATCAGCACCGTTGATGCGCAAGCCCTCCTGACAACCAACTGCCATAATTGCAGAGAGTGCCAATAATAGTGTACTTTTAATAAGTTTCATATTGCGTTATTGTTTTATGCGTTAGGATTAAGCTCTGTCTCTACCTCAATAGTATCAATGATTGTCTGATTGAGCTTTACTGTGATTGCCACACCACCGACTGTTGAAAGGTCGTATGTAATAACATAGCGAGTAGCAGCAGCGGTGTTTGCGATTGTCTGTGTTGCCAACTTCTCAGACTTGTTTGCCGCAAGATTTGACTGGCGAATGCAGCTACAGTCAATCTTAACATCCTGAGCTGGAGCAACAAACAGATGCTCAGCACTCTGCTTGTCATACTCAAAGCTGTTTGAGGTTGTGGTCACTGTAAACTCGCTCACTGGGAAGTAGTTGTTAAACGCCTCAGTGGTCTGAATAGCTACAATAGCATTAGCAACCTTAGCGGTCAGGGCAACCTCGGTAGTTCTATTACGGTCAAGAACCTCAGCCGTCTTAGATGCTGCAAATGCTGGTAGGTCGTAACCCTCCTCGCTGCTGTCGCCACAAGCGATTGATACGGTATAGGTGCCGGCGGTATAACGCTCGTCATCTGTACGATACTGGCTCAGGCTACTCCACGATTTCTCGAAGTTTTTGCCTTTAATAAGGAGTGAAAAGTCAGAGAGCTCTGGTGTTGCCACCTGGATGCCATCTGCTCTGGTCTCAACCACACCCGATGCGGATGCGTTGATTGCAATCTTGCCCTCGCCATCAGTGCTCTGTACAGAGTTATCCTTCTGACAGCCTGCAAGCAGAAGTGCAGAGAGTGCGAATAAGAATACTTTTTTCATAATTTTTATAGTTTGTGTTTGTTACTTATTATTTGCTAATAGATACACGGATGTTGTCAATATATATGTAGTATACACAGTTTGCTGCTATAACAGAACTTGAGCGTTGTGTACATGGCCACCAAGTAAGACGAGTTGCATTGCCACAATCGGATATGGTTACACTTTGTGGAGTGTAGTTACCATCAAATGTATCCTCGGTGATATTTCTTACAAATGTTGGAGATGTGTAATCTGAACTAATATTGCCCTGTGTGGCACCATTGAGCGCACTTGCCTCGCTACTTGTGTGCTTACTTAGCTGATAGTATGTTACAGAGCTGCCAGTATCATCCCTATTGAAACCATTAGGAACGTAACATGCAAGGTCAAAATCGACCTTTACAGTTACATTTGTTCCACTCTTGAGAGCCTTGAGTGCTGGGGTGTCAAATCGACCACAGTAGCGCTCAACTACCCAACCTCCAGATTGGTAACGTACATTTATACGAATAGCCTTGCCCGCCTCTATTTTGAATCGCGCAGCATTCCAACCAGGGGTTGTCATGTAGTCGTTAAGAAGCATACCTGCACGATGTGAACTATCACTTTCATTGGTCGCACCAGCTGTATATGCATCGTTCTTATCAACCGCTTTTGCTCCAGAGAAGTCCTCGTAAAGCAGATATGGTACTGTAGATGCAACATCATTCTGACGATATGGGCGAATGTTCTGCAGAGTGATAACATCCTCTACAATAGCGTTGTTGCTATCGTAACGTATAGTGTATTTCTGACCATTGAGCTGCGAAACGTCAATAATACCCTCAATATTGACATCGTATCTCTCTGCATCATTTGCAGGGAAGCTCTGAACAGTATTACCCTGAGAGTCAAGAATTGTTATAGAGTTGTAATCCTCTCCGAGGTGATTATCTGCAATGTTGATTGTAATTGTAGTGGTAAGATGTGGGTCAGGAATGGCAATACTCATAGGGGTAATATGCGATTGTTCAACCACTTTATCCATAGTTATAGTCCTCACCTTTGAGACATACTCTCCAGCATATAGGCGGTATGATATATCGCCTGAGATAGTTGTCGGAAATATCATTGCCCAGATGTAGTCACCCTCAGAGTAACCTTCAGGGATTTTGATTGTCATTGAGTTTGTGCCGTTAGTAAGCACTGGTGCAGCCGTTGGGTCAGCAGCATCTATAGTAACATCACCCACTACAGCAGTAGGAAAGGTTATCTCTATGCAATCTACTGGCGTATCCATCAATTTACCCTCATTAGGTAGGGTAATTCTGAGCGCGTGCATCTTGTGCGCAAAGCGGAAATTGAGGTCGTTTACCACCCCCTCGGCAAGCTCCCTGGCGGTAACAGGATTAGATACCATAATGTCGCAATCACCAACAAAGGTGTCGCCTTGTTGTTCTGCAGCAATGGTGTAGGTAGCCTTGGTTCCGTTTACAGAGTTTGGAATAGGGTAGGTGGCGTAATAGGTGTATTCACCCTCCTCCATTGGGTTGATAAATGCCGAAAAGACTGCGGTGTCGTAGCTCTCAGAGAAGTGGTAGAGCTCAAAAGGCTCTGCCTGCATGGCAAAATTGCCAGAGCTACCCTCTGCCCAGAGCGCAATCTTATCTCCAGCACTCCAAATAGCAGAGTGACCGTCGTCGCCAATAGAGGTGCGACTCTTAATACTAAGTGTTTGTCCGATGCTGACCTTAATCTTTCCGCTTGGAGTATCATGCTGAGGGGTAACCTCTTGCTGACAAGCGACAAAACAGAGTGCCAACACTACGGATGTAAAAAATTTTTTCATATTCATAGCAATTGCGTTGCAAAAATAGGGTTTATGGATGATGTTAAAAAATATTTTCAACGAAATCGCACTTTTTCCCCATGAAAAAGATGTTTTTGTCGCCTTTTTATCTTAGAAATGAGTCTTTTGAATAATCTGTGAGGAGTTTATAATGTTCGGTTGTATTATTAAGAAAAGGAACACATTTTTTGTGAACACCGAATATTAAAAATGTACCTAAATACTAATTATTAAATTATGAAAACAGTTAATTTCAAAGGCGTTTACACTAAGCCCGTGTGTGAAGAGTTTAGTGTAAAGTGCGAACAAGGTTTCGCTCAGAGCGCAGATGTTGAAGGTCTTACCCCTATAGAAGGCGAGTGGGACGAGTAGTGTTTAACCGTTAATATTAAATGAGATGAAGAAGAGTTTATTTATTATCGGTCTGGCACTTGCAGCCCTGACCGTTTCATGTTCAAAGGATGTAGAACTTCAGCCAGCTGTAGGTGGCAAGGTGACTCTCGGCGTGGCTATTGAGTCGGAGACTCGTACCGCTCTTGGCGCTCTAAATGGCGGAAAGTATGATGTTGTTTGGTCAGAGGGCGACTGCCTTGCTGTTAATGGCACAAAGTCTGAGGCTGTTGAGGCTGCTTATGTAGGTAAGACTACAGCGCAGTTTACTGTCTCTGGCGTTGAGGCTCCATATAATGTCCTATATCCAGCCTCTGTTCTTGGCAAGGATGGCAATATCACCGTTCCTACCGTTCAGAACTACACCGAGGGCTCTTTTGCTGCTGGTAGTGCAGTGGCTGTAGGTTACACTACTGGCTCTGCAGTAACACTGAAAAACCTCTATAGTTTTGTTAAACTCACTATCGCTAAGGGTGACGATGTAGCACTTAAGAGCGTTGCACTTCAGACTGTAGGTGGACAGGCAATCTCTGGTGTCTATAGCGTAGACTATCAGAATGCAGAGATTCGTGCTATCGCTGGTCAGAGCGTTATCCGCATTATGGATGTGCCTTATGGCTCTGATAATAAGGCTGTTGTCTATATCGCAGTTCCTGCAGGTAAGTACGAGGGTGGCTTTACTGTTACCGTTACTGGCGCAGATGGCAAGTGTATGACAAAGAGGGCTTCAAAGATTACTGATGTGCCTGCTGGTTACCTTGTTAATATGCCAGAGTTCACATACACTGGCACTGCTCGCAGCGAGGTTGTTATTACAAGTGCTGCAGAGCTTGTTGATTTTGCTACAGTATATAATAGCGGCTTTGACGGCGTAGCACTGCTTGGCAACGATATTGATATGACAGGTGTTGAGAACCTCCCTTACTTCTCACTTCTTGAGGAGGCTGTATTTGACGGTCAGGGCTATGCAATTAAGAACTGGACAAGCAACCACGGTCTTATTAACGTAAACTATGGTACAGTAAAGAACCTGACTATTGACCAGAGTTGTAACTTGACCTTTGACATGAGCAATACAGATGCATCTACACCTCACGGTCTTGTTGTAAACTCAAATGTAGGTCTTGTGTCTGGCTGTATCAACAATGCAGATGTTACAGTTACTGCTGGCGATGTTATTAAGGACCGTTCTGTTGGAGCTATTGTAGGTATTATTGGTACTGATAGCTATAGTGCATCTGAAACCACAGAGAAATATATCAATGCTCGCGTAGAGAACTGTATCAACAATGGTGACATCTCAATTACTGTTGATAGCTATGCAAGCGGTTGGTTCTTTGCAGGTGGTGTTGCAGGTAGCTACTATCCACACAATGCAGAGAGTAATGGTGGTGTGTATAATTGTGTAAACAATGGTAACCTTAAGGTTGCTGCTAACAATAGTTTCTATGTTTTGTCTCTTGGTGGTGTTATTGGTACAGCAGGTAAGATTTACACATGTCCTGCTAGTAATACTATTATCAACTATTGTAAGATTGAGGATTGTGTAAACAATGGCGACTTGTCCTACGCCCCTACTAAAACAACATCAAATACTTTCTTAGGAGGTATTGTAGGTGTTTCTCACGCTAGTATAACTAATGCAACAAATAATGGTAACATTACTCTTGCAGAAAATACCTCAATGGGAAATAGTGTTCTTGCAGCTGGTGTAGCAGCAGTGTTCTCTGGTAACCTTACAAATCTTAAAAATACGGGTGCTATTACATTGAGTAAGATTGTTGCAAATAATAGACCTTTCTATGTCGCTGGTATTGCGGGTGTTAAGCTTATTAAACATAAGAGACCAGATCTCAACCTCGTTGCTGATGGTTGTACAAATAGCGGTAATATTACAGTTGATTTCACAACTACTTCAACAACAACTAATATCGTTGGAGGTGTCTTTGCGGACTGTGATTATATACCTGCATTTGCAACCAAAGGTAATAATGATAATAATAACAGTACCAGAAAAACTGCTGCTCTTATTGATGTGACGAATTGTGAGAATAGTGGTAAGATTACTGTATCTAACACAGGTGGTGCTTCGGCTCGCGTTGGTGGTATTGTTGGCTCTTGTGATGAGGGCTCAACTCCAATGGACTACTGCGTAAACAGTGGTGATATATCTGTTACTGGTGATATTAAGGCTACTAGCCCAATCGCAGGTCTTGCAGGTATTGGTGGCTCTTCATTTACAAATTGCCAGAGTCTCGGTGATATTACCGTAGAGGGTGAGAGTGCTGGTAGTGACTATATGAGTAATAAGGACACAAATGTTGTGTCTGTTAGTGCAATTTGCGCTCGTAGAGCTAACAATGCTGGCGAGTATACAGACTGCGTAATTGATTCTCAGATTACTTATAGTGCTACTACTCCAGAGAATGGTATTGTATTCGGTCTGATTCAGGGTGACCGTTGGGGCGGTAAGGTAACAACTGTTAGCGGAATTACTGTAAAGAGTACTACAACAATAAATGGCGTAAATGTTACTGCTGATAACTTGGCAAATCATACCTTCCTGGTTGGTCGCGACCAGGAGGTATGGGATAATAGAGCTAATAGCCCCTTCCAGATTGCTGAGGGCGGCGTAGTGCTTGAGTAGATGAAAAAACTGTTTGCGACTAACCATCGCAAACAGTTTTGTTTTTAGGTTTTTAGAGTTTATATTAGGGAGGGGTTGGCTTTGGTGCTAACCCCTTAGTTGTTCTACAAATCCAGTAAGAAGAGCAGTAGTGGAAGGTAGTCCTTCAGCTCCTCGCGCAAGATTTTCATGGTGCGGGAGAGTCGGTTATCTACAGCCTTGACGGTAATGCCGAGCTTTTCGGCTATCTCCTTATAACTCAGGCGCTCTACGCGACTAAGAATAAAGACCTCGCGCAGATTGTTAGGTAACTTTTCAAGTGCTCTCTCAAGGAGCTCTGTAAGCTCTGTAGATAGGTACATGTCGGGACTGTCAAACTGCTCACGCAGGTTGTACTCAATCTGCTGGTGAACCCTTGACAGTACGTTATTATGTTTAATGCGATTTAGAGCCTTATTATGTACAATGCGCAGCAGCAGAGCCTTGATAGATTTGCCTGGAATAAGTGTCTGCTTGTTATCCCAGAGCCACATCATTGTATCTTGTACAATCTCCTCAGCCTCGTCTATGCCAACAAAGCGCGAGGCATAGGCGCACAGCCCGCGGTAGCTGCTCAAGTAGAGGGAGTCAAAATCAAAGTCGGTATCGTTTGTTAAACAATCCGAACTGCTCCGCCTTGCAATCACAGGCTCTCCGATATTTATTATATCTTTGTCTGACATATCCGCAAATTTAATAAAAAATTAACTATCTGCAAACACTTTTTAAGAAAAGTGACTAAATTAGTTTTTTACGTAGGAATGTGTAGTTGTTAGTTGTATATAATGTATAAGATTGTATATGTATATGGATGTAGATGTAATTCAAGAGGTAACTGAGGCTATGCTTGTCGATTTTATTGACGGCAAACTCGCTCCAGAGCAGATGGCTCAGGTGGAGCGTTGGTATGACGCATCAGAGCAGAATCGTAAGAGCCTTGAGCAGCTCTATTATATCGTCAAGTTGCACGATATGACAGTGGCTGTAAAGGATATTGACCCAGCCAAATCACTCGCAGAGCTTAAACGTCGAGTCTCTGAGCGCGAGCAGGATAAGAGGAGTAGTACAATAAGGCAGTGGAGCGGTCGTATTATGCGCTATGCGGCTGTGTTGTTTGTCTGTTTTGCTGTTGTGAGCGGCGCGATATTGCTCTTTGCAAATCGTAGTGAGCAGTGTGAGATTTGCGCCGACAAAATGGAGAATAAGACCATTGTGCTGCCAGATAAGTCTACAGTGGTGCTGAAGGCAAACTCAACAATAGTCTTTAACTCTAACTTTAGCAAGAATCGTACTGTAAAGTTGGATGGAGAGGCGCTGTTTGATGTCGTTAAGATGGCGGGAGTGCCATTTGTCGTTAAGGCTAAGGATGCGCAGATTGTTGTTAAGGGTACAAAGTTCAACTTCAAGGCATATTCAGATTGCGAGAGTATTGAGGCGGTGCTTATCAATGGCGCTGTTGACTTCTCTACATCTACCCACAACATAGCCCTTAAACCAAATCAGAAGGCTGTATATAACAAAGGTAGCCGTCGCGTGAATATCGTTGAGGTAGACGCTGAGCTTGAGGTCTTTGGTCAGCGTTATTTTGATATGGAGCCATTGGGTGCGGTAATCAACTCACTTGAGCAGTTCTATGACTGCCGCATATCATTCTCAGATGCAAGAATTGAGGATATTCGCTTCTCAGGAACTATTGACCGTTCAAATACCCTTGACCATACACTGAATATTGTCACTCTTACCACAGGAACATCTTTCCGCCGCGTGGGTGATGCGATAATCATTGATAGGTAATAGTTATAATTCACAAAACAACAATAGTACTACTAAACAAAATGCTTATGAAACGAAATCTACTTGATTTTGGGCTGCGACTTTTAGTCGTATGCCTTATGTTGAGCCTCTCGTGGCAGAGTGTGAGCGCGCAGAGTACTGCTCGCATAGATGCATCGGGGGCAAAGACATTGAAACAACTTATTGAGAAGATTGAGGCTGGTAGTAACTACCGCTTCTCGTGGTCTGGCAATCTGCCAAACGACATCTCTATCACTGCTCCAAGTGGACAGCAGACCGTTGAGCAACTGCTAAAGAGCGCTCTTGCTGGTAAGGATGTTACTTTTGTAATTCGCCAGAATGATATTGTGCTTCTTCCGCAGAAAAAGGCGCAGAACACCACCACTACTGCTCGTCAGAACAGTGAGCGCACAATCTCAGGTAAGATTGTTGATGATCTAACTGGCGAGCCAGTTATCGGTGCATCTGTCTGGATTAAGGACTCTACACTCGGTACATCGGCAGACCTTGATGGTAACTTTACACTCAAGTGTGACAATCAGTTGGCTGTTGTAGCTGTCTCATTTATTGGTTATCAGGAGGTTGAGATGCCAGTGCGTGATATTACCTCGCACATCACTATCCGCCTCAAGCAAACAACTACTCAGGTGGAGGATGTTGTTATCGTCGGTTACGGTACACAGAAAAAGGCAAGTATCGTAGGTGCTATCTCATCTGTAGCCCTTGATGATTTGAAGGCTCCAGTGGCAAAGCTCTCTGGAAATATCGCTGGTCAGCTTGCTGGTGTTGTATCTGTACAGCGCTCTGGTGAGCCAGGTGCAGGCTCTACATTCTGGATTCGCGGTATCTCAACCTTTGGTGAGAGCAAGACTCCGCTTATCCTTGTGGATGGTATCGAGCGCGATATGGACCTTGTAAATGTTGACGATATTAAGGAGATGAGTATCCTCAAGGATGCGTCAGCGACAGCAATCTACGGTGTGCGAGGTGCTAATGGCGTTGTGATGATTACAACTCGCAGTGGCGAGAGTGGCAAGCCAAAGGTTTCACTCTCTATGGAGGCGGGTCTTGTAAGCCCTACCAAGACTCCGCAGATGCTTGATGGTGTGCAGTTCGCTCAGATGTATAACGAGGCTGCAGGTAGCATGGTCTACTCTCCTGAGACTATTGAAAAGTATCGCACAGGCGTTGATACTGACCTCTATCCTAATGTTGATTGGCTCAACACTCTCTATAAGGACCAGACTTGGAACGAGAAGGTTAATGTATCTGTTAGCGGTGGTGGTGATATTGCAAAGTACTACATCTCAGGCGCATTCTACAACGAGGCGGGTCTGTTTGCTGTAGATAATATGAAGAACTATGACACTTCGCTCTACTATCGCCGATACAACTTCCGCTCTAATGTAGATGTGCAGGTGTTTAAGTATACAAAACTTAATATTAACCTTGCAACCTCTTTTGAGCGTAAGAATGAGCCTGGCGGCGATGCAAGTAGCATCTGGAACTATACACTCAACACCTCTCCAAATGCCTATCCGCTCTTCTACTCTGACGGTACTCTTGCAGGTCCTGCAGATAATGACGGTGCAAACCCATATGTGCTTCTGACGCAGAAGGGTTATCGTGAGAAGTTCTGGAACACAGCAACCTCTACAATCAACCTCCAGCAGGATTTCAGCAACTGGATTACTAAGGGTCTTACGGCAAATATAAAGTTTGCATTTGACGCGATGAACTACCAGCATGTTGCTCGTACAAAGACTCCACAGCAGTGGATTGCCTCTGGCCGTGATGAGGAGGGTAACCTTATTAAGACCGAGACCGTGGTCGGTCAGCAGAGCCTCTCACTGGGTAAGAGTAGCAACAGCCGCCGTACTGTATATCTTGAGGCGCAGATTAACTACGCCCGCACATTCGGTCGCCACTCTGTAGGTGCGCTTTTCCTCTATCAGCACTCACAGAAGAACTATATTGACACTACAGAGACCGACTCTGATAAGTTCCTACCTTATCGTAATCAGGGTATCGCTGGTCGTGTAACTTACGACTTTGATAACCGCTACTTTGTTGAGGCAAACTTCGGTTATAACGGCTCTGAGAACTTCTCTCCAGGCAACCGCTTCGGTTTCTTCCCATCTGTAGCGGCTGGTTGGGCAATCTCTGAGGAGCCATTCTTTGAGAAGGCTAAGGATGTGGTTGATATGCTCAAGATAAAGGCTTCTTATGGTCTTGTGGGTAATGACCAGATTGGTGGTAATCGCCGATTTATCTACCTTGAGACTATTGAGCCAGGATATACCTACTACTTCGGTAGTGCAAATACCGCCTATACTGGTATTCGCCTTGGTGACTATCCAAATGCTAACGTAGGCTGGGAGACAGTGCGTAAGTTTAACGTAGGTCTTGATTTGTCACTGTTTGGCAAGTTCAAGTTGCAGATGGACTACTTTAAGGATAACCGTAGTGGAATCTTCCTCCAGGCATCATCTATTCCAGAGATTGCAGGTCTTACAAATAAACCATACATCAACGTTGGTAAGATGCGCAACGAGGGTTTTGATGCCTCTATTGAGTACCACCAGAAGTTTGGTCAGGTAGATGTTACCGCTCGTGCAAACTTTACCTACGCCCACAATACTATCCTTGATAACGACCAGCCAGATTGGGAGTACCTCTACCAGAACCGTATCGGTCAGAGTAACTGGCAGACTTTTGGTCTTGTAGCAGATGGTCTATTCCAGAGTCAGGAGGAGATTGACTCATGGCCTGAGCAGCAGTTTGGCGAGGTTAAACCTGGAGATATTCGTTATATTGATATTAACGGTGACGGCGTTGTCAATGACTACGATAAGAAGCCTATCGGTTTCCCTAATGTTCCAGAAATCTCATATGGTTTTGGCGCATCAGTACGTTGGAAGGGTTTTGATGTCTCTGTATTCTTCCAGGGCGTTGATAATGTAAACTTCTTTATCAACAACACCTTCACTCAGCCATTTAGCGCAACAAAGAATCGCCACTCAAATGTCTTCTCAGACCTCTATGGCAACTACTGGACAGAGAATAACCGCGATGCTAAGTATCCACGCCTCTCTATCGGTACTAACAACAATAACAACCAGACCTCTACCTACTGGATGGTTGATGGTCGTTATATCCGCCTAAAGAATGCTGAGATTGGATACACTCTTCCTAAGCGCATTATGTCAAAGGCTCATATTGACCGCCTGAGAATCTATCTGTCGGGTATGAACCTGCTGACATTCTCACCATTTAAGTTGTGGGACCCAGACTTGCAGACTGGTGCAGCAAACTATCCTAACAATAGAGTTTATAACATTGGTGTAACCCTTGTATTCTAAGCAGCTATGAACAAATATATCATTATACTTATATCAATTCTTTCTCTTGGTATGTCAAGCTGTGACTCATTCCTTGAGCGACAGCCAGACGAGCCACAGACATCTGAGAATATCTTTGAGAAGCGCATTACAACATTCCAGTACCTTGCAAATGTGTATGCGTGGATAAATAACGAGACTGACCCATCTGGTCAGAATAACATCTTCACACCATCTTCTGATGAGTGTTCAGTATCCTTTGGAAACCGTTGGTTCCGCCTCTTCAATAACGGTACTTGGCAAGTATCATCAAATCCAAGTTCATTCCTCACTAAGAACTACTCTCTCTATTGGAAGGGTATTCGTGAGGCGAGCTACTTTATGGAGAATGTTCACCGCTGCCCAGAGCTTACTGAGCAGGAGGTTAAGGAGTGGATTGCTGAGGCTCGTTTCCTACGTGCATACTACTACTTCAGCCTTATGCGTATGTGGGGTCCAGTGCCTATCCTTGGCGAGTCACCAGTAGACTACTCAAGCCAGGAGATTCGTGATATTGACCGCAACACTTG
Source organism: Rikenellaceae bacterium (assembly GCA_015059805.1). Lineage (GTDB taxonomy): Bacteria > Bacteroidota > Bacteroidia > Bacteroidales > Rikenellaceae > Alistipes. Next base: position 63,585 of record SUZO01000003.1, read on the forward strand.
GGACGAGTGTGTAGATTGGCTCAGCAATCAGTGTGACCTTGCTGCAGCAGATTTGCTCCTTGAGCAGTCAAGTACTTGGTTGGGTCGTGCTACTAAGGGTGCTGCACTTGCTCTCAAGTCTCGTCTATTGCTCTATTCTGCTCGTCCACTGTTTAATGGTAACCCAACCTATCAGGGTATGAAGAACTACTATGGCAACGACCTATTCCCACAGGCGGTAGATGCCCAGAAGTGGGTCAAGGCTGCTCAGGCTGCTGAGGCTGTGATGGATTTGGGTCTGTATCAGATTATCGGCGAGAACGATGGTCTGCCGTATGAGAGCTGGCGCAAGGTATTCCTTGAGCGTTGGAATGATGAGCTTATCTTTGCTCGTCAGAATACCTCTTACAACTGGCGCGTAGCAACCACACCTGAGGGCGTTGGTGGTCGTGCTTATGGTGGTGTCGGTGTGACTCAGAAGCTTGTAGATGCTTTTGCCCTTGAAAATGGTGTCTATCCTATCACTGGATATTACAATGATGGTCAGCCAATTATTGACCAGAAAGCAGTAGAGAGCGGCTATTCAGAGAGTGACTTTGTCTCGTTCAAGCACCCAATTCTTGGCTCAACTCGCCAGACATATAAGATGTATGTAGGTCGTGAGCCACGTTTCTATATGTCAGTGTTCTGGAGCGGACTTAACTGGATAGGTGGTGAGAATGTTGTCAATGATATTCAGCTATATAAAGGTGGTAACTCATATACAGGCTCATCAGATAACTACACTACAACTGGTTATCTGCCATTTAAGTTCACCTCTACAACTTACAATACCAAGGCTGCAGGTACAACAAACTGGGAGCCTATTACATGGTCACTATTCCGCTATGCCGAGACCCTTCTTAACTACGCTGAGGCTGTTGCTCACTGCGTAGAGGCTGGCGTTGGCGGCTACACTGCTCAGGATGCTCTTACTGCAGTAAATCGCATTCGTACCCGCGCTGGCGTGCCAGCTCTGGAGAGTGTCTACCCAGAGGTTAGCTCAGATATGCAACTGCTTGTGAAGATGATTCTGCGTGAGCGTCAGATTGAGCTTAACTTTGAGAATCACCGCTACTTTGATACCCGAACAAATCTCCTTTCAGAGGTTGAGGATGCAGGTAATGTCTACGGTATGAATGTGGAGGCGACTAACGATAGCTCTACAAGCGACTATTGGAAGCGTACAGTTATCCCACATGATGGTGGTAACCGCCCTTCTACCCGTGTATTTACAAAGCGTCAGTATCTGCTGCCGTTCTATCAGAGCGAGGTGGATCGTCTGAATAATCTGACGCAGAACTGGGGTTGGTAATTTTATAAAAATAGTAAGACAATGAAAAAGTTATATATCATTCTATGTGCAGTGTTGGCTCTGGGAGTATCTTGTCAGAACAACCGCGATAATAATCTTACCGAGGCACATATCTATATTGTCAATAGCGGATTGCAGAGCGTTGAGTTTTACGACCTTGATAGTGAGCCTACAGCCTCTGTAGCAATCCATCGTAGTGGCTATTTTGGCGTTGATGCTACTGTGAACGTTGAGGTTTCGGAGCAGGCGCTCGTTGATTATAATAGTGCTAATGGTACCGATTATCAGATGTTGGATGCTCAGAGCTATGCTCTTAATGCTCAGAGTGTTGCTATCGGAAAGGATGAGCGTGTAGGTAACATTGAGGTAGCCTTTGATTATGATACTGTAGCCTCTCTTGATAGCAACCATAAGTATGTTGTGCCACTTGTTATCTCATCAGATATTGCTGTTACTGAGGGCAAGGAGGTGGTGCTTCTGAGTCCAAAGATGCTCCCTGCAGAGATATTCTTTGCGCCTAATAGAGTTGAGACTGTTCTTTGGAGTAAGGAGTCTGCAAGCGTTTGGAAGCGCGATTTGAAGGTTACCGTACCTTTTGTCAATCCTACAGATGTGACTATTACTTTGGATACATCAAATAAGGCATTTGAGCTAATTAACAATGGCGCTAAGGCGTGGTATAACCTTGCCCCTGCAGATGCGTTCCAGATTACTGGCGATGCTACTCTTGTTGCAGGTAGCTCGGAGCTCACTATCACTTTGGAGGTAGACCTTGCAAAGTTGCCAAGTGTATATCGCTGCTCTATTCCGGTGGTTATGACTGCAAATTCTGAGAATTTTGCAATCAATGAGCAGAACTTCTACTATCTGCTTCACCTTCAGCAGGATGGCATTACTCCAACTATTGTAGATGCTGGTGACCGTCGTCAGAAGTGGTCTTTGTTAGAGTGTAACTCTTGCCATGGCAATATGACTGGTACTACTAATAACTATTTCCACATGATTGATGGAAATGTAACAACCTTCTGGCACTCTGGTTATAATTCAAGCTCATTTATCAATGAAAATATCAGCTGCTCTGTCAATAATCCATATATCGTTGCTTGGAATTTGGAGGCGGTGCATAACCTTGTTGCTGTAGAGCTTACTCGTCGTGACTATCAGGACTATATCGCTGGTTATATTGAGGTCTCTGAGGATAGTTATACCTGGAGCAAGGTGGCTACATTTGACCATATTGCAGAGTGTAACGGAAATAAATCTATGGTAGGACCACTCCGCTATGAGTTTAATGGCGATGCTGCTGTGCAGTATGTTCGCGTATGTGTTACTAACTGTCAGCGTGGTACAGCTGTGGCTACATATGCAAATATCGCCGAGTTTAACGTTCTTGAGGCTACTGTCGGCACTATAGAATAACAATAATTGCGACACTATCCAATAGTGGGGTAGTGTCGCCATTTCTATCAAAAAATGAAGAGGTTTTTACTAATACTGATAACTCTTTGCGCCATCTGCTTATGGGGGTGTAGTGAAGAGTTGCCAAGTCCAACTCTCCCTGATACGGAGCAGGGTAAGGGTGACAATAATGAGGACAAGGAGGATGATAAGACCGATGATGGCGGGGGACAGAGTAAGCCTGAGCAAGTTGTTGTTAATGGTACTGTGATAGATAGCGCTACCAATCTGTATGGCGTTGTTACTGATGCTCAGAGTGGTGCTGGTATTGAGAATATTGTTGTCAGCGACGGCTTTGTCTGCGTGCAGACGGACAAAAATGGTGTTTATCAGATTGTCCGAAATCAAAATGCTACAATGGTCTTTATGACTATTCCCGCTCACTATCAGATTCCTGTAGATAACGGTAATCACCCTGCATTTTACAAGCGATATACTGTTGCAAAGGATGAGAAGTTTCGCCATGATTTCACTCTCAGTCTGCTTCCTGGTGGCAAGGAGAGTCGATTTACGCTGCTCACCTTAGCCGATATTCAGGTCAATGATAATGAGGATGTAGAGCGTTTTCGTACTGAGACAATGCCAGATATTGACGATTTGGCATCGACACTTGTCAATCCATACGGTGTTACGCTCGGCGATGTGACTAACAAGAACGCCTCTGTTATGTGGACCAAGGTAAAGCAGGCGATGGCAAACCGTAGCCTGGTCTTTATGCAGTGTATGGGTAATCACGACCATCTGAATGAGTTTTCGCCTAACGACCATAGCAAGGTGACTACATTTTGGAAGAGCGTTGAGAACTTCCAGAGATATTTTGGACCGCAGAACTACTCCTTTGACCGTAGCGATACACATATCGTTGTTATGGATAATGCTCTGCATGGCGAGACTCCGCCAGATGGAACATACGAGTATGCAGCAGGCTTCTTTGATTGGCAACTTGAGTGGCTAAAGCAGGATTTGAGCTATGTACCTAAGGATAAGATGGTCCTCTTATGCTGTCACATCCCATTTAGAAATGGTACGGGCGGAAATCACTCAAATGCTCGCTATCGTCAGGATGTGCTCAATCTACTCTCTGAGTATAAGGAGGCGCACCTAATGATTGGACATACGCACAGAAATCGCAACTGGATTCACACGGTAAATGGTAAGCAGATTTACGAGCATATCCACGGCGCTGTTTGTGGTGGTATGTGGCACTCAACAACCAATGTAGATGGCACGCCAAATGGCTATGGTGTCTACGAGATTGAGGGTAATACTATCAAGGATTGGTACTATAAGGGTACTGGCTGCAGTAGTAATATGCAGATTCGTGCATACGATGGTGGTCAGCTCTACTACGACCCTCGCTTTAGTAAGAATCAGCCATCAAAACCACACACTTTCCCAGAATATACTTGGGGACTTGATGGTCACATTATCGCCAATATTTGGAATATTGAGCATGGTAGCTGGGATGTATCACTATGGCAGAATGGCAAAAAGGTCTGCACAATGGAGAAACTCAATGACAGAGATTGGTGGGTTGCCTATTGGTATATGGAGGTCTACTGCACAACCAACGATGGTTATCGAGGCGATACGGTCCACCTCTACAAGGGTAAACTTGCCGACCCAAATGCGCCATTTACTATTCGCGCCATTGATAAGAGTGGTAAGCGTAAGACGATGACCTGCTCAGAGCTCACTACCGATTTTACTGGTGTTATTGGCGACTTTATAACCCAAGAAGAGATGGAGGTAAGCACGCTCTCGCTCCCTGAAAATGAGTGGTAAAAAGAGATTAAACCTATTTGAATATGAAAAAAATTATTGCATTACTCGCTTTTGCTGTGGCGGTAAATTCACTGCCAGTTGTAGCACAGCAGCCAGCCGAGGTGGAGATTCCCGACCTGTCGGCTTACATTCTAACTCCAAAACCGGCAAAGACTCCGCGTATCAATGGTGCTAAAGTGTTTGGTCTGCGCCCAGGTTCAAAGTGTCTATATACTATTGCCGCAACTGGTGAGCGTCCGATGACTTTTACTGTAGGAAACCTTCCAAAGGGTCTAAAGTTTGATGCCGAGAAGGGACAGATTACTGGCTCTGTTAAAAAACGCGGTACTTACCATGTTATGGTCACTGCAACCAATGCACTGGGTAGCTACTCTCGTGAACTTCGTATCGTTGTGGGTGATAATATCGCCCTTACGCCTCCGATGGGTTGGAACTCATGGAACTGTTGGGCAAGAGATGTTACTCAGGAGCAGGTGCTCTCCTCTGCTCGCGCTATGGTAAGCTCTGGCCTTATAAACCACGGCTGGACATATATCAACATAGATGATGGCTGGCAGGGTAAGCGTGGCGGTAAGTATAATGCTATTCAGCCAAATACAAAATTCCCAGATATGAAGGCACTTACTCGTGAAGTGCACGATATGGGTCTTAAGCTGGGTATCTACTCAGTGCCTTGGGTAGGAACGTATGCAGCGCATATTGGTAGCTACTCTGATAATCCAGATGGTGAGAATCAGTGGATTAAGGATGGTCTGCACAACGAGCACTACCGCTATCAGAAGAAGGACCCAGATGCAAACTACTGGCAGGATAGAAAGGAGTACTACCATCACGGCAAATACTCATTTGTTGAGGCGGATGTAAAGCAGTGGGAAGAGTGGGAGATTGACTATCTGAAGTACGACTGGAGTCCAAATACAAAGTACCACACTAAGGAGATGTTTGATGCTCTGCGACGCCTTGACCGCGACATAGTTTTGAGCCTTTCAAACTCTGCACCTCTTGCTGACGCTCCATTTACTATGGAGCACGCAGAGTGCTGGCGTACTACAGGCGATATCCGCGACACTTGGAAGAGCATTAACTCTATCGGCTTCTCGCAGGATAAGTGGATACCATTCTGCCGCCCTGGCGCTTGGCCAGATGCAGATATGCTCGTTGTAGGTCTTGTGGGTTGGGGTCCGAAGCTCCACTATACAAAGCTTACTGCAGACGAACAATATACCCACATGAGCCTCTGGGCGCTCTTTGCCTCACCGCTGCTTATTGGTTGCGATATGGCGCGATTGGATGAGTTTACACTCTCACTGCTTACAAACGATGAGGTTATTGAGGTAAATCAGGATCCATTAGGCTTCCACGCAGTGCCTGTATGGCGCAAGAAGGATGGCAGTCAGGTTATCTATGTTAAGCACCTTGAGGATGGTAGCCTTGCTGTAGGTATGTTCAATCGCGGTGAGAAGCCTGCAAATATCAGTATCAACCCACGCATGTTGGGTCTTTATGACGGCAATCGCACTGTGCGCGATTTGTGGCGTCAGAAGGATGTCGGTACTCTTACTGATGACCGTGGCGAGCGCTATACAGCCCTTGTGCCAGCTCATGGCGTAGTGCTTGTAAAGGTCTATCCAGGCAATTCAGACAAGCAATATACTGACAAGGTTACATACATTAAGAAGAGGTAAGATGCCCCTTATATAGATGAATTACCAGCGAAGAGTAACTCTTTGCTGGTAATTTTTTTTAGCCATATAGCCTATTTGCTCTTTTCGTAAATTGTTATTAACTTTGCAACGGATTATGTATATAACTATGGTAGTAGATACTATAAACGAATACTTAAAGAGCAATCGTAGGCTTATCATCCCCACTTTTGGTGCATTTGTTGTCAAGGGTGATGGTGATATTATCTTCTCGGAGTTACTTAAAAACGATGACGGTATCTTGCGAGCTCTATTGGTTGCCAAGGGTATGAGAGAGATTGAGGCAGCGGGAAAGATTGACCGTTTTATCTTTGAGATAAGGCATGCGCTTATGCAGTGCAATGTCTGCCCAGTGGCAGATTTGGGTACTTTCCACCGTTCAGCCGAGGGGGTTATAACCTTTGACTCTACTAAGCCTGCCGTTGTGGCAATACCTGCGGCGGCAGAGCCTGTAAGACCTACAGCAGTGACAACTCCAATATCTCCAGTGACACCTATACCAGTTTCAACTCCTTCAGCTGCGCCTCGTAAGGGTGCAAATAAGCGCCGCAGTGGTGGCTTTGTGATGTGGTTTGCTGGCATTGTTATCCTCGGAGCACTCTTGGCGTTAGCATACGGTATCTACACTATGGTCACTGTGCCGAGTGATGATTTAGATGCACAGATGGATGCACAGCGCATACCGATGATAGAGATTCCTCAAAATGTGGAGTAGTATGGCAGATATAGTATCTATAAAACAGCGTTTTGGTATTATTGGCAACTCTGAGCTGCTTAATCGCGCCTTGGAGATTGCTCTGCGTGTTGCACCTACAGACTTAACGGTTTTAGTTACCGGTGAGAGTGGCGTGGGTAAGGAGTTCTTTCCGCAGGTTATCCACTCGGCTTCAGCGCGTAAGCATAATAAGTATGTGGCTGTAAACTGCGGTGCTATCCCTGAGGGTACAATAGACTCGGAGCTTTTTGGTCACGAGAAGGGAGCCTTTACTGGCGCTGTGGACTCTCGCAAGGGCTACTTTGAGGAGGCTGATGGCGGAACAATCTTCCTTGATGAGGTGGGCGAGCTGCCCCTCTCAACGCAGGTGCGTCTGCTGCGTGTGCTTCAGACGGGTGAGTTTATCCGCGTAGGCTCTGCGCGTGTACAAAAGACCAATGTGAGAGTTGTTGCAGCGACAAATAACAATCTGCAGCGAGCAATCCGCGAGGGTCGTTTCCGTGAGGATTTGTACTATCGCCTTGCCACTGTGCCAATCACAGTGCCAGCGCTTCGTGAGCGCCCTGAGGATATCTATCTGCTCTTCCGTAAGTTCGCCTCAGATGTCGCTACTCGTTACCGTATGCCAGCCATTACCCTTGACAGTGCAGCCAGGAGTATGCTTGAGCACTACCCTTGGCGCGGAAATATTCGCCAGCTCAAGAATGTGGCTGAGCAGATTTCGGCTATAGAGTCAGAGCGCAATATCACAGCTCCAATACTTGAGCGATACCTCACCCCAGAGCATAATACAACCATGCCGAGCGTTGCTGGTGCAGCGTCGTTTGATGATATGAATACCGAGCGAGAACTGCTCTATAAGGTTCTCTTTGAGATGCGTGCCGATATTAACGAGATGAAGCAGATTCTCTATCGTATGGGCGGCTATAGCGCTATGTCGCATGTGCAACCTATGGGTGGTGAGAAGCACCACCATCATGAGGTGGCAGGATTGCTCCCACATGCAGAGCCTCGTGAGGTAGAGTATGCTGAGGAGATTGTAGACGAAGAGCCACAGCCTGCTACTAAGGCAGATATGCAGAAGGAGCAGATACTGAGGGCTTTGCGCCGTCATAATGGCTCGCGCCGTGCAGCTGCTGCGGAGTTGTTTATGTCCGAAAGAACGCTCTATCGTCGTATTAAGGAGTTGGGAATTGAAGAGTAAGATGTTGATTATGAAAAGGATATTATTCTCTCTATTGATAGCACTGACGGCTGTTTTTGTGTCGTGTACAGTGAAGTATTCGCTCTCTGGAGCATCTATTCCACCTGATGCCAAGACCTTTAGTGTGGCATACTTCCCGAACAATGCACCGATGGTTGCGCCTATACTTAGTGCAACGCTTACCGATGAGCTTACACAGCGCTTTGCCAGCCGAACATCGCTCGTGCAGGTTGAGGAGGGTGGTGATTTTGCCTTTGAGGGTGAGATTGTGGGCTATAGCTCAACTACTTCGTCTGTATCAAGTGGCGATTATGCGCTACAAAATCGTCTGACTATATCTGTGAAGGTGAAGTTTACAAATGCTATTGATGACAAGATGTCGTTCAATAAGAACTTTTCTGCCTATGCAGATTACGACTCTACAAAACTGCTTACAGAGGTTGAGAGTGAGCTTATTCCTCAGATTGTCGAGCAACTTGTTACCGATATTTTCCAGGCTGCAGCATCAAATTGGTAGGATATGGAGAGGTTAAAAGATGTTTTGAGCAGTTATAGGAGTGGGAAGTATCCTTGGTGTACACTCCTGCGCGCTGTGGAGGATAACCATACACCGTTGCAGAGCCTTCTTGCCTCCTCTCGTGGGGTGAGTGCGCTTGAACTGGCAGATATTGACGTAGATAGTCTTGCTACAGTAACCAGCGGACAACTTATAGATCGCTTTTTGAAGATGGATAACTATCGCATAGTGGCTGAGGCGGGTGACGATGCGGAAGAGATTACTACCGAGGCAAATTTTGACGATGAAGATGACCTTGTGAGCGAAGAACTTGCAGAAATTTACGCTCTACAGGGGTTAAAAATGCAAGCTATTGAAATATATCGCAAATTAAGTTTGCTAAATCCGAAAAAAAGTGCTTACTTTGCAGACCAAATAGAAAAATTGAAAAATTTATAATTTTATTTAATAGTATGTATACACTTTGTATTGTATTAGTTCTTATCGCAAGCGTACTTATGGTGCTTGCAGTACTTGTTCAGAATCCTAAGAGCGGCATGGCTTCTAACTTTGGTGCATCAAACCAGGTTATGGGTGTTCGTCAGACTGCAGACTTCCTTGAGAAGGCTACTTGGGGTCTTGCAGTTGCAATCTTTGCACTGAGCCTTTTCGCTACACTCGCAATGGATACTAAGCCAGCACAGAGCCCTGTAGCTGCTGAGGCTGCAGCCCTTGTTGAGGATATTGCAGCACCTGCTGAGGCTGAGGTTGCAGTTCCTCAGGCTGAGGTTCCTGCTGCTGAGACTGTAGAGACTGAGGCTGCTGCTCAGAACTAATCGGAGTCTATAGATAGTATCGGTCGGGTAATTCTACCCGACCTTGCTTGTATAAATATATGTAGAACTGATGAACGATATACTCTATCTTTTTGGTACAATGTCACCATATCTGCTCTTTGGCTTTCTGGTGGCGGGTATACTCCATACATTTGTGCCGCGTGTCGTCTACTCTAAATATTTGTCAGATAATAGTATGCGTGCGGTTGCTCTTGCTGCGCTTATAGGTGTGCCGTTGCCCTTGTGCTCTTGTGGCGTGATTCCTACAGCGGCATCTATGCGACGCGAGGGTGCTTCTCGTGCTGCAACGGTGAGCTTTTTGATTGCTACACCGCAGACAGGTGTAGACTCTATAGCCGCGACAGCTTCGGTGCTGGGTCTGCCTTTTGCACTTCTGCGCCCATTAGCGGCACTGCTAACGGCACTCTTTGGCGGAGGAGCTACGGCGCTGCTTATCTCTGATAGCACCACTGAGCAGGTCGTAGCGGCAGAAAGTAACACCTATAACGGTCTGTGGGCAAAGATTAAGGGTGCTATTAAGTATGGCTTTGGCGATATGATTCAGGATGTGGGTAAGTGGTTGGTTTTGGGTCTTGTTATCGCGGGTCTTATTACCGTTTTTGTGCCAGATGGATTCTTCCTCGCCTTTGCCGATAGACCTTTGCTTGGTATGTTAGCGGTGCTTGTTGCTGCTGCGCCGATGTACCTGTGCGCTACAGGCTCGGTGCCTATTGCGGCGGCTCTGATGCTTAAGGGACTTAGCCCAGGTGCGGCGTTTGTGCTGCTTATGGCTGGTCCTGCAACCAATATGGCGGCTATGATAGTGATTGATAAGGTTCTCGGACATCGCTCGCTGGCTGTCTATCTAATATCTATTATCATTGGCGCACTGAGCTTCGGTCTTATTATTGATAACCTTCTGCCTTTGGAGTGGTTTGCACTCATGGGTGGTGCAGTTAGCTCAAACTGCTGCCAGAATGAGTTGTCTGTGGTACAGGTTGTGTCAAGTGTTATCTTCGCGGCTCTTCTGGTCGTAGCTTTTGTAAATAAATATAGGTCACATAGAGTAAAAAATTCAATTATGGAGAGAAAATATAGTGTTACAGGTATGATGTGCAACCACTGCAAGGCGAATGTAGAGCGAAATCTGCTCGCTCTGCCTGGCGTTGAGAGTGTTACAGTTGAACTATCTTCAGGTATGGTGACTGTTACTGGAACTGTTGATGATAAGGCTGTGGTTGATTGCATTACAAGCCTCGGATACGGAGTTCTTCAGCAGTAGAAGATGAGAGATTTTGCAGCTATAGACTTTGAGACGGCAAATGGTAGCCGTTCAAGTGTCTGCTCTGTGGGCGTTGTTGTGGTAAGAGATGGAGTCGTGGTTGATAGCTTTTATAGCCTTATTCACCCACGCCCGAACTACTACGCTTGGTTCTGCCAGCAGGTACATGGTCTGTGCGATGCTGATACGTGCGATGCGCCAGACTTCCCGCAGGTGTGGCGGCAGATTGCTGAGAAGATTAAGGACCTGCCCCTTGTGGCACATAACGCTCGCTTTGATGAAGGCTGCCTGCGTGCTGCTTACCAGTGCTACGGCATGATATATCCTGAATATAGATTTTATGATACCCTCGCAGCCTCTCGTAGAACATTCGGACGTACATTGCCAAACCACCAACTGCATACCGTGGCGGCACAGTGTGGATATATACTAAACAACCACCACCACGCCCTTGCAGATGCAGAGGCGTGCGCAGCGATTGCTATGATGTTGCTGTAGTTTATAGCAAAAATCTGAGCAGGAAGATTACGGCAAGGACAATCATGCCAGTAGATACCCTCTTATGGTTGCCGGTTGCTGTTTTGGCGTAAACAGATAATTTGGAGATAAATATTATTTTATATAACTTTGTAGTGTCAAAGTTGACAGACATATTTTGATGAAAGTGTATTAGCTTTTATCCTTGCGTAGAAATCTGGAAAATTTCAAATGACCGAGGAGAGCAACACACTCGTCACCTTGTATTGGTATATGTACATTATGGAGGCATTCTCTTTGCCCCATACCCAATACGGGTGTGGGGTATTGTTTATTTGGTCATAGGTATTCCAGAACCTCTACGCAGATGAACTAATGGACTCCACACTTTCTTTTTTATAATGCCGCGCAGGAGTCTAACGGCATAATTGTTCACCTATGAAGAAAAATTTTTTGTTAGCGCTACTTGTGCTAATGGTCTCCTGTACAAGCAGTGAGTCTCCTACCGCGCCTCTGCCAAACGATAAGTTTAGTTTGCCAGATGGTATGTTTTTAACATCTTTAGTAGATACCTATGACGAGGACACTGTGTTCCATAACCTCACTTATGATAGCAATGGAAGGGTGTCCAAGTTAAATATAAAGGATGAGCATAATTTTACTCTTCAATACTCTTACAATCCTCTGAGTGTAGTATCAGAAAGTGATGAATATGGGAGAATTGAGATTGATGTTACACAAAATTCTGATGGACTAATCTCTGGTCTGAGCTATGTTAGGGATGGAGAGCCTGTTAGCTATGGTATGAAATATAACGGCAAAGAGTTAGTCCAGCTGTCATTTCAAGAGTCTGGTTTTTCCAGCACTACATATCTTACTTGGGAAAATGGCAATATAGTTAGGATAATGTGTATTGAGTCTGACTCTGGTGGTTGGTGTGAAGACTTTGAGTACACAGAGCAATCAAATACTTATAGCCAAATAATATATCCAATTATAGATATTATTGGTTATGATTTTGAGAATGGTTTGTTGGGATTCTTTCTCAATGGACAGTTAGGCGTTTCTACGAAAAAATTGCCGAATAAAATTACATCCTATGAGATAGGCTATGAGCAATACAAAGATGTTGAAAATATTGAATATCAGCTTGACTCTAAAGGTGTAATTTTATCTGAAATTATAGACGGCGATGTCTCTTTACGATATAACTATAGTACAATTAAATAACAACTAATTTTTTTACAATTATGAAGACTAAATTTTTACTTTTAGCTGTTACGGCTGTGGCATTTATTTTCTCTGGATGCGAGAAAGAGAACATTATTGACCTCACAAATATTAAGGCAGAGGTAAAGTTGCAATGTGTGGACAAGGAGTATAGTAATAGTAGAGATGACACTCCCGATTGTACTTTTGTATGTTCGGGGTATATTGGAGGATTTACTGGACCTGCATCAATAGAGATTGACTCCGACGGCTACAATGATTTTTTCTACAGGAAAATAGATTTTATTACAGTGTCTGGGGATGCTACTTCGTTTAATTTTTCGTTTGAAGACAGTGATGTACGTGAGGGCATACATAATGTTGAGATTGAGATTAGCTCTAATGGTCAGATTGTGTTTCAGTCAGTTTGTGTAATAGAGATATAAAATGTAAGGTAGTGAAATTATGAAAGCTAAAATCGTTTTAGTACTCTCGCTTTTAGTCGCTTTGATTTTTTGTCCCGCGTGCGACAAAGAGGGGTCGGAGGGTTCGTCTTTGATAGTTGGTACTTGGTATAATAGCAAATACAACGGCGGTATTACTCAGACTTTCTATAAAAATGGGAAGTGGGAGTATTCTGATAAGTACTACCCAATGTCTGGCTCTTATTCGTACGATGCCAAGTCGGGAGTGTTGGTTATAGATGTAGTCCCAAGCTCTTATAATGGAGGTGGAATGCGAACATATTTTGTGCTTTCGCTAACATCAACAACACTTACATATACTGACGCGGGTGGCGTTATAAACAATTTTTCTCGTGTGAATTGATAATATAAAGCAATATTTAATATGAAGAAACTTTTAATTTTAGCTATTGCCCTAATACTGGGCGTAGGGGTGTCATTGGCACAGCAGAATCCAAACAATGAGAGTAGCACCAACAATAGTACTAATTTATCGTCAAATAATTGGTTTGCAAATTTCAATAAGTCAAAATTGTTGCGATTAGGGGGATTCTTTAATGTCAATATGATGTTTATGTCTGATAAACCTGACGATGTGTGGTCTTTAGGATTTCTGGCTGAGGGTGGCGCGTCTGTTTATGTGGCTGATATATTATATCTTGGTACTGGATTGGGTTACTGGGGACAGTCGTATAAGTATGAGCGTATGGATGTCTCAAATAACCATCTATATATCCCCATACAGATAGGTCTTCAGTATGATTTTAACGACAAGATTGGAGCGTTTTGCAATACAGGACCACAGCTGGGCTGGTTGGTGAGTGAGAAAATGGAAGATGAAAAGGTCGATTTGGATGGCGAAGATACTGGATTTACAAATTGGACAGTAAGGTTTGGTTTGAGATTGTGGGGCGTTGAGGCTTATGCACTCTACCAAAAAGGTATCTCAGGCTTTAACGAGGATGCCAAGTTTTGGGGTGTTGGCTTTGGTGGACACTTTTAATTAACGATTTTAATTGCAAAATAGGCTGACCAAAAGTCCGTAATGACTTTTGATTAGCCTATTTTTGTGTATATAAGCTTTATAGCAAAAATCTGAGCAGGAAGATTACGGCAAGGACAATCATACCAGTTGATACCCTCTTATGGTTGTCGGTGCAGAGGTTGATAGCAACGAAAGCGAGGTGACCGAAGATAATTCCGTTTGAAATGCTATAAGAGAGTGGCATCATGATAATGCAGATAAATGCTGGCACTGCATCGGCAAAATTTGTGAAGTCAATCTTCGTCACAGACTCCATCATCATCACACCCACAATGATAAGCACAGGAGCTGTCGCGGCGCTTGGTATTGATAGGAATAGTGGCGCGAAGATAAGCGCTGCAAGGAAACATAGTGATGTCACTGCGGCGGTAATACCACTTCGTCCACCCTCGCTAACGCCAGTAGCGCTCTCGGCGAAGGTCGTAACGGTGCTTGTGCCCATAATTGAGCCGAGCGTTGTAGCGATTGCATCAACCATAAATGCCTCCTTAAGGCGTGGAATCTTACCATCTGGAGTGTAGATATTTGCCTTGTTGCATACGCCGACAAGTGTGCCGATAGTGTCAAATAGGTCGAGGAATAGCAGCGTGCTGACCACAATAAGCATATCAGTGGTAAAGATGTTGCTCCACTCTAACTTGAAGAAGATGGGCTCAATTGATGGAGGTGTGCTGATAATGCCCTGCATAGAGGTAACTCCGCAAGGAATACCGATAAGTGTGATTGCAAGAATACCAATAAGTAGCGCCCCCTTAACTCTCTTCACTAACAGAATAGCCGTAAGAATTGTTCCAACAATGGTAAGTATAGGGGTTGCAGAACCTAAGCCTCCTAAAGTTACTTGCGTGGCGCTATTGCTGACAATAATGCCCGAATTCTGCAATCCGATGTAGGCGATAAACATACCAATGCCGACACTAATCGCATTTTTTATACTGTCACTAAGACAGTAGACAATCATTTCGCGTAAGTTGGTGACAGTGAGCAGTATAAATATTATACCCTCAATAAATACGGCAGTAAGGGCAAACTGCCAGCTGTAACCCAACCCTAAACAGATAGTATAGGCAAAAAAGGCATTAAGACCCATTCCAGGCGCAAGCGCAAATGGAAGTTTGGCAATTGTTGCCATCATCATTGTCGCTATTGCAGCCATCAAAGCTGTCGTTGTAAATAGAGCACCTTTGTCCATGCCCGTCTCACATAATATAGCGGGATTTACGGCAAGAATGTATGCCATTGTAAGGAATGTGGTGATACCAGCCACAACCTCAGTGCGAATAGTGGATGTGTTTGGATTAAATCCGAAAAGCTTAGTTAGCATAGTTTGTGTAGTTTTGCCTATATTTTGACTGCCAAAGGTACAAACAAAAAAGGATTCTGCAAAAAACAGAGGTCGCCCTCCCATTTGAGCGACCTCTCCCATTAACTTTTAACAAAGCTGGCAGACTACTACGACCGTCTGCTATGGTCGTTAATGTTAGTAAACATCTACGCCGTCAACTACAACGTTGAGCTTGTCAGTACCCATTGAGTTCTTGTTAGCCCAAAGAGTAGTGCCAGTGTTGATACCCTTGTCGTTAATCTCAAAGCCGTTTACAGTTGCTTCGTTTACGAAAAGCTCGTAAGATTTATCGTAGTCGTTACCAATCTCAATAGCTGCCTTAAGGTCTGCAAGACCACCCTTATCGTTGAATGTGCAGTTGTTTACAGTAAGCTTAGTGTTTTCTGTACCATAGAGCAGAACTGCCTTACCGTCACAGTTGAAAGTACAGCGAGTGAAAGTAGCTGTTGGAGCGCCCCAAGTCCAGAGGTTGTAAACATCACCAGATACATTGAAAGTGCAGTCCTCAAATACGCTATTGCCATAGAGTGTATAAGTACCGTTGATTACACAGTTCTTGTATGTACCGTTGCAACGAGCGTAGCCAATGTAAGTTGAACTATTTGTAGTGATTGTGATGTTCTCAAATGTAGCGTTTGAACCATCAAGACCGTAGTCGCAGTTCTCACCGCCTACGCCAACCTTTGTTACACCAACCTTTACATCCTCAACATTACCATTGTTTATAAATGTTACAGTCTTACCCTGTGCAGCAGCTGGGATAACATACTCACCCTCATTTAGGGTAATCTCTGTAATACCAGCGTTAATAGCAGTAGAAATCTGCTGCTCGCTGCTTGCATAGATTGGAGCACCCTCCTCAACTGGGAATACATTGTAACCCTCAGCACCAGAGATAGACCAAGTAGCTGTAGGAGCAACACCTGCTACACCGTCATCGCCAGAAGTGAAGGTAACATGGTAAAGACCTGTTGGATTTAGTGTGTTTTTACCCTCAAGCGCTACAGAGTAGCCATTTGTCTTAACCTTACGAATAACAACTGGCTGTGCAGCAGAGATGTTAGAGTTCTTGATAACAAGATTTCCACGAGAAGCATCACCGTCACCACGAACACCATAAGCACGAGTGGTAATAGTTGCATTTGTCAATGTTGGAGATGCTGTATTACCGAATGAGATACCATTCTTACAGTTAATAGCCTGTACATTATCAACAACTGCAGTATTGTCGCAGCTCTGAACCTGAAGCAGTGAGTGCATGTTAGTTGCAGTACAGTTGCGCATACGCAAGTTGTATGTACCAGTAAAGCTTGCACTACCAATCTCGGTTACATTGCCATCACCATTGAACTCAAATGAGCAACCATCAATAGTAACATTGTGAGAGTAGTTATATCTATCTTTGCCGTTTATCTTCATCTTTGATGGAGCATTGATAAATGTGAAATTGGTTGTGTGCGCAGTATAGAACTTAATGTTGGTGAATGTAAGAGTCTCAGCACCTGTGCTTCTACCATTACCATCTACAGTGATAGCACCCTCAAACTTGTAGCCACAACCATCAATTGTGAGGTTTACACCAGCCTTCTGAAGAATCTTAATCTCAGCAAGAGCAGCGCGTGTAGAATCAGCGTCAATATCCTGCTCAAAGCGGATAACATTGTGACCAGGAGCAGCAGCATCAATAGCATCCTGAAGCTCAGCGATAGTTGCAACGTTAGTAGTTACAGCCGTTTCGCCGTCAATATCCTCAGCGCCATCAAATGCAGCGTCAATAGTAACCTCAATGTCAGTAGGCTTAGTAAGCAGCTCACCGAGAATGTTAGTACGATAGTTCTGCTTAAGTGGAACATCGTTGTAAGAGGTACCAGTGAATGTGAATGCGTCGCCGCTAGGCTTTTTAGCGTTGAAAGAGAATGCAGCGTTGCTAACCATACCTGTCTTAGGAACGAGCAGGTAGTTCATTGAAAGGAGGGTGTAGTCTGTTTTGAATGTCTCAGCTGAAGGAACTGCAGTTGCTACGAAAGTAACGGTACTCTTGTTGCCAGTAACATCACCAGTAGCAATGTTAAAACCAGTGTAGGTATCAACCTCTACTGTGCTGGTAGTAAGCACTACATCACTTGCCTCTACAGCCTCAATGTCGCTATTCTTTACAGCTGCATTGAGCTGAGCGAATGGACGATGCAATGCGAAAGAGGTAGTCTCTGGGTTAGCAGGGTTGAAGTTAGGAATGAAGTTGTAGAATGCATCACGAACATCGTCGTTAGCGTTCTTGCCCTCATAAACGGCTGTAACCTTCTTGCCATCAAGAGTGTAGTAACCGCAATCCTTGTTCTGTGCCCAGAATACAAGGTCATACTGCATACCCTTGAGAAGAACAATGTGAACGTTGAATACGCCTGTGTCGCTCTCTACTGAACCACACAAATCAGTGAGTATGTTCTCAGTACCAGCCTCATAGATGTTGTAGAAGAGAATGTCTGCATTCTCACCCTCGCCAAAGGCACGAGTACCAAGCTCTGGAAGAGAAGCGGTGAAGGTTACCTCAACCTCACCGCCAGCGATAGAAGAACTAATGTCCTCCTTCGCACATGATGCTGTGAACAAAACAGCCACAGCCATCAAAATTCGAAAAATGTTTTTCATAATGTTTAATTGTTAAATAAAAGTTAAGTATGTTTACAAATAGTGCAAGGCGACAGATATATTCTGCCACCTAAAAACTTGTCTAAAATGGTGTAACTTATTGATTCTGAGGTACAAAAATCCCCCCCCCCGAATTTTCGGAGAGGGAATATTCCGTTAAATATGGATAAAATCCTCATATTCTGCTGTTATTCCAAATACAAAGGTATGTAATTAGGGATAATTTTGCAAATATTTTCTGCAATTTTTTTAACTTTGCGCTATGTTTTACAATTTAGGTGATGGATATTACAGTCAAGAGCTGAAACAGAGGCAGTTGAGCGAGGCGAAAGCTCTGATAAAGCAGCGGAGTTTTGCCGAGGCGGTGCATCTACTTCGTCGCGCGGTGACTGACGGCAACACCAGTGCCGAGTACTACCTTGCCTACTATCACAGCCACGGCTATGGCGTTGAGAAAAATCTTGAGGCGGCATTACGATGGTATGGCATTAGTCAAGGTCGCTACAGTGAGTGGGCAGCGGCAGACTATAAGGCTGTAGTGGCACAGATTGGCGATAGGAGCAGGTCGCTACCTGAGCAGGTGGTATTTACCGATAGGGAGTTTGGGCAGATACATGTTCATCTTTCTAAGGTGTCCGACTATGCTCAAGTGCGATTTTGTGCGGGATATACCTATGTAAATCAGCACTATAGCGAGCCGTATGATATGGCTGTTTCGCATATCTGTCGCGCCCTTGTCAATGCCGATTGGCGCAGGGGTAAGTGCGATTATGGGCGCATAGATGAGAATTTTGAGATTAACTATCCGCTCTTTAAGTTGCGCATTGAGCGCGGAGTAGGCACTCGCTATAGTTATCGGCAGAGTGGTGAGATTTACACCATTATAACCCCCGCAGAGACCAATTTTGACAACCCTTGCGTGCGCGAGTATATTATTAAATATGGTATGGGTCTGCTAAAGCGTGCTGCTGAGGAGTATCTACCCAAGCGCATAGCGGAACTCTCATTGCAGACAGGGCTACGCTACTCAAGGTGCAGGGTAGTGTCAAAGTCGTGGGGTAGATACTACATCAAGTCGGGCGTTGTCGATCTATCCTACCTTTTGATGAAGTGTTCTCCAGAGTTTGTAGATGCGGTGATACTTCATGAGCTTGTACACTCGCTATGCAAGTTTCACGATAAAAAGTTCTACGACACTCTGCTCCAGTATGGCTCAGAGAGGGTCGTAGAGGTAGATAAAAACTCTATTGGAGCGAATGAGAGGGTAGAGTTGCTCTAAAGTAGCGCAATAAGCGCATCAATATCGCTCTCGGTCGTTGCCCAGCCAGTGACAAAGCGCACTGTGGTCTGCTCCTCTCCGCGTGTTCCCCACGTCTCAAAGCTGATATTATTGCCCCTCAAGTGGTCTATAAGGCTATTTGGTAGTAGAAAAAATTGCTGATTTGTTGGCGAGTCTACAACGGCACTATATCCCCTTGAGATAAATGCCTCCTTGATTTTAAGTGCTTGAGCTACAGCCTTCTTGCCAATCTCAAAGTATAGATTACCCTTAAAGAGAGCCTCAAATTGAACACCGAGAAGTCGTCCCTTTGCCATCAGCGCACCATGTTGCTTAATCAGTGGAGTAAAGTGGTGCAGCAGTTTCGGATTTGTCACAACTACCGCCTCGCCAAATAGTGCGCCCACCTTTGTGCCACCAATGTAGAAAACATCTGCAAGGCGTGCAATATCCTGAAGTGTCACATCGCCACCATCGGCAGCCAAACCGTATGCAAGGCGCGCGCCGTCTATGTATAAAGGAATATCCGCCTTGTGACACACCTCACTTAACTGCTCCAGCTCTTTGAGACTGTACACAGTGCCGTACTCCGTTGGAAATGAGATGTATAGCATCCCAGGAGCGACCATATGCTCGTATGTCTCATCGCGGTAAAATTCGTCAATAAAAAGCTCTACATCCTCCGCCTTAACCTTGCCCTGATAATGTGGCAGAGTGAGTACTTTATGCCCGCACGCCTCTATAGCTCCCGACTCGTGAACGGCTATATGCCCACTCTGAGCCGCTAAAACCCCCTCGTGGCGAGCAAGCACGCCGTCAATAACTGTGGCATTGGTCTGCGTGCCACCAACAAGCAGATAGACCCTTGCATCTGTAAGTCCGCAGGCTTTACGGATAAGGTTTTTAGCATTTTCGCTGTAGCTGTCACAACCGTAGCCCACAGTGTGAATGTTATTTGTAGCACATAGAGCCTCAAGGACCTCTGGATGTGCACCCGCGGTGTAGTCAGAGTCAAAGTATATCATAATTTGTTTGTTTTAGTTATCGGTATCTATGCCTAACAGCGCCGCAATAGCCACGCCGTAGTTTGTCATAGGAATATGTTGAGCCTTTGCCTGAGCAACGCGCGAGAGTACATATCGGCGGGTAAACATACACGCTCCGCAGTGGATAACAATGTCATAGGGGGTCAAATCTGCAGGGAAATCTACCCCCGAAACGGTGTCAATTTTAATGCCTTCGCCTAAGCGTTTACGCAGCAGACGTGGCAGTTTTACGCGCCCAATATCCTCATTTTGTGGGGTGTGGCTGCACGCCTCGGCAATAAGTATTTTTGCCGTTGGTGGAAGTGATAGTAGATGCTTTGCCCCCGCTCTAAATAGCTCAATATCACCCTTATAAGCTGCAAAAAGTATAGAGAAAGATGTTAGTCGCACACCCTGTGGTACAAGCGGTTTTACCACTGCAAAAGCTGAGGAGTCGGTGATTATAACCTCTGGTGGGGTAGTGAGCGAATTAAGAGTATGAGCAAGCCTCTCTGGCTGACAGCATATTGCAGTGCAACCTCTATCAAGTAGCTCGCGGATAACCTCTACTTGAGGTTTTATTAGTCTGCCTTTTGGTGCGGAGTTATCTTGAGGCATAACAAGCACAACAGTGTCGCCAGCATTGCACACCCCCTCGGTAATCAGGCGACTTTGACTCTCAACTTTAGCCGCAATAGCAGTGATTAGAGAGTCAATACCCTGCCCTGTCGTTGCGCTTACGGCGATAGAATTTTCGTAAATCTCTGTCGCAATATCGGCTTTAGGTGTAACCTGAATAACTGGTATCTCAAGGGTGCGAATTTGAGCCAAAAAACCATCTTCTACAGGTAGCAGCACTACAGCTATATCTGTCTGCATCAGAGCTTTACGGCTCTGCTCGGTGCGGAGCGTTCCAAGAGCTGTATTGTCGTCAAGCCCTGGGGTGTCTATAAGTAGTGCCGCGCCAATATTCGGTAGCTCTACGGCGCGCTTGACAAGGTCTGTCGTTGTCCCTGCAATATCGGAGACAATGGCTGTCTGCTCGCCAGTAATAGCATTTATGAGCGACGACTTGCCGCTGTTGCAGTTGCCAAAGATGGCGATATGTACTCTCTCAGAATTAGGTGTCTTCATAGCCTAAAAGCGAAAATCACGCTCTCCGTTAATAATCTGTTCTATGCGCTGAGCTGTTATCTGCTTTACGCGCTCTGATGGTATCTTTGCAAGTTCTTGAGCAATAATGTTTTGCGCAGCACTCTTGGTGCTCTCTGAAGCGTAGTCGCACAGGTACTCCATAAGGGTCATCAGTGCGTTTGGAGCGCAACAGTTGCCTATAGTTCCAGCCTTTGCAAGGCTCATAAAGCGGTCGCCCGTTCTGCCCTCGCGGTAGCAAGCGGTGCAGAAGCTCGGCACGTATCCTAACTCAAGCAACCAGCCGACAATCTGGTCAAGGGTGCGGTGGTCGCTGATGTCAAACTGCTCCGAGCCCTCACTCTGCTCTGCTTCGGCATATCCGCCCACAGTGGTCTTAGAGCCGCCACTAATCTGCGATACACCAACATCAAGCACCTCTTTGCGAGACTCTGCACTCTCGCGTGTGGAGATAATCATACCCGTATATGGAACGGCTATGCGCAGAATTGCCACAATGCGTTTGAAAACATCATCTGTAACCGCATTTGGGAACTGGCTAATGTCTATATCGTCTGCAGGGCGTATTCTCGGAACGCTGATAGTGTGTGGACCAACGCTATATGTAGCCTCAAGGTGCTCAGCGTGCATAAGTAGACCGACAAGGTCATAGCGATAGTCTGTAAGTCCGAAGAGTGCGCCTATGCCCACATCGTCAATACCTCCCTGCATAGCTCTGTCCATAGCCTCTGTGTGGTATGCCCAGTCGCTCTTTGGACCCGATGGGTGCAGGTGGCTGTATACCTCTCTGTTGTAGGTCTCCTCAAAGAGAATGTATGTTCCAATGCCTGCATCGTGCAGTCGGCGGTATGCCTCTACTGTCGTGGCAGCGATATTGACATTTATGCGACGAATGGCTCCATTGCGGTGGCGGATAGAGTAGATTGTATTGATAGACTCAAGAATATACTCTAATGGCGCGAGTGTAGGGTGCTCACCCGCCTCTATGGCAAGGCGTTTGTGTCCCATATCTTGCAGGGCGACGACCTCGGCTGCAATCTGCTCCTGCGTGAGCTTACGGCGTGGGATAGTTCTGTTGGTGGCGTGATACGGGCAGTATGTACAGCCATTGATGCAGTGGTTTGAGAGGTATAGCGGCGCAAACATCACTATGCGGTTGCCATATATGCGCTCTTTAATTGCGCGGGCAATGGCAAATATGCGCTCAATAGTCTCTCTGTCGCTGCACTCCATTAGCACTGCCGCCTCTTTGTGCGTAAGTCCGTGACCCTCAGAGGCTTTGGTGAGTATCTCCTCAATAAGAGGCTTGTCAGCTCGGTGAGCCTTGGCATACTCTATCACCTCAAGGATGCGGGCGTGAGAGATAAACTCGTGTGCTACTGCCGAATGTGGGTTATATTGTGTCATTGTAATCTGCTTTTGCGTAGTTTATTGTGTATCCTATCTGGCTTAGCTCCTCAGTAAGCGCCTTTATACCCTCAACTGCCTCCGCACCTGTGGTTGCCTTGCCAGCGTAGATGGCATACTTGCTGCGAACATCTGCGGGCGAGAGGTTGGGCATAATAACATTTGCGCCTGCCAGAATACCTAATCGGTGACCCTCTGCTGAGAGGGTATTGAGAGCCGTTGTGGCAGGTATTAGAGCATTGGGAAGTAGTAGGCGGGTGATTGCTACTGCATTTAACACTCTGTCAAGATTTCCTGCAGGATAAGAGCCAAATGGTGTTGCGGGGTGCGGAATAAATGGTCCTATGCCGACCATCTGCGGGCGTAGAGAGGCGATAAGTTGTAGGTCATCTACTATGTCGTCATCCGTCTGCCCTGGGATGCCAATCATCATCCCCATACCCGTCTGGTAGCCTATCTGCATAAGGTTTTTTATCGCCTCTATGCGGTTGCTGTAGGACATATCGGCAGGGTGTATAGCCTCGTAGAGGGCGCAGTTTGCCGCCTCGTGGCGTAACAGGTAGCGGGTAGCTCCTGCATCGTGAAGAGCCTTGTAGGACTCTGCACTGCGCTCGCCAAGCGAGAGGGTTATCGCCGCATCGGGATATGTCGTGGCAATGGTCTTGATAAGCGGCATAAGGCGACTGTCGCTCCAGTAGCTATCCTCGCCACCTTGAAGAACGAAAGTGCGAAGTCCTGCTCGGTAGCCGACCTTGCAACACTCTAAAATTTGGGCTTCGGTCAGTCGGTATCGCTCGGCAGAGGTGTTGTCGCGCCGAAGACCACAGTAGAGGCAGTTGTTGCGGCAGTAGCTGCTTATTTCAATAAGTCCACGAAGGAAAACGGCACGCCCGAACAGCTCTACTGAGGTTCGGGCGGCACAATCTCTCAAATATTGAGCCTCCTCGCCCCGACAGCATAGTAGCGACTTTAGTGTGTCGCGGTCGGTAGGGGAGAGTTTAGCCTTCATTATCGCTTTGCAAGCTCGGCGTTGAATATCTTTTTACCACTGTCGTATGAGGTGTGGGTGCTTGGTCCTGAAATGCAACCGCCCTCGCACGCCATGACCTCTATAAATTGCGCTGGTGCCTTGCTGGTCTTGGCGTATGCCTTGAGCAGGGCAACATTCTTCTTCGTTAGGTTTGCAATCTGAAGTGTTGTGTAGTTGAAACTCTCGCCAACGTGCTCCTTTACTGCTGCCGTCACGCCACCACCCTGTGCAAAGCCGTGCGCTGCACGAATGGCGCTCTGCTCTACAGAGTAGCTCTGCTGCAGCTCAATATCTATCTTCATGCCGAGGAATATGGCGTGAAGCTCCTCAAAGGTAAGCACATAATCAACCATGTCGTCACGGCGAGCCTCCTTGCGCTTGGCAATACATGGACCTACAAAGACGAGCTTTGCATCTGGATACTTCTCGCGGGCAATCTGCGCAGTGTAATACATCGGCGAGCGGGTGTCAGATATATACTTCTTCAGATAAGGCACATGCTTTTCTGCCATCTCTATGTACGACGGACAGCACGAGGTGGTCATAAATGGCTGTCCCTCCTCAATCTTCTCGGCAAGCTCGGCTGCCTCGCGCTCGGTAGTTATCATCGCTCCCTGCGCAACCTCGACAATGTCGCTGAATCCTACAGCCTTTATTGCTCCGTAAACCTGCTCTGTTGGGGCAGAGTACTGAGCCAAAAATGCAGGGGCAACCATCGCCACAACCTTCTCGCCACGACGTATAGACTGCAGAATATCAAACACTTGCGAAATCTCAAATATAGCACCAAAAGGACAGCTGTTCACGCACTTGCCACAGTAGATACACTTTGTCTCGTCAATATGCTCAACGCCATTCTCATCCTTTGTAATCGCACCTACTGGGCAAGCCTCCTCGCAAGGAACGGGGATGTGCACAATGGCGTGATATGGACAGTTGTCGTAACACTTACCGCAGCTGATGCACATAGACTTGTGAATGCGACCCTGACTGGTCTCTGGGTCAAACTCTATAGCCCCCTTTGGACAAGATGCCGCACACGAGCGTGCCACACAACCACGACAGAGGTTAGTAATCTGATAGTTTGTCCTCACACACGATGAACACGCCTCGTCTACTACGCACATAATGTTCTGCTTCAGTGCCTTACGCTCAAGCGCAGCAGCTGCATAGGCAGATAGAGGCGTCAGCTCGTCAGTCTCGTCGCTCATATCAAAGCCCAAGAGCGGAAGAGACTTGTACTTGTTTACAGCCCTCTCCTTGTGAATACAACAACGACCTACGGGCGTAGCATTTCGCGGACTGAGCTCTAACGGCAATCGGTCAATCTTCTCAACCAACTCGCCCGCGTTCCACATCTCAATTAACCTTGTCAGAAGCGTCTGACGCACAATCATCACATTGTTCCTAATAGCCATAATATCGTCTGGGTTTATAGCGCAAAGATAGTAATTTTTTCTCTATATAATATATATAGGTGTGATATTAGACAAAAAACCGCTCCGCCCCACAAAAAAAACTGCACCCCGAAGAGTGCAGTTTGTTGTGTTATTGCAGAATTATTTGCAATTACTTAAGACCATCAGCAACACCTGGAGTCCAAGCAGCACCGTCCTTGATGTTACCGCTGATAACAGCAGTACCAGCAGAAACATTGAACTGGAACCAGTTGTGGTCACCTGCGATTGTGCAGCCAGTGATAGTGTTGTCAGTGAATGTAAATGTGTGACCTGCAGTCAGTGTACCAGCCTTAACAAGACCACCACCGAGGCAGTTTACAAAGTTACAACCTGAAACAGTCAAATCACCATCAAAACCGCTCTGTGGCATAACAGCCCAAGACTTGATATTGTCAAATGTACAATTCTCAATAGTAAGAGCCTCGTAGCCACCCCAAGCGTAGATTGGATAACCCAAATCCTTAAATGTAGTGTTCTTGATAACAATAGTAGCGTTATTGTTATAACCAGACAGACCACGACCAGCCTTTGCGCCAGTACCTACAACAGTACAGCCATCAATAACGAGATTGTCAATCTGAGCGTTAGCGTCAAGAACAATACCGCAATCTGCAGTAGCACCTGTGTACTCAAAGTTTACACCATTAAGAGTAACATTCTCAAGCTTTGAGTTAGCGTCAGTCTTGAAAATCATTACAGCACCCTCAGCACCATTGATTGTAACGTTCTTCAGCTCACCAGCAGTAACAGTTCCGTAGTCAACATCCTTAGTAAGAACGATAATATCACCATCAGCTGCATTCTCAATAGCTGATACCAGAGAAGCAGAATCGTTTACAAAGTCTGTATTCTCAGTTACAACGTGCCACTTATTGTCAACCTTAACAGCCTTATAGCCTGTTTCTACCCAAGTAGATGGGTTAAATCCGAATGTACCGCCAGTGATAATTACAGTACCCTCACCCATAATACCAGCTGTGTAACCAGAGCGAGTAGATGCCTTACCAAAGTTACCACCCTTGATACGTACTGTTGTACCAGCGCTAGCGTAAACATAAGCACGCTTCTGGTTGTCACTTGTACTCCAAGAGTAGTTACCATCGTTGATAGTAAGCTCTGAACCTGCACCCTCAAGATAGAAGATGTAACGACCGCTTGTGCTAGCAGTGCTTACGTATACATCACCAGTGAAATTAACCTTTGCTCCATTTACAACTCCAACACCACCACCTGCAGAGTCAAAATCAGCATCATTAACAACTACATTGATGTCACCTCTTGCAATGAAACCATAGTTTGCAGCACTACCAGAGTTAACGGTTACATCATTCATATTTAGAACTACATCTCTAGTAACCTCAAGAGCGTATCCATCATTTATTGTAATATTCTCACCCTGAACATCTACAGTTGAGAGAGCAGGATTCTTAACAGCTGCCTCAAGAGCCTCTGGAGTGTCAATAGGGTAGGTGTTAAAGCCGTCGTGACCAGTGAGCGTATAAGTGCCAGTAGGGTATGAGTATGCCTCGTCATCGCTACCGTTGGTAATAACAATCTGGAATGCCTCAGTAGTGTCGAGTACATTTGTACCCTCAAGGGTGATAGTGTTGTTCTTACCAGTCATCTTGCGAACGATAAGTGGCTGAACTGCAGTTACATTGTTATCCTTAACAGTAAGGCTGTAGTCGTCAATGTTACCGTCAAAGCGGATACCGTAAGCAGCGGTATTGATAGTACAACCCTCAACAATAGCATTGCGAACCTGCTTGAATGCAACACCATTCTTACCATTGATAGTTGCGCCCTTAACAGTTACATCAGCACCGCAACTCTGTGCCTGGATAAGTGAGTGAAGATTATTTGCAGTACAGTCAACTACTTTCAGATAACCGTTTACAGACTTAGCCTGAACACCAACTGCAATATTCTGAGCAGCGCCAGTAGCAGTGAAAGTACAGTTCTCAACAGTTACGTTGTTAGAGTAACGACGAGTAACACCATTCTCTACACCAAAATCGTTTGGCATAACGAAGTTGAAATATGGATTACCCTTGCTGTCGAGGAGCACTCTGTCTGTCTCAAATGCTACATTGCGGATAAGAAGCTGACCGCTGTTGTAAGAAGAACCGGTGTGAATCTTGATAGTACCGTCAAACTTGAACTTCTGATCATTACCGTCAATGATAATATCAGTATAGTGCTTCTGGTGAACAAATACCTCACCCTGCATATCAGCACCAAGAACTACCTTTGTAACCTTGTGCTCCTCTGCAGTACCAGCCTGTGCAGAGTTGATTACCGCCTGCAAATCCTCAATAGTTGTAACGTAATTCTTATCAGGCTCTGCAAAACGAGAGTCAATAACAATCTCAAAGTCAAACTCGTCAGAGATAATTCTACCAAGGATGTTTGTACGGTAGTTACGCTGAAGTGGTACGTTGTAGTATGTACGCTCAAACTCGGTGTAGGTAGGACCGTTCTCAACAAACTTAAATGCTACCTCGTTTACAACCTCTTTCGCATTTACGAGCAGGTAGTTCATAGCAATGTGCTTGTAGCCAACGCTATTTACCTCAAGATCCTCATTAAGAACGTTGTTTACAGTAAGCTCTACATCAACAAGGTTGCTAACAGATGCATCAATAAGGTTCATTGTTGTGTAAGCCTTTGCTGTAACTGAGCTCTTCTCAATGTAGTTATTTGTCAGCTGCATAGCGTCATAATCCTCCATGCTCTGACCAACATTGAGCTGTGCAAATGGACGAGTAAGGGTAAATGTCTTGTTCTTACCTGCAACAAACTCATTCTCAATGTGGAAGAATGCATCACGAGCCTCAAGGTTTGCAAGATCGCTGTAGTTTACATTGAGTTCACGCTTCTCCCAGTCAATAGTGTAAGCGTTGTTTGCGCTGCAGTAACCGAAGAATACGAGGTCGTACTTCTTGCCAGTGAACAGAGTAACCTTAATCTCTGCCTTCTCACCGTCAAAATCAGCAGGTGCGTTGCCTTGACCAGCAGAGCTGTGAGCTAAGAGGAAACGACCCTTACCGTCAGCCTGGTGGTCGTAGATACCCCAAGCCACCTTGTCAATCATGCCTGAATCGCCAGCAAGACGAGTACCGAGGTCCTCAAGGCCGATAGAGAAGGTAGTAGTTACCTCCTGACCCTCAACAACCTCCTGCTCGTCATACTGAGAACAAGCAACTGCGCCGAACATTACGGCTGCAGCCATCAGAAAACGAAAAAATCTTTTCATAATGTTTTGTTTG
Organism: Rikenellaceae bacterium; assembly: GCA_015059805.1. Classification (GTDB taxonomy): domain Bacteria; phylum Bacteroidota; class Bacteroidia; order Bacteroidales; family Rikenellaceae; genus Alistipes. The sequence continues at coordinate 92,208 of SUZO01000003.1, forward strand.
TTAAAGTGTTAGTTAATAAAAATGTTAATATTTATAATTTGTTGATTTTCAACATTATAGCTCTCCACTACATGCGAAATCGTTTTCAATCATCACTTTAGAGTGCAATTGACAAACAAAAATAGAAAAAATATTTTTAACAAGCAAATATTTACAACAAAAAATATACCTTATTTAATAAAAAAGACGACTCCGAGTCGGAATCGTCAATTTTATCCTTTAGGCAGGTACTACTCCAATGAGATAGCCTCTGAAGGACAAACGCCTGCGCATGCACCACACTCGATGCACTTCTCAGGGTCAATTACATAGATGTCACCTGCCGAAATTGCTTCAACAGGACACTCGTCGATACATGTACCACATGCAACGCAAGAATCTGAAATTTTGTAAGCCATAAAATTTTTTATTTTTTAATGTCCCGCAAAAGTACAACTTTAATATGAATTATCCAAAAATTTGTATCTTTGTAGGCGTATTTGATACGAAAAAAGTATCTTTACGGCGGTAAATCGTAGTTATCATGGCAATTAAGTCTCTTTTAACGTTACTCGGTACGGGAACTTCGCAAGGTGTGCCAGTGATTGGTTGCAACTGCCCAGTCTGCCGCTCCACTGACCCTAAGGACAGTCGTCTGCGTACGTCGGCAATGGTGGAAACAGCCGGCTGTCGCTTTATTATTGATGCTGGTCCAGACTTTAGGGTACAGATGTTGCGCGAGGGGGTGAGCCATATAACGGCAATACTGCTCACACACAAGCACAAAGACCACATTGGCGGCATTGACGACGTGCGCGCACTCAACTTTGTAGATTATCCGCAGATTCATCCTGTAAATATCTACGCCACAGCCTCCACGCTTGACTGTGTGCGCAAGGATTACGACTACGCCTTTTTTACTGAGCGCTATCGCGGCGTGCCAGAGATAGTACTTCACACTATTGACCCTGAGCAGTCGTTTGTCGTTGGTGGGGTAGAGATTACTCCGATACGCGGTCGTCACGCCCACTTTGAGGTTACGGGTTACCGCTTTGGTGATGTGGCGTATATGACCGATTTTAAGGAGATTGACGACAGCGAAGTTGCCAAACTTAACGGGGTTAAGGTGCTTGTGGTTAATGCTTTACGATTTACTCCGCACGACTCGCACTTCTCCGTTTCTGACGCTCTCGCGCTAATAGAAAAGGTGGCTCCCGAGCGTGCCTACCTTACTCATATGTCGCACGAGATTGGGCTTCATAGCCAGGCGCAGAAGCAGCTGCCAGAGGGTGTCTATTTTGCTTATGACAGATTAAAAATTGAGATATGAAAAACGCATTAAAATCAAAGACGGTAGTTATTACCGGTGCTTCGTCAGGCATTGGCGAGGCGATGGCAAAGGTCTATGCCGCCATGGGCGCAAAGGTGGTCCTCGGCGCGCGCAGTGAGCAGAAGCTTAAGGCTCTTGCCGATAAGATTATTGCCGATGGTGGTCAGGCTGCCTACTGCGCAACAGATGTGACAGTGGCGGAGGATTGTAAACGTCTGATTGATAAGGCTGTAGAGGCTTTTGGTGGAATAGATGTGCTGATTTGCAACGCGGGAATTTCTATGCGTGCGATTTTTGACGATGTAGAGCTTAGCGTACTGCACCGACTGATGGATGTAAACTTCTGGGGAACAGTCTATTGTGCCAAGTATGCACTGCCATATCTTCAGGCTTCAAAGGGTTCACTGGTTGGTATCTCCTCCGTGGCGGGACTGCACGGACTACCTGGTAGAACGGGCTACTCGGCATCTAAATATGCGATGACGGGTCTGCTTGAGACTATCCGCATCGAGAATATCAAGAAGGGGCTGCACGTGATGGTCGCTTGTCCAGGATTTACAGCCTCAAATGTCCGCTTCTCGGCTCTCGTTGCAGACGGCTCGCAGCAAGGCTCAACACCGCGCGAGGAGGGTAAGATGATGACTCCGGAGCAGGTGGCTCGCATAGTGGCACGAGGAATTGCCAAGCGAAAGAGACTCTGCCTTATGGAGGCAGAGGGTCGCGCAACCCATTTTGTTAAGAAATTTGCACCCGCTTTTTTGGACAAGATGTTCTACTGGGTGATGTCAAAGGAGCCAGACTCTCCATTTAAGTAAAAAATCTTAAAAAATATTTGCGCTATAACGCTCTGATATATTGTCATTTGCAAAAACGACTAAAAAAAAGTGCAGAAAAAAACGCAAAAAATTTTGCAGATTAAAAAAAAGAGCGTACTTTTGTGCCTGGAGAGATGGCAGAGTGGTCGATTGCGGCGGTCTTGAAAACCGTTGAGCTGCGAGGCTCCGGGGGTTCGAATCCCTCTCTCTCCGCCACAAAGCAGACAGGTGACTGAAATTCAGTCACCTGTTTTGTTTTTGGAGCGTTTTCCTGTGAGCAAGCTCCTGTAACGCTCCAAAAACAAAACATCGTCCAGCAAGCTGTCCGTCTGCTTCGTGGCGGAGAGAGAGGGATTTTCTAACGGTTTTCAAGTACCGCCTGTTGGCGAGATTGATGAAGATTGGGGCTTGACCCCAATCTTCATCTACCTCAGGCTACGCCTTCGGTTGCGGCGGTCACATGTCTGAAACCTCTACTTCGTAATAATCTGCTTTGAGTATCAAGGAGTATAGGGATCGGCGACCGTAGGGAGCCAATCCCTCTCCCAACGGTTTTCAAGTACCGCCTGTGGGCGAGATTGATGAAGATTGAGGCTTGACCCCAATCTTCATCTACCTCAGGCTTTGCCTTCGGTTGCGGCGGTCGTAATTTCTGTAAGCAGTTCCTACAGCACCAAAAAAACAAAACATCGTCCAGCAAGCTGTCCGTCTGCTTCGTGGCGGAGAGAGGGGGTTTTCTAACGGTTTTCAAGTACCGCCTGTTGGCGAGATTGATGAAGATTGAGGCTTGACCCCAATCTTCATCTACCTCAGGCTTCGCCTTCGGTTGTGGCGGTAACCATCAAATGGGGCTTGCCACGCTCGGTAAAATCTTCTCTTGCAAATCAAGGAGTACAGGGATCGGCGACCGTAGGGAGCCAATCCCTCTCCCAACGGTTTTCAAGTACCGCCTGTTGGCGAGATTGATGAAGATTGGGGCTTGACCCCAATCTTCATCTACCTACGGCTTCGCCTTCGGTTGCGGCGGTCAAATGTCTGAAACCACTACTTCGTAATAATCTGCTTTGAGCATCAAGGGGTACAGGGATCGGCGACCGTAGGGAGCCAATCCCTCTCTCAACGGTTTTTAAGTACCGCCTGTGGGTGAGATTGATGAAGATTGGGGCTTGACCCCAATCTTCATCTACGGTGAGCATTTGCAAATATTAAATTATTGTGTTATATTTGTGAAAATCAACAAACAATGGTTATGAAGCGGGAAATTTTAGTTACAGCAGATAAGCGCGTGAGCGAGCTGATGAAGGAGTTTAATGAGGTGTTTAGTTTTCTAAGGCTGAGGCTCTACACCTCTGAGGCGAGGTTGTACATTGGCGTTGAGGCGCTGACTCCATATAGAGTGGATATTGATAGCACGATTGGTCAGGTGAGGGTCAAAAAGTGTTGCGATGGGGTAATATCTATTGACGGCAGTAAGAGCATTGGTGCATTAGAGGCTGAGTTTTACAACATCTTTGGTCTTGTGGCGCAGGTGTGTTACACGACAGCGGCGGGTGAGAATATATACACATACCAAAAGGAGCAAGATCAGATGACATTATCTGAGTTTAATGCCCACTGTGAAGCTGAGGGGTGCATTAAGGGAGAGTGGAGGTAGTTATATGTATAAAAAATATGGGACAGGCAGTCGTCGGTCCCATATTTCTTTGTTGTTAGAGGATTACTTGCGTTGTAGCGCCTCGGAGATGTTAATCATAAAGTCGCCCATACGCTCAATTTCAGAGATTAGGTCAAGGTAGTAGACACTGCTCTGGTACTCGGTGTTATTCTGTTCAATCTTCAGAATCTCAGCCTCACGGAGGGTGTTGCGCATATCGTTAATATCAATCTCGCAATCTACAGCGCAACGAAGGTTGTCGCTGGTATTCTCTGCAGTCTCAAGGTTGTTGATCATAATCTTATATGCCTTATCAACAAGGCTGAGCATAGTGTCAATCTTCTCAATATGTTGGGCGGTAAAGCTCTTGTTGTGGATATTTCGGCGTGAAATTATGCGACTAATGCTCTCGCCAGAGTCACCAAGGCTCTCAAGCTCGCCGATAATCTTGTACATAGACTTTACCCTCTGGCGGGTATCCTCGCTGATGCTCTCCTGTGGCAGAGCATTAAGGAATGATGCAATTTCGTACTCTATACGGTCGGCAATCTCCTCATACTTAACAAGTTTCTTGCGGTACACCTCAAATTCATCCTCCTTAGTGGCGTGGACAGCCGAGCGGATATAGTCCAGTCCATTGCGGCAAATCTGCGCAAAGTGGATAATCTCCTTGCGAGCCTCCTCTAAGGCAAGTTCTGCAGTGCCCATAGGACCGGCGTTGATAAACTTGAGTCGGATAGTCTGCTCCTCATCCTCAGGCTTGCTCTTAATTACCCAAGAGACAAAGCGGACAATAAGAGGGATGAACCATATTAGGATACATGTGTTAAATGTATTGAACAGGGTGTGCAGCATTGATACGCCATATAGTGCAGCGGTAGATTCTGCAGAACCTGCTACAATAGTGTGTGAGTAGTCTATAAGTGTTGGGTCTGGATATCCTAACCATGTGATAATAGTGCCTACAAGAGATAGGAATGGGCGGAAGAGGATAAGTGCCCAGATAACACCAAAGACGTTGAACACTGTGTGGGCAAGAGCTGCACGGCGAGCGTTAGGGTTGCCAACTGCCGCGGCGATATTTGCGGTAATAGTTGTACCGATATTCTCTCCGAGCACCATAGCCGCTGCCATACTAAATGGAATCCATCCCATGCTCATCATAATCAGTGTCAGCGCCATCGTTGCACTTGAGGATTGGAGGATTAGTGTCAGCAAAGTACCAAAGATAAGGAAGATAATCACTGAACCAAAGCCGTAGCCAGTCCACTGCTGTATAAATGAGAGAATCTCGGGCGTCTCACGTAGGTCAGGCACAGAGTTTTTCATCAGTGACAGACCGAGGAAGAGTAGCGAGAATCCGATGATGAACTCGCTGATATTTCTATACTTCTCACTCTTTGCGATGCTCATAATAAAGCCGATAGCCATCAGTGGCACTGCAAAGATAGAGATGTCAGCCTTAAAACCGAGTAGAGATACTAACCATGCGGTGACTGTAGTACCGATATTGGCACCCATAATTACACCAATAGCCTGATTTAGTGTCAGCAGTGAGGCGTTTACAAAGCCAACAACCATGACCGTTGTGGCGCTGGATGACTGGATGATAGAGGTAATCGTTAGACCCGTCATCACACCCTTAAACGGGCTGGATGTCATTGCTCCAAGAAGGTTGCGCATGCGGTTTCCCGCCGTTTTCTGAAGACCGGAGCTCATCATGTTCATTCCGTAGAGGAACATGCCCAGCGCTCCAAGTAGGGTTAAAAGTTGTAAAAACATAGTTTAGATAGTTTGTGTATATATTAAATATATGTTGTATGCTACAAAACTTGTTAGCATAATTGCACCCTCGGTACGAGAAATTTTGTTGTTTAGACTGAACATTAAGAGTAGAACTGCAGCTGCTATCATTACAGCATAATCAACAATAGTGATGCCACTGCTAAAGAGCGGAGTAATTTGCGAACTGACACCCAAGATAAAGGCTATGTTGAATATGTTTGAGCCAACAACATTTCCAAGAGCCAACTCGGTATTACGTTTTGCCGCTGCAGCAACAGAAGCAGCAAGCTCTGGGAGCGAAGTGCCACATGCAATGAGGGTAATTGAGATAAATGCCTCATTTACACCCCATGCAGTTGCGATATTTACGGCACTATCAACAAATAGGTCGCATCCAGTGATAAGAATTGCTAAACCGATAATTGTGCGCAAGATTGCCTTTGTTAGACTTTGTGGTGCAGGGATTGCTTGAGTTGCGTTAGGTGTAATTTTGCTCTTCTTGCGGTCGCGCAAGAAAGATATATAAATATAGGTGGCAAATATCGCTAAGAGTATCAATCCGTCGCCTCTGCCGATAACAACCTCGCTGCCACAGAAGAAGTTGAAGGCAAGCAGTGTCACGAGAATTGAGATGCCGATGCAGAGCGGAAGCTCAAAACGGTTGTTCTCACTCTTCACAGCTACTGGGTGCAGTAGGGCGGTAACTCCTAAAATTCCTAAGATGTTGAATATGTTTGAGCCGACAACATTGCCTATAGCAACATCAACCTTGCCCTCAATGGCTCCCATGCTGCTGACAATCAGCTCAGGGAAAGATGTTCCTACGCCTACAATTATTGCACCAATAACGAAGTCTGAAATCTTAAATCTGCGTGCAATATCAGCCGAACCACTAACTAAATTATCGGCTCCATAGACCACTGCCACAAGGGCAATGATAAGTATAATATAATCCATACATATTTGAGTTTACATTTTCTTTATATGTTTGATTGACATTGGAATAGCGCAAAGTCTATATCCTAATATTGTGCAATCTGAACACTAAACTCAAAGATGGTTTTATGGTAGGTTTGTGAACAAAAATATTCTTAAATTGAACTGTAGGCACTGCTGGAGCAACTGTTGTGAAGTGCGCCTTGTGGTGCCTATGTGATGAACAGAGGCGACGTGCAGAGGGGGTGGTTGAGCTCTGCCTGCTTGGGATAATATTTAGTAGCGATGATTGACTACTCTCAGAAATTTGAGCCTCAATTTGCTCATCTATAGGGAGATTATCTCCCTGCTGCTCAGAGCTACTGCTCGGCGCAAGGACAACTGATGCGATAAGTAACAGCCAGAGTATGTTCAGCATGTTTCTCATTTCACCAGCAAAGATATAAATAAATTGCAAAGGAGTTATCAGCAAACTAAAAATTTAACATTTTATTAAAGATTTGTTCTATATCTGGCGACATTGTATAAAATAGATTTTAATAACACTATTTACTCTACATATCACCATAAAAAATGATAATAGATGACTAAATATCAAAAAAAACTAAATATGATACTGAGAAAATATTTGATATTTCAAAAAATAATATTATCTTTGCATTTGTAAATATGATACGCAAAAAAATAATAGTGTGATTTACTCGCACATAATATACCCTAATTTTTATGAGACAGTTGTGCCCAAAATCTTGTCCTTCAGCAAAGGAGCCTTTTTCAGGCTTTCGTAAGTATGACTATAGAGCTGGTGAGAAGTTTGTGATTGAACCTGGAGAGGTGAATCATATTGTATTTGTAATGTCTGGAACTCTTTGGCTCGACTCTGAGGAGTGTAGCCATTTTGAGGTTAAGCAGGGTTCACTCTTTTTCTGCTATAATTGTGGACACTACGCCATTGAGGCAAAGGAGGATTTGCAGATGATTGTTGCCTACTTTGCTCGTCCAGGTGCAGCTTGTGATATTGCTTCGTTGTTGCAGTTTGCAAAGTCTCAGGATGATTTCCAGTATAATTTTGAAGCTGTGCCTATCAATGAGCAGCTTGGTGAGATGTTGCTTCTGCTCAAGCGATTTATGGACGACGATGTGCCGTGTGCGCACATGCATGAGTCTATGATTGAACTGCTCTTTGTTATTTTCCGCTTCTATTATGATGTTGAGGTGCTTGCAAATCTATTCTTCAACCTCTTTGACCATGCGGTATCTTTCCGCACAATGGTTGAGGGTAATAGAGTGAAGGCACGCAATCTTAACCACCTTGCTGAGCTTTGTGGATATGATATTAACACCTTTAATGTTGTCTTCCGTCGCCACTATCCAGGTTATACTCCAGGCGTGTGGATGCAGATACAGCGTAAGGATGAGATTCTTGCCGACCTGATTGAGAGCGACGCGCCTATATATCATATATCTAAAAAGTATGGATTCTCATCTTCAAGCCACCTTGGTGAGTATTGCAAAAAGTATTTAGGTGACACACCAACTAAGGTGAGGGCAAAATATCGTAAAAAGAGGTATTAGTAAAATCTAATGTTAGCACCGACAGTCTAAGTTTGTCGGTGCTATTTTTTTGTCTCTTGTTTTGATGAACATGTAGCTGATTTGTCAAGCAATTACGATAGGCGAGAATTTGTGGGATTGCAAATTTTTACTATCTTTGCAACGACACACGCAAAGTTTATTGCGATTATTATGACTTATTGCGCGGTATTGTTGCTGCTTATTGTGGCATATTTGTTTGGGTCTATACCGAGTGCTGTCTGGATTGGCAAGCACTATTTTGGTGTGGATATCCGTGAACATGGAAGTAAGAATGCCGGTGCAACTAATATGCTCAGAGTGTTAGGATTGAGGGCTGCGTTACCAGTCTTTGTGATTGACTATATGAAGGGTTTTGTCGCTGTGACACTTATGGGTGCAATGAGGCTCAACCCTGAGCTATCAACTGCGTGGGTTATAAACCTTAAGATATTTGCCGTAGCATTTGCTGTTGTGGGGCATATCTTTCCCATTTTTGCAGGTTTTCGCGGTGGTAAGGGGGTAAGTACCCTTATTGGTGCAGTGACGGCTATACAGCCAAACCTCGCCTTTATGTGCTTTGCGGTGTGGGTATTAGTGTTCGTTTTTACCCATTATGTGTCGCTTGCGAGCATTGTTGCGGGGTGTAGTTTCCCGATTTTTGTTGCAATATTTTCCACTACGCTATATAACCGTTATGGGGATTTTTCGTGGATTTTTATCATCTTCTCAATTTCCGTTGCTGCGATGTTGGTCTGGACCCATCGGGCAAATATTGGTAGGTTACGACGTGGTGAGGAGAGTAAAACATATATTTGGAAAAAGAGAAAATAACACCTAAAATTATATATTGTACTATGGTTGAAAAAAACTTAATTAAGATGTATGAGCAGTCATTCCGCGATAACCGCGAAATGAGTGCTGTAACTGACTATTTTACTGGTGAGACCTATTCGTACTATGGTTTTGCTAAAGAGATTGCCAAGTTGCATATTATGTTTGACGAGGCTGGTATTAAGCCTAAAGATAAGATTGCTCTTGTAGGAAGAAATACTCCACGTTGGTGTGTTGTATATATTGCTACTATGACATACGGCGCGGTTATTGTGCCTATCCTTCAGGACTTTACGCCTACAGACATTCAGCATATTGTAAACCACTCTGAGAGCCGCCTGCTCTTCCTTACAGACTCATATTGGGATGGTCTTGATGAGGACCAGATGCCAAATGTGGAGGCGGTGATGTCGCTTACTGACTACCATGTGCTCTTTGAGCGCGGTGGTGATAAGATGACTAAGTGCATCAATCAGATGACCGAGAACTATCGTAAGCGTTACCCTCGTGGTTTTACTGCAGACGATATTAAGTATGCAGATGTGCCTAATGACCAGCTGATACTCCTCAACTATACATCAGGTACTACAGGTTATTCAAAGGGCGTTATGCTTACAGTCAATAACCTGACTGCCAATGTGATGCATATCACGGTGATGAGCGACCATACAAATATGCTTTACTTCCATAAGGGCGGTCGTACACTATCGTTCCTGCCACTTGCTCACGCCTTTGGTTGCGCTGTGGACTTCCTTGCTCCGCTGGCTGTTGGTGGACATATTACACTGCTTGGTCGTATTCCAGCGCCGAAGATTCTGCTTGCTGCAATACAGAAGGTCCAGCCAGAGGTTATCTGTGCTGTGCCAGTGCTCTTGGAGAAGATTTACCGTAAGCAGATTATTCCACTGCTTGAGAAGGGTCCTCTGAGCATCGCTATGAAACTGCCACTTGTAAACGAGGTTGTCTTTGCACAGATTAAGAAGAAACTTCTTGACTCTTTCGGTGGTAACCTGCGCATATTTGTACTCGGTGGTGCTCCAGTGAATAAGGAGACCGAGGCTTTCCTTCAGAAGATTCACTTCCCATTCACTATCGGCTATGGTATGACCGAGTGTGGTCCGCTTATTAGTGTTACACCGGTCCCACGCGATTTTAAGCTTACCTCTTGCGGTATGTATCTTAAGAACTTTTTGGATGTTCGTATCGACTCAACTGACCCACAGAATGTGGCTGGCGAAATCCTTGTACGTGGTGAGAATGTGATGATGGGCTACTATAAGAATGAGGAGGCTACAGCAGCTGCTCTTGACTCTGAGGGCTGGCTGCACACTGGCGATATGGGTACTATAGATGTTGATGGTACACTCTATATTCGTGGTCGTTGCAAGACTATGATTCTTACTGGTAGCGGTCAGAATATCTACCCTGAGGAGATTGAGGATAAACTTAACAATATGCCTCTTGTCCTTGAGTCGCTTGTTCTTGAGAATGATGGCAAGCTCTATGGTCTTGTAGTGCCAGATTTTGAGACCTGCGAGCGTGAGGGTATTGACCGAGCAACTCTTGAGGCTACGATGCAGGAGAATCTGAAGGTGCTCAACACACAAATTGCTGCCTATGAGCGACTTGTCTCAATCAGCATCTACCCTTCAGAGTTTGAGAAGACGCCAAAGAAGAGTATCAAGCGATACCTCTACAACGTCTCAACGCTGGGGATTAAGTAAACCGTTAGCTGTCGGATTAAGGAGTTTAAGGAGATTAGGGAGTTTAAGGAGTATTTTCCCTAAATTCTCTAACTTCCCTAAATTCCTTACATTATGTGCTGCAGACCATAAATTATGAAGCTGAAAAAACCACTGATACGTAAGCAGATAATAGGTGAAAACCTCGTCTACTCAGGCATCTGGGCAGTAGTCTATCTTATCCCGATAATGAACTCCAACCTGATGTCCGAGGCATATATTGACTTCAATAAGGTCTTTTTGGCGTGGGGTAAGATTACACCATACTTCATACTCTTTTTGCTTAATAATCAGGTGTTTATACGTTTTCAGCTAAACCGAGGGCGCTTTGTACACTACATACTGACCTGTCTGCTGATAATTTGTATCACCTTTGGCTGTATTGAGGTCTACGAGCAGTGGAGAATAGCCGTTCTGGGAGAGAGTGTTGGCGAGCTTATCCAGCCTCGTCACGCCTCACTTACAGACTTGCGTTGGTACTGGAACATTGTGCTATGTGCCTTTATGTTTTGTGCCAATTTGGGTATTAAAAAGTTCTATGAGGCTATGCAGCGCGATGAGGATAATGAGCGATTGGCTCGTGAGAATGTGGAGGCGGAGATGTACTACCTCAAGTATCAGATAAACCCTCACTTTCTGATGAATACGCTCAATAATATCCACGCACTGATAGATATTGATGCTGACAGTGCCAAGCGTGGACTCATTGAGCTATCTGAGATGATGCGTCATGTGGTCTACGAGTCGAGCGCGGAGACTATCCCAATGAGCAAGGATATAAAGTTTATTGAGAACTATATTGAGCTGATGCGTATCCGTTATGCGCAGAAGATTGATGTTCGCTTTACCTATCCTAAAACTATACCATCTACGCTTTCGGTTCCGCCACTGGTCTTTATTGTCTTTGTAGAGAACGCCTTTAAGCATGGCGTGAACCGTAATAAAACCTCATTTATCCATATTGATATTAGCATAGAGGAACAGACTATAGTTGCAAACTTCTGCAACTCACTACATCATACTTCTAACCCGAAACACACCTCCGGCATAGGCTTGGAAAATGTTGGTCGCCGTTTGGAGCATATCTACGGTGATAGACACGAGCTTAAGATTGCCGAGCAGAGTGATAAGTATTGTGTGACATTAAAAATACCTGTTTCGTATGAATCTTAAGTGTATAGTTATTGATGATGAGCCGCTTGCGTTGATGCAGATGCAGAACTATGTGGCGCGTGTACCATTTTTAGAACTTGTTGAGAGCTTTGATAATGCTGTTGAGGCTCGTGATTTCCTCGGTACAGATAACTCTGTGGATCTTATCTTTGTTGATATCAATATGCCCGAATTGAGTGGCATTGACTTTGTGCGTGGACTTGAGTCGGCGCCGATGGTCGTCTTTACCACCGCATATTCAGAGTATGCTGTCGAGAGCTTTAAGCTCGATGCGATAGATTACCTGCTTAAACCTTTTAGCTTTGAGAGCTTTGAACGTGCAGCCAAGAAGGCTCAATCAATAGCTCAGCTGCTGGCGTTGCGCGACTCTACAAACTCAGACTCTCTGCCATTGGGTGAGCAGAGCGCCGAGAAGGAGTGTATCAGCATCCGTGCTGACCATAAGACCTCACTTGTCAGATACTCCAATATCGTATATATTGAGAGCGCTGGCGAATATGTTCGCTTGCACCTTGCAGATGGAGGACACCTTGTGACACTCTTTAGACTTAAAAATATGGAGAGCGCACTTCCATCAGAGCGCTTTGTGAGGGTACACCGCTCCTTTATTGTCAATCTTGAGCATGTTACGGGATATACTAAGGGTCGAGTGTTCCTTACAGGTGACGAGTATGCCCCTATTGGTGAGAACTATAGGGACTCCTTTGCAGCTATTGTTGAGAAGATTGGGTAGTGTAGACCATCGTTGGGAACGACTTTAAGAAGGTGTACTGACCATCCTTAAACTCAGCACATAGGTGCTTGTGCCCATTAGTAAGTATTATGTATTGCGCCCCCAGTACAGCATTGTAGCGTACTGCCTGTGCAAATACGCTCTTGTCTATATTCACCTCTGGGGCTTTACACTCTACAAGAATCGTAGGCTTAAGGTCGTTGCCAATAACAACAATGTCTGCTCTCTGTGCCGTGCCGTTAATCTTTACTTGATACTCCTGTGCAATAGAGTGGGGTAGTACTCCGCAGTGGGAGATTAAAAAGGCTATAACGTGACGCCTAACAACCTCCTCTGGTGTGAGTAGCAGATAGCGACCCCTCAGAGCATCCCAGACAAAGGTCTGACCGTTCTGTTGCGTTGTTGCCATCTCTATGGCAGGAAAATTGATTTGGCGTTGGCTTGCCATTGTTGCTAATTATTTACTATCTTTGTGGCAAAGATATGAAAATTATGAAGATAATCCTACTCCTACTATCTATATTTACCGTTGCGGCTGCTTCGGCAGAGAACTTGCTGCTCCCTTATGAGCATGCCGAGCCTGCTCGTGGTGTTATTGTCCCCTATGGTCGCGCTACTGATGCAAAGGCTGGGGATATGAGCCGCTCTAACTATGTGGCAAAGCTCGCCCCGTGGAGCGTAACGGAGGATGGTAGGGAGTATAACAGCTCTTTTGCCGTTCCTGTCTGGTGGCTCAATCGTCAGGTTATTCTCCGCGTTGGTCGCTCAACATCGGCATACGAAGTGCTTGTTGATAATCGCCGCGTGGGATTTGCAGCCAGTGGAGCTACACCTGTAGAGTTTAATGTCACTAAACTGGCTAAAGAGGGTCGCCATACCCTTACAATCCGCCAGGTGGATGCCGAGCAGAATCGCCTAAGCGGAGAGCTCGCAACCCTTAAACCTATTGTGGAGGATGTGTCTGTGATTTGTCAGCCAACTATCCGCGTGCGAGATGTTATCTGCAACACTACGCTCAATGATAATGGCGAGGGTATTGCTCAGTTCTCTGTCGTGGTGAAGTGTGATGCCCTGAATGCCAAACGCACCCGCATAGGTTACACTGTCCACCTCAATGATACTACTGTGGTGGCAAAAGGGTATAGCGAGATCACGCTCAATATGCGCCGCGAGGATACGCTTCGTTTTGTTGCTCGTATTCCAGAAAATAGCCTCTGGAGTCCCAAAAATCCACACCTTGTGACAGTTGAGCTGGAGAGCCGTATTGACAACCGCCCTGTAGAGTATCTGCGCCGTAGTGTTGGCGTGCGCTCTGCAGATGTCGTACATGGCAAAATGCACCTAAATCGTATGCCTTTGGAGCTGAGATTGTGTGATTATAACCCTTCAATGCCTATAGAGGCGCAGATGACTGATAGGTGTAATGGATTGGTCGTTCCTGCCTATTATGCAACCGAAAATCTGCTCTCTGAGTGCGATAAGTTGGGTGTCGTGGTTCTCGTCTGCTCGGCTATTGATACAAATAACCTCGGCGAACATATCCGTATTGGTGGCAATCCAAGTAATAACCCGCTCTACCTTGCAACCTACCTCGCCTTTAATCGCGCAGCATACTATAGCACTCGTAACCACCCGTGCGTCGTTGGCTATGCTATCGCTAAGGGTAAAACTACGGGAATCAATGTTTATGAGAGCTACTTGATGCTCAAAAACCTTGAGCCTCGCCTGCCAATAGTCTATGAGGGTAATTTAGGCGAATGGTGCAGTGATAGTATTACTATAAGATAAACTGCTGATTAACAATCAATTAACTAATTACAGATAAGATAGAAGAAAATTTTTTTCAATTTTTTTACTAAAAAGTTTGCAAGAATAAAAATTTTGCTCTATCTTTGCACTCGCAATCAGGAATTAACGCCGGTTGTAAATGATGCCTCTTTAGCTCAGTTGGTAGAGCACGACACTCTTAATGTTGGGGTCCAGGGTTCGAGCCCCTGAGGGGGTACGAAAGAGAAGAACGAAAGTTCTTCTCTTTTTTTTTTGTGCACCTTCAGGGAGCGAGAAGCCTGGAGTCGCCTCCCTTCCAGGGAGGTTGGGAGGGTGTAAACTTTTGAGCACACGACTGCGCATCTGCAAGTAGCGCAGTCGAGCCCCTGAGGGGGGTACAGAAGAGAAGAACGAGAGTTCTTCTCTTTTTTTTGCATGATTTTTTTCGCTCCCCACCGGAATTTACGACAGAGCCCTTTCAGGGAGGTTGGGAGGGTGTAAACGGCTGCTGTAATTAACAAAAAAAAGAGGAAGATTTTTTCTTCCTCTTGTCGGGGTAACAGGATTCGAACCTGTGACCCTCTGGTCCCAAACCAGATGCGCTAACCGGACTGCGCTACACCCCGTTGTTGTATTGCGAGTGCAAAGGTAGGCAAAATTTTTATACTTCCAAACTTTTTTGTAAAAATTTTTAATTTTTTTTTGAGCGTCATAGTGCGTGGTGGCTCTTTCTTGTTAATTATTACGAAGTTACGTGATATGAGAAATTTTTATTATTTTTGTGCTAAAGTGAGGCGGGTATGGTAAGTTTTTTTGTTTATATACTATCTCTAATTGCGCTAACAGGTTGTAATGCCTCTTTGCACTCTGAGCAGATTGAGCAGGTTGAGCATGAGCAGGACTATGCTGCGTTGGTAGAGTTTTACAACGCTATGGGTGGTGAGGAGTGGATTAACAGTACAAATTGGTGCTCTGACCTGCCATTAGAGCAGTGGTATGGGGTCTATACGCATCAGGGAAGGGTATATGCAATAGATCTTGCTGCAAATAATTTGAGTGGGAATTTGCCCCGCTCAATCGCTTCGTTATCCGAGTTAAAGTATCTTAATTTAGCATCAAATAGTATCAGTGGCTCAATACCTCAGAGTTATGGTGGGCTATCAAATTTGGTGCGTCTGTCGTTATATAACAACAGAATGTCGGGAGATATTCCAGCTGCATTGAACAAAATTGACGGTTGGCGGTATAATTGGGGCTATGCTGTGTATGGTAATCGTTACAATAGGTTTAACCTCTATGATTGCGGTATTAAAGCCCCTGAGCTTGAGCTTGCGAGCCTCTCTGGCGAGGTTATTCAGCTGGATGAGGCTGCCTATGCGAGGAGTAGGTATACAATTCTGTTCCAATTCTCAGACAAGTATTTAGACTTTATTCCCACTCTGAAGGCTCTATATGAGAAGTATCACCCATTTGGGCTGGAGATTATCAGCTGGTGTAATCAGTGTGACAATATTGCCGATATTATTGCTCAGCAGGGGATAGAGTGGAGCGTTGCTCTGGTTTCGGAGGAGCAGCCACTGAGTAGATATAACGATTTGTACTATCCCGTGGGGTTGTATCCTACAGTGACCATGTTTGACAGTGAGGCAAATTTAGTCTTTAGCGATACGGTTGAGAGCCGTGGTAATATTGTGTCGGTGTTAGACGAGCGGTTTGCTGATATTGTCAATCCTGACCTCTATACCTCTACGGACTACTCTGCTGATGGGGCGGTGACGATGCTGCAGCAGGCTGTAGAGGGTCAGGGTATTGATATAGTGCTTATGGGCGATGGATTTTCTGACCGCATGGTGGCAGATGGACGTTATCAAGAGGTGATGATACGGTGCATGGAGGCGATGTTTAGCGAGGCCCCATTTTCCCATTTCCGAGAGCTATTTAATATATATATGGTGACAGCGGTCTCGGCAAATGAGTGCTTTGAGTATAATTCTACCACAGCCTTGAGGTGCAAGTTTGGCGAGGGTACGTTGATTAGTGGCGATAATGAGCGATGCTTTGATTATGTGGCGGATATTGTGACAGAGGAGCAACTTGACGATACGCTGATAGTGGTAGTGCTCAATAGCGATAAATATGCCGGCACAACCTATATGTACCATCCTCGTGCTGGGGTCTTTGGCTCAGGTGCATCAATAGCCTACGTGCCACTAACTACAGAGAACGAGATATTTAGGACTTTAGTCTGCCATGAGGCTGTGGGGCATGGATTTGCAAAGTTGGATGACGAATATATCCTTGAAGGTATGGGGACAATGCCTGCAGATAATAGAGGTTATCGCGCCAAGCGAGAGGCTTTTGGATGGCTAAAAAATACAGATGTCTACCATAGCCATAATTTCGTAAAATGGTCGCACTTTCTCTCACTACAGCGCTATATAGGTGCTGGAGTTGGTGTGTTTGAGGGTGCAGCATCCTATGCGTCAGGTGTGTATAGACCAACTGAGCAGAGTATCATGAATCAGAATATTGATGGATTCAACCCTCCCTCCCGCGAAGCTATATATCAACGAATCCATAGCTTAGCTTATGGAAATCAGTGGAGTTATGATTTTGAGAAATTCAAAGAGTACGATTTTGTAAATTTACTGCCAAATATAGCCCCTAAAATGTCGTTAAACTCTGAAATACAATCTTTTACCCCTACTCATTCGCCGATAATTCAAAATAACAGATGTCTGTATAAGCAAAATAAATAAGTTTTTAATTAAATTTATTTCTATTTTTTTGAACAACGGTAGGAAAATTTTACTACTTTTGCTCTCCGAAACAGAACACACGCAATGATTATGAATGGTAGAGTAAAATGGTTTGATGCCAAAAAGGGTTTTGGTTTTATTATTTGCGAGGATGGCAAAGAGGTATTTGTTCACTTCTCAGGAATCGTAAAAGAGGGCTTTAAGTCTTTGGTTGAGGGACAGAATGTTCAGTTTGAGATTGAGGCTGTAGAGCGAGGTGAGCAGGCGATAAATGTTACAGTTGTAGAGTAGCCGGACATTCTCACAAGGTCAAACTGAGGTTGTGTATTGATACATGCACTAACCCAATAGCTCTTTAGGCGCGACATGGTCTAAACAATAGGTTTAGACTATGTCGCGCCTATTACTTTGATCTATAAAAAAGGCTACCGTGGAGATACTTACTCAGTACTCCACGGTAGCGTAAAGGATATAGATATCTATTGATTATCTCCCTTATTGAAGAAGTGTTAGTTCTGCCTCGTTGTTATTCATGTTTGGCATTGTAAGACCGATGTTTGCGCCTATGTATGTCGGGTCACAAACAGTGTACTTCTTCTCGCCCACGTTGAAATAGTCGCCATAAGGACCATTTTTGAAGCAAACTGCTGTAGCTAAGTGACCTGGGTAGTAGACAAGTGCCACATCTAAGCCCATAAGCTCGCGCACCAGAATTGAGTAGAGGATAGAGCGGTCCTCGCAGTCGCAGTATGGATAGAAGAGGGACTCATCGCCAAATAGAGGGCGCTCGTAACCAAACTGCTGATTGTCGGTCTGATACTTAAAGCCTGTCTGAACAAAGTTAATCAGGATATTTGCAGCTGTAGCCTCATCCTTTCCCTCAATAGCCTTACGAAGTGTAGGGTAGAGCTTGTTCTTTGCCTCTTTGCTAAGTGAAGAGTAGGAGAGTACATCCCACGATGTACGCGGAAAGGCGTTGTAGAAGTCAATCAGGTTCTTATTTGCCGCAAAGGTTATCGCAGCGTCTGGATACTTCATAGATTTATGTGTACGCTCTACGCTTGCAACAAATGGGAAGAGAGGCTGCTCGTTCATGTTGATACTAAAGCCCTGCTCACCTGGGAATGCTGCATGGCAGAGGTAGATGCTGCTTCCGGTAAAATCCTCGTCAAGTAGGTAGTAGGACACTCCGTCAAGCTTGTAGTTTGGAGCTTTGTAGATAATTGACTCTGAAGGGAAGAGCAGATAAATCTTGTTGTTGCTACGTGCCAGACGAATCTTGTAGCCCGCCTGGGTCATAAGATATGCCTGCAACATCTTGGTGTTATTTGTGTGCTTAGCCTCGCAGAACTCCTCTGATACAGCCTTAGTGAAGAGGTAGTATCCCCAATCGCAAAGACGTAGGGTGTCGCGTGTTGCGATACAGTCTGCAAGCATAAGCTCGTATCTGCCATCGGCAAGCTTTTTCCAAGCATTTGATACACTCTGCTCTGAGGCATCAGCTACATTTACCTCGCCAGTGCCTGGTCTGAGGCGGATGTTGCGAGTTGTGCCGTAGAACTGAACAGGCATCTTGAGAATCAGTGGCTCATCCTCAGGAGTAACCTCTGGAATATCAATCTTAGGCATCTTTGGCACTACAGGCTTAGGCATAGGCTTCAGACCACCAAAGACCAAAGGTTTTGGAGAGATAGGCTTGTCAGCTATGCGCGGTGGAGCTACAGGCTGCACTGGCGGGTCAATCTTTGGAGGGGTAATGGCAGGCTTAAGTTCGCACTGCTTCCATGCCTCCTTAAGAAACTCGGCATACTCTGCATTTGCTTTGGCGCGAAAATCTTTGTACTCATCTATAGCTTGCTGCTTAAACTGCTTCATCTCAGCCATAGCCTGACGGCGAAACTCCTCCATGCTCTGCGCAGAAACCGTTGCGGCAATGGCTACTGCTGAAATGGTTAGTAGAAAACGTTTCATAGTTTAAGATCTGTTCTGGATATTAGTTGTTAGCGCTTTTAATGATATTTGGAACACGTTTAAGCTCGCCTTCCTTAAGAAAAACCGCCGACCGCACTATGTGAGGTCAGCGGTAGATAATTGTCAGGTAGGCGCTTACTATTTTGTCAGCTCGTCAATAGCCTTATCAAGAGCCTCACGAGCAGCCTCCTCAAGCATATTCATAACACCGTTGTAGTTGTATGCAAGCATCATACGAACCTCAACGTTCTTAGTCTTAGGGAGCTCACGGTATACAGAGACAATCTTAATACCACGTGGCAGACGGTTTGAGATAATCTCCTTACTCTTGCTCACTACCATATCCTTAGATACAGCCTTATCAAGAGACTTCTGCTCAGAGCCGAGCTTCTCCTCAATAATCTTGGTAATCTCAGACTCAAGCTGGTCAATAGCGTTAGACTTTACGCCGCGCATAGTTGCGAGCTGAGCAGCCTTGAAGGTCTGAGCAACAGCTGTTGAAGAACCGAAGATGTAGAGTGGCTCACCATCGTTGTTTACCTTCTTAGTGTACTCCTTCTGCATCAAAATCTGCTCTGCAATAGTCAAGTCACCTGGAGCTGACTTCCAACCCTCTGCATTCCAAGTAGCAACCTCTGCCTTTACAGCCTTGAGCTGCTTCTTTGTTGGCTGTGCATTAACTGCTGAAATACCTACGATTGCTGCGAGCAATACTACTAAAATCTTCTTCATAACAATAAAAATTTAATGGTTTAACTTCTATTTTCTCTTGTTTTATCTTCTCTGTTTACTATATAGAGGATGATGCTAAAAAAATATTGCAAAAAATGTAAAGTTTTTTTTACATTTTAATTTGCACTGCTATTTTCGCCCTCCTCTTTAGAGATAGAAATATCACTAATTTTGAATGCGCAGGTTAGTTTTACCTCGACTTTTCCTCTGCTATTGCGTTGTAACTTCACAAGTGTGATGCATCTGCCTAAGGCGACCTTCATCCCATTTTGCCCCTTTGTACTAACCTTTGCAGCCTCCGCTTTGATGGTATGGTAAGCCATAGAGGTGGCAACATTCTCAGTCATGCCAGCATTGGTGGCTGTAACTATTATATATATAGGTGCGCCATCCTTATCCTTAGCAGCTGTAAACTCCTTAACCTTCATTACCTGCTCCTCAATGCTGTTGGTGCCAAATGATGGTTGCCAGCCCTCTGACTGCAATACTTTAATCTCCTGCTTAACCTGCTTAAGAGTCTGCTTATCTATCTGAGCAGTGAGGGTTGCAAGTGTCAAAAAGGTGAAAAATATCAGCGTAACAAATCGTTTCATAATACAAATGTATGTAAAATATTATAAAAATCAAATAATTTCAGTAAAATTGTGCAATAGCGCTGATGTGTCGGTTGTTGCATCACCAGTAATGTAAATCACCAAACTTTGAGTGGATTGTTTGTTTTAGTATCTTATGGAGTTAGAGTTGAAATAAAGTGTTGTATACGACATAATTATATCGTTAGGTGAGATGGAATAGTAGTGTAATAATTGATCCTCATTGCTTTTGTGCGAGGACAAAAGGTGCTCGATTTCGTCTTATTAAAAATAATTTTAAGAATAACAGAAAACCTAAAAACAATGAAAAGAGTCTTATTATTTTTGGCAATGCTGTTGCCATTTGCAGCTTGGGCGCAGGTAGAGGTTACTACTATGCGTACCAATGGTCTACAACACCCTATGGGCATCTCTTCTGTTGATGCTCCTGTTTTGAGTTGGATTGTTACTTCGCAGAGTGATAATGCTCTACAGAGTGCCTATGAGGTCACTGTCACCTCTAAGGGACGCAGAGTGTGGAGTAGTGGTAAGGTCATCTCTGATAACTCTGTAGCAGTAAAGTACGAGGGCGAGCTAAAGGCAGATAGTCGCTATGATTGGACAGTGAGGGTGTGGGATAATAAGGGTAATGTCAGCAAGCGTGCCGCGTCATATTGGCATACAGGCATTGCTCCAAAGGATTGGAGTGCAAAGTGGATTGGTGTTGCCAGCCAGCAGCCTACGCCTATATATCTTCGTGGTGAGGGTGTGTTGAACAAGAAGATTCGTCGTGCTACGGCGTATATCTCTGCACACGGTATCTACGAGGCATTTATCAATGGTGTACGCGTGGGAGATAAGCAGCTAACCCCTGGCTGGACTTCGTACAATAAGCATATTCAGTATCAAGCCTTTGATGTGACAGCGCTCCTTCGTAGTGGAAAAAATGCTATTGCGGCTGTTGTGACTCCAGGTTGGTACTCTGGTGGTATGAACTGGGGAAGGGTTGATAAACGATTCTACTATAATCGCGATGTGGCACTGCTTATGCAGGTTAATGTTGAGTATACTGATGGCTCAAAGGCTACTATTGTAAAGACAGATGAGAACTGGAAAATAGCCAGCACAGATGTTAAAGCCGAGGGTATTACCTTCGCAAATATCTATGATGGTCAGACTATCGACGCTCGCATGCGTGATAACAATTGGAAGATAGCAGCTGTTAAGAATGGCTGGAAGGCGGCTGAGGCTCTGAACTTCGGTACAGAGAATGTTATTGAGACACTCAACGAGCCAGTGATTAAGAATACACCTATAAAGGCTGTTAAGTATATCGTTACACCTAAGGGTGAGAAGGTTATTGACTTTGGTCAGAATATTGTCGGCTGGGAGCGCGTACAACTTAAGGGTAAGAGTGGCGATGTAGTGAAGATTTCGCACGCCGAGGTGCTTGATAAGCACGGCAACTTCTACACTGTAAACCTTCGTCGCGCAAAGGCTACAAGTACATATATTTTGAGCGGTGGAGAGGATACTTTTGAGCCTAACCATACCTTCTACGGCTTTAGATATATCCGCGTAGAGGGTGTAGAGGGCGACCTTAACCTTGCAGACTATCAGGCTATACCTGTCTGGTCGGGCTTTGATAATGTAGGTAGCTTTGAGTGCTCAAATCCTATTATCAACCAGCTCCAGAGTAATATCTGGTGGGGCTTCCACGACAACTTTGTAGATGTGCCTACAGACTGTCCACAGCGTGACGAGCGACTTGGCTGGACGGGCGATGCACAGGTATTCTTCCGCACAGCATCATTCCTCGGTCGCGTAGATACATTCTTCCGTAAGTGGCTTGCAGACCTTGCTGTAGACCAGCGTGCTGATGGTGGTGTGCCAAGGGTTATTCCTGATACTTTCCCATATTCAAATAGCAGCGTAGGTGCTGTGGGTTGGGCAGATGCAGCAACTATTATTCCTTGGTTGCACTATCAGGCTTATGGAGATATCTCTGTACTTGAGGCGCAGTATGATAGTATGAAGGCATGGGTAGACTATCAGGTTGCACATAGCACAAATTGGCTGTGGAACGATAACTTTGGTAACCACTATGGTGACTGGTTGTTCTGGACAAAGAATAACGATAAAGATGGTCAGTCGGCTGTGACAAATAAGTTCTTGCTCTGCCAGTGCTTCTTCGTTGGCTCTGCAGATATTATGTATAACACTGCAAAGCTTTTAGGTAAGGCGGAGGATGTGGCATATTATGGCGATGTGGCAGCAAAGGCTCGTAAGGCATTTATGGATGAGTATGTATCTCCAAATGGTCTTGTTTCGTCTGACACTCAGACCGCATATGTGCTTGCTCTGCACTTCAATATTCTGCCTGAGAACCTTCGTGCGCAGGCTGTTGAGCGTCTTGCCAAGAATATTGCCCGCTATAAGAACCATATCACAACTGGCTTCCTCGGCACTCCTCATATCTGCAATGTGCTGACCGATAACGGCAGAAGCGATGTGGCATATAAGTTGCTGCTGCAGGATACTTGCCCAAGCTGGATCTATCCAGTGAAGATGGGTGCTACAACTATCTGGGAGCGTTGGGATAGTATGCTTAAGGATGGGTCTATTCCAAATAACGGTATGAACTCGTTCAACCACTACTCTTATGGCGCTATTGGCGACTGGCTGTATCGTAGCGCGGTGGGTATCCGCGAGAGTGCAGCTGGCTATAAGAGTATTACCATTTGCCCACATACTGGTGGCGACTTTGAGTATATGAAGGCTCGCACACAGACCCCTTATGGCGATGTAGCTGCTGGTTGGACCGCTAAGGAGAATACTCTCAAGAGCCTTGATGTTGAGATTCCGTTCAACACCACAGCCACTGTTAAGGTCCCTGCCCCAAGTAAGGAGACAGTAAGCTGCTCGGCAGACGTACAACCAACGGATTATGCTGACGGCTACGCGATATTCAATATCGGAAGTGGTAAGTATAGTTTCACTGTTAAGTAAAAAATTAGGAGCTTGAGAAATCAAGCTCCTAAATTTTTGCCATTGGCTTTTTTGTGGTATTTGCTACGCAAATTTATATATGTCGGCTTAGCCGACACCTCTATAAGGCTAACGGCTAATGGCTAATAGACAACAGCTAATGCGTAAACACCTTTCCAAACTGCTTCTCGCGCTTCTCGTATGCAAGGCGAGAGGTGGTCGGATACTTGAGCTTCTCAAACTCCGCTACGGCATTCTCAATGTCACCCAGTAGCATATCTGCCATGTCGCGGGTCATGCCCTGACGCACAACTACGCGCATAACGACCATATCCTCAATACTCTTAGGCATTGTATATGCTGGTACCATCCAACCACTCTGCTGGAGCACAGCCTGCAGGTCGTAGAGTGTCCACTTTGCGGTCTTGTCATACTCTGGGTTCATGTACCAGATAAAGAGTGGGTTATCTACCGAGTTGGAGTAGTTCTTAAAGCACTTCATCTTGCCAATCTTGCTGTGGCAGTACTTTGCTACCTCCATAGACTCACTCTGAACTCTCTTGTAGCCCTCAAAGCCGTAGCGGATAAAGTTGTAGTACTGACCGAGTATCTGCGCAGCTGGGCGTGAGAAGTTCAGTCCTACCTGCGAGATATTTGCGCCTAAGTAGTTTACGCTGAAGGACATCTGCTCAGGCAGATACTTCTTGTCTTTCCACACAACCCAACCCAAACCAGGGTAGACAAGACCATACTTGTGACCCGATGTGGAGATAGAGTAGACCCACTTGAGGCGGAAGTCCCATTTATGCTCTGGCTTGATAAATGGAAGGATAAATCCTCCCGAAGCAGCATCTACGTGGATTGGAATGTTATAGCCCGTCTTGGCGTTGTACTTGTCAAGCGCCTTGTCAAGCGCCTCAATGTCATCATTAAGACCTGTCCATGTTACACCTGCAATAGGGACAATGCAGATTGTATTCTCGTCGCACAACTTTATCGCCTCCTCTGGGCAGAGGGTCGGCTTGTCAAGCGAGATAGGCACTGTGCGCATCTCGACATCCCACAGTTGGCAGAACTTCTCCCAGACAACCTGAAAGGCTGTGCTCATCACAAGGTTAGGCTTGTCGCAACTCTTACCTTCAGCCTTGCGTTTTGCCTTCCAACGCAGTAGAGCAGCCACACCGCCGAGCATGCACGCCTCTGAGGAGCCAATACCAATAGCACCCGTCTTCCACTCGTGCTTTTCGGGAGTATTCCACAACTTAGCAATGATATTGATGCATCTGCCGCACATCACCGCCACACGTGGATACTCTGTCTGGTCAATATAGTTGATATTAACCGCCTCATTCATTAACTTTGTGGCATACTCATCCATGTAGGTTGTCACAAAGGTTGCCAGATTTAATCTCGGCTGAGTCTGTGGATAGGTCTCATCCTTGACAATCTGATACGCCATCTCTGGCTCACATCCCTTCTGCGGGATAGAATCTACAGGCGCACTATATAGCGCCGAACTTGTTGTTTTTGTACTCATAGCAAAAAAAATATGGATTACAAACGGGTTGCAATCCATAAACCGAGCCAAATTTTTCTATCTACTCCTCAACAATAGTTATTGAGAAGATTAAATCGCCTGGGCGGATGTCGTCAATAACATCAACTCCCTCAACTACTTTGCCGAAGCAGGTGTGCACGCCGTCAAGGTGCTGCGTGTTGCTACGGTTGTGGCAGATGAAGAACTGTGAGCCTCCAGTGTCCTTACCTCGGTGCGCCATTGAGAGCACTCCGCGGTCGTGATACTGACGCTCTGCGCTTGTCTCGCAAGGAATTGTCCAGCCTGGACCACCTGCGCCATTGCCAATAGGGCAACCACCCTGAATAACGAAGTCAGGAATTACACGGTGGAATGTCAGCCCATCGTAGAAGCGCGACTGGGCGAGTTTAACAAAGTTTGCTACGGTGATAGGGGTCTCATTCTCATAGAGCTCCGCCTTCATATCACCCTTTTCTGTTGAGATTAGTGCGTATTTCATTTTGTGTTATGATTAAGATATTAGTTTTTAATAATGACAAATAATAGCATTTAATGGCAACGGGCTTTCAGCCCTTAATAGTAAATTATTGACCTCTCTTTTTTGCAATGCGAGCCTTCGTTAATAATTCTCGAAAACTTCCTTGATTTATAAATTTCGCAATCTGATTTTTAATATGTTTGCGTAATAGCACATCTTCTTGGTGAATTAGTACGATAATCATATTGGCAATAGTTTCATCACCTCTCGTTTCGGCTATTTGCATAAAAAAGTCAGAATCATTATGCGATAGTCCAAGATTTCGCATTGTTTTAACTTGGACAGAATCTGTATTCCAAAGTTGCAATTTGCGAGTACGCAAATAGTCCTCTAAGTCGACTAAGAGTTCTTGAAAACTTGCTCGCGCAACATTCAGTAGTGCAATATGAGTTTCAGGTGAAGTTAGGGAAGCGGCTTTACCTTCAACAATATTCTGCTTACCAGAGCGCGCCGCTTGTATCATTTGATCTTTCGTGCGATCATTATAATCTATAAATTTGTTGCAGAAATGGAAAGTTAAATCATAAATAACCATTGCCTTGCGATAAGCAGTAAGATTGCGATACAGATTGTTGTTTTGCCTCAGTATGTCCATCTTTATATGATGCCATTAAGCACCGCAGGTGCGATTGTTATTTATTGTCATTTAATGCCATTTTATCATACTAATCACCCAGCTTTCTCTTCAGAATCTCGGCGAGCTGTGGCATACCTACGGCAGCGCGCTCGCGGATATGTGTTATAGGGTTGCGGCTGCGGATATTAAGCTCTGCAGGGTCTACAATGTAGATTGGTACACTGCTGTCACGTACATACTGCACAAGGCTTGCAGCAGGGTAGACGGCAAGTGATGTACCCACAACGATAAGTATATCTGCACTATTGACAACCATTGCTGCATGCTCGAACATCGGCACCGCCTCTCCGAAAAAGACTATATGAGGGCGTAGTAACTCCCCGTTTGGAGCGGTCTCATCAAGTCGCTGGTCGCGCAGACCTATATCGGTGATATATCTCTCGCCACTATCCTCTCGGAGCTTTGTCAGCTCGCCGTGAAGATGGATAATCTTTGTCGAGCCTGCTGCTTCGTGCAGATTGTCTATATTCTGTGTAACAACCTCTACATCAAAGTATTGCTCCAACTCGGCAATAGCTTTATGACCTGCATTTGGCAGTTTGCCCGCCATCTCTCGGCGGCGCATATTGTAGAAGTTTATAACCGTTGCTCTGTCGCGTGCCAAAGCCTCGGGTGTGCAGACATCCTCGATTTTGTAATTCGCCCACAGCCCATCGCTACTGCGATAGGTTGGAATACCGCTATCTGCACTCACGCCCGCACCGGTAAATACAACAATCTTCTTAGTCATAACACTTTAGCGTTTGAAGTAGATGTCAAGAAGCTCCTTGGCAGCGATAAAGGAGCTGAGCTGAGCATTGAGCACTCGCTGCTCAACCTCGGCAATGCGACCCTCAATCTCTGGGTTGAGGTAGAAGCTGCTCTTCAGCGCCTCGTTAATGCTCTCGTACATCCAATATTTGTTCTGCTCGTTGCGGTGTGCCTCAAAATATCCGTTGCGCTTGATATGCTCCAGATAGTCCTCTACTCCGCTCCAAACCTCCTCCAGTCCAGTCTTTTCTACAGAGGAGCAGGTGAATACCTTTGCACTCCACCCTGACTCTGGAAGAGGGAAGAGGTGTAAGGCATTCTGATACTGCACTTTAGCAAGATTTGCCTTGTGGACATTCTCGCCATCAGCCTTTGTGATGACCATAATATCTGCCATTTCCATAATGCCTCGCTTAATGCCCTGCAACTCGTCTCCAGCGCCCGAAATCTGAAGCATCATAAACATATCTACCATAGAGTGAACAGCTGTCTCAGACTGACCAACACCTACGGTCTCAATGAATATCACATCAAAGCCCGCTGCCTCGCATAGAACAATGCTCTCGCGGGTTTTACGAGCCACACCACCGAGCGAACCTGCCGATGGCGAAGGGCGCACAAAGACATCTGGATTGTTGCAGATGCTCTCCATGCGGGTCTTGTCGCCCAAAATTGAACCTCCACTGCGCTCTGAGCTTGGGTCAATAGCAAGCACCGCAAGGCGGTGGTGCATAGAGGTGACCATATTGCCCACAGCCTCAATAAATGTAGACTTTCCCGCGCCAGGGACACCTGTAATACCTATACGGATAGAGTTTCCTGCGTATGGTAGGCAGCGCTCAATAATCTGCTGAGCCTGCGCGTAGTGGTCAGGGTTGTTGCTCTCAATAAGGGTAATCGCCTGCGAGAGAATTGTAATGTTGTGGTTGAGGATTCCCTCCACATACTCATCCGTGGTCAGCTTGCGCTTACGCTTGCGGACAAAGTGTGGGTTTACAACGGGCTGGTCCTCCACCCCTGTTGTTACAGCAAGTGCGCTGTCGTGGTGAGTATCAAGATACTCATTTTCGTAGTGTTCTATCTTTGTAAAGTCCATTGTGTGAGTATTTTGTCTATTCTTTGGTTATTTAGTATCATCGGGTTGCCGAACCATACTATTCGGTATTTGTGGTCTATAATCATCCCACAAGGGGCATAGTCTATGCCAAAACGCTTGAAGTAGTCGCTCGCCTCAGTTGCGACCTTCTCGCCATCAGAGATTAGCTGCGAAAGCCATGGCTGACAACTATTTATGCTCTCGCGGGTGAGAAATATAGCTCCAATATCGACTCTGCTCTTTAGAATGTTCTGCACATTGATAGTGGACAACCTGCATGGCTCACTTGACGAGTGGATAAAGCCGATGTAGAGATACTCGGATTCCGTAACAGATACATCAAGATGCCTTATTTGTCGTACTCTGTCCCCTGTAGCTACACTCTGAGCTGGCGCTACAAAGTGTAGTAGCGCAAAGAGTAGTAATATGGATGATTTTAGCTTCATACGAACCACGAAGATATATATTTTTTACTAAAAAAGCAAGCGGCTGAAAAAATAGATGATTTTTGTAAAAAATCCTCTCTAATAATTTTTTAACCACGAAAAAAAGAGCTATCTTTGCGGAGTTTGAAATCATTATAACATAAGTATAACACTTAAAACTAACAATCACTATGAAAGTTTCACACATTGAGCATCTCGGTATCGCAGTTAAGAACCTTGATGAGGCTATCCCTTACTGGGAGAATGTATTGGGTCTAAAATGTTACAAGA
Source organism: Rikenellaceae bacterium (assembly GCA_015059805.1). Classification (GTDB taxonomy): domain Bacteria; phylum Bacteroidota; class Bacteroidia; order Bacteroidales; family Rikenellaceae; genus Alistipes. The sequence goes on from SUZO01000003.1 coordinate 120,824, forward strand.
TTGAGGAGGTTGCAGACCAGAAGGTACGCACTGCATTCTTTATGCTTGGTCAGACTAAGATTGAGCTTTTGGAGCCAACTTGCGAGGAGTCTACAATCGCTAAGTTCATTGAGAACCGTGGCGTAGGTATCCACCACATGGCTCTTGCTTGCGAGAATATCGAGGAGCAGCTTGCAGATGCAACTGAGAAGGGTCTTCGTCTTATTGATGCCACTCCACGCAAGGGTGCAGACGATATGACTATCGCTTTCCTTCATCCAAAGTCTACACAGGGTATCCTTACTGAGCTGTGCGAAAAGAAGTAATTTTTTAATTTCATACATACTATGAGCGAAATTCAGAATAAAATCAACAAACTCATCGAGAACCGCGAAACGGCTCGTTTGGGTGGTGGCGAGAAGGCTATTGAGAAGCAGCACGAGAAGGGCAAGTTCACTGCTCGTGAGCGTATCCAGATGTTGCTTGACGAGGGCAGCTTTGAGGAGTTTGATATGTTTGTAACACACCGTTGCTACGACTTCGGTATGGAGAAGAAGCACACCTTTGGTGATGGCGTTGTGACAGGTTACGGTACTATTGACGGTCGTCTTGTTTACGTATTTGCACAGGACTTCACCGTTACTGCAGGTTCACTCTCACTTGCTCTTGCAGACAAGATTTGCAAGGTTATGGATATGGCTATGCGCAATGGTGCTCCATGTATCGGTCTTAACGACTCTGGTGGTGCTCGTATCCAGGAGGGTGTAAACGCTTTGGCTGGTTACGCAAATATCTTCCAGCGTAACGTTATGGCTTCTGGTGTTATCCCGCAGATTTCAGCTATCTTCGGTCCTTGCGCTGGTGGTGCTGTTTACTCTCCAGCTCTTACCGACTTCATCATCATGAAGAAGAACACCTCAAATATGTTCCTTACTGGTCCTAAGGTTGTTAAGACCGTTACTGGTGAGGATGTAACCCAGGAGCAGCTCGGTGGTGCAACTGTTCACGCTACAAAGTCTGGTGTTGCTCAGTTCGCTGTTGATACTGAGGAGGAGGGTATTGCCCTTATCCGCAAGCTCATCTCATATATGCCTCAGAACAATATGGAGGATGCTCCACTTGCAGTTTGCACAGATAGCATCGCTCGTCTTGAGGACTCTCTGAACGAGATTATCCCTGAGAATCCTAACCAGGCATACGATATGTACGAGGTTATCAAGGCTATCGTTGATAATGGCGACTATCTTGAGTCTTCTGCTGCTTATGCAAAGAATATCATCACTTGCTTTGCTCGCTTTAACGGTCAGAGCGTAGGTATTATCGCTAACCAGCCTAAGTTTATGGCAGGTGTGCTTGATATTAACGCCTCTCGTAAGGCTGCACGTTTTGTTCGCTTCTGCGACGCGTTCAATATTCCTATCGTCACCCTTGTAGATGTTCCAGGCTTCCTTCCAGGTACAACTCAGGAGTATGGTGGTGTAATTACTCACGGTGCAAAGCTTCTGTTTGCATACTGCGAGGCTACAGTGCCAAAGGTAACTGTTACCCTTCGTAAGGCATACGGTGGTGCGTATATCGTTATGTCATCTAAGCACATCCGTGGTGATATCAACTACGCATGGCCAATGGCTGAGATTGCAGTTATGGGTGCAAGCGGTGCTGTTGAGGTTCTTCACGCTAAGGCACTGGCTGCATTTACAGACCCAGCAGAGAAGGCTAAGTTTATTGCAGAGAAGGAGCAGGAGTACAAGGATCTGTTCTCAAATCCATACAATGCAGCTCGTTACGGATATATTGACGATGTTATTGAGCCACGTAACACTCGTTTCCGTATTATCCGCGCTCTTCAGTCACTTGCTACAAAGCGTCTGCAGAACCCAGCTAAGAAACACTCTAACATTCCATTGTAAAAACCGTTTGATTTATGGATAAATTAGCAAATGCAGGATGGTCTGAAATGCTGCTTATGGCGCTTATCGGCTTCCTTTTGGTCTTTGCGGTATTGGTGCTGCTCATCTTCGTTATGAAGGGTATGGGTTGGTTCTTTACTCGTGATCGTAAGCCAAAGGCGGCAGCTGTTACATCGTCAGAGCCTGCACTCGACCATGCAATTAGCGATCAGGAGATTGCTGCGGCAATTATCACCGCACTCAAGCTCTACAAGAGCAATCTGCACGATCAGGAGTCGGAGATGCTTACCATCAACCGCATCACTCGTGCATACTCGCCTTGGAACTCAAAAATTCACGGACTTACTCAGGTACCTGAGAAAAAATAATTTGAACGCAATATGAAAAAATATTCATTGAAAATCAACGGCAATCAGTACGAGGTAAAGATTGACGACGTAAACGAGGCATCTACTTTGGCTCACGTTACTGTAAACGGCACAAAGTACGATGTAGAGATTGAGGGTGGTAAGGCTACAGGTGCTAAGAAGCCTGCCGTAGCTCCTGCTCCAGCAGCTACAGGTCTCTCTGTAACCCCTAAGACCCCTATCGCATCTAAGCCTGCAGCAGCTCCTGCAGCTACTGGTGCTAAGGTCACTTGTCCACTTCCAGGTACAGTTATCTCTATCAATGTTAAGGAGGGTGACACTGTTGCTGCAGGTCAGACACTTCTTGTACTTGAGGCTATGAAGATGGAGAACAACATTGACGCTGAGCGCGGTGGTGTTGTTAAGCAGATTCTCGTAGCTGCTGGTGCAACTGTTATGGAGGGTGATGTACTAATCGTAATCGAGTAGTAAACTATGGTTGCTTTATTAGAATCAAATTTCATCTTCGAAAGTCTCGTCAAATTTGCTGAGACTTCGGGTTTCGGAGCCTTCTTTGCTGAGGGTGGATGGAAGTATTTGGTGATGATTGCATTAGCCTGCTTCCTACTCTACCTTGCCATCAAGAAGCAGTTTGAGCCACTGCTGCTGCTCCCTATTGCTTTTGGTATGCTACTTACCAATCTCCCAGGTGCTGATATGTTCCACCCAACCCTTTTTGATGAGGGACAGATTGATTGGTACGACCTCTATAAGACGGGTGGTCTTCTTGACTTCCTCTATCTTGGTGTTAAGTTGGGAATTTACCCTTGTCTTATCTTCGTTGGCGTAGGTGCAATGACCGACTTCGGTCCGCTGATTGCTAACCCAAAGAGTTTCCTTTTGGGCGCAGCTGCTCAGCTCGGTATCTTCGCTACCTTCCTTGGCGCATACGCTCTTGGTTTTGAACCTAATGAGTGTGGTAGTATCGGTATTATCGGTGGCGCAGATGGTCCAACATCTATCTTCCTTACCGCTCGCCTTGCTCCAGAGCTCCTTGGCCCTATCGCTATCGCTGCTTACTCTTATATGGCTCTCGTGCCAGTTATCCAGCCGCCAATTATGCGCGCGCTGACAACTGATAAGGAGCGTCGCATTAAGATGTCACAGCTCCGTCAGGTATCAAAGACCGAGAAGATTCTCTTCCCAATTATCATCGCTATCGTTATTTCACTGCTCCTCCCATCTGCAGCTCCACTTGTAGGCTGTCTGATGCTTGGTAACCTTATCAAGGAGTGCGGCGTTGTTGATCGTCTTTCAAAGACTGTTCAGAACGAGCTGATGAATATCGTGGTTATCTTCCTCGGTATCTCTGTAGGTGCTACTGCCACTGCAGCATCATTCCTCAACGTCAAGACTCTGGGTATCCTCGTTCTGGGTATCCTCGCCTTTAGCTGTGGTAGCGCAGGTGGTGTTCTGCTTGCTAAGTTTATGAACCTCTTTGCTAAGGAGGGTAACAAGATTAACCCACTCATCGGTTCTGCAGGTGTGTCAGCCGTTCCTATGGCTGCGCGCGTATCTCAGACCGTTGGTCAGGAGTACGACAAGTCAAACTTCCTTCTTATGCACGCTATGGGTCCAAACGTGGCGGGCGTAGTAGGCTCGGCGGTTGCTGCGGGTATTCTTCTCGCCTTCCTCGGATAATTTTGACGTGATAGCGGCACATTTCCTTCCGCTAACCTATATATCAGTAAAGGGTAGTACTTGTGGTACGACCCTTTGCTGTTTTATATGCCGAGTGGGGCACTCTTCAGAGAGTATAGGGTAAGATGTAACACGATGTAACACCGAGTAACAGCACTACACACCCCTGTTACAGCGTTACATTGTTACATTTAAGAGCGACCTTACGGAGCGCACCGAGCAAACAAACACGTGTGCGAACAAAAGCGAACAAATCCAAACAGCTCTAACGCCCCTGTTTGGTTGTTCGGTGTTCGGTTGGCTCTGACAACAAAATTAGCACTTTGATTTAGTGGCGTGTGATAAATGACATTTAATGACAAGGGCTTTCAGCCCTAAATGGCATTGAATAGCACGCACAGCGCGCAGTATTAAGGGCGTTAGCCCGCTGCCATTCATTGCCATTCACTGTTATTGTGCGCTCTCTAAACGCCCTAATATCCTTAAACACCTTAATTTCACTACTGTCGGCAAAGGCGAGCTAATGCCGAAATGTAACGATGTAACACAGTAACAGGGGCACGTACAGCTGTTACTCGGTGTTACCCAGCGTTACACTCTGTACTCTGTACTCTAAAAAGCTAACGGCTAATGCCGAAATGTAACGATGTAACACTGTAACAGGGGTACGCACGGCTGTTACACTCAGTTTTCAGTTTTCAGTTCTCTGTTCTCAGTTCTCTGTTCTCTTTCCTTTGTCCGACCACAGAGTTATTTTGTCTGCTCATAGTCAAAAACTTACAGTTCGCAGTTAAATGGATATTTAGCCTATGTAGTATTCATTTTTATTTGTATATTTGTTACAGAGAAATTATAACTAAACGAATATGAATATTACCGTAACTATTGATTATCGCACAGCGTGGGGCGAGAGGGTTGTTCTCATGCTGGCGGATGGTAAGAGGGTAGACATGAGTTGCTCTGGCAGCAAGTGGGTTGCTATGTTCACTGTTCCTAAGAGCACAAAGCAGCTGAGCTATCGTTTTGAGGTATTGGGTAGTGATGAGCAGACCATTCGCACAGAGTGGGGTGAGGGTCACACTTATGCTATAGCGGCAGATACTAAGTATCTTATTGTTGAGGATTGCTGGTCCGAGCGCCCTCAAAATCGTGCTTTCTACACCTCAATGTTTACTGATACCATCTTCGCTCACGCCATGCAGGCGATGCCTAAGCTCTCAACAGCTGGTGTACGTTTAGAGGTTGAGGCTATGACGCTTCGTCGTGGTGAGGCTCTTGCTGTTGCTGGTTCAACAACGCAGCTGGGCGAGTGGGATGCTGAGCGTCTGCGTCCTATGACCCATGTAGGGGGTGGCGTGTGGGCTGTAACTCTTGACACAGCTGAGAGCTCTGCTCAGTATAAGTTTGTTGTTGTAGATGTTGCTTCGGGTGCTGTAATTCGTTGGGAGGAGGGCGATAATCGCTCTATGCCATACTTTGCACAGACTCAGGCTGCATATATAATAAGAGGTCTGCGCCTTAGGGATTGCGCTACTTGGCGCGGTGCTGGTGTTGCAGTGCCTATGTTCTCATTGCGTAGTGAGAGGAGCTTTGGCGTGGGTGACTTCGGCGACCTTAAGCTGCTTGCCGATTGGTGCGTGCGCACAGGTCAGAATATTATCCAGATTCTGCCTATCAACGACACCACAATGACCCGAACTTGGAAGGACTCTTATCCATATAATGCTAACTCAACGATTGCTCTGCACCCTTTGTATATCAACCTTGAGGCGGCGGGTAAACTTCGCAAGAAGGCTGACCGTGAGCGCTTTGCGGCTCTGCAGGCTGAGCTTAACGCTCTGCCACAGGTGGATTATGAGCGTGCACTGAACGCTAAGTTTGACTACCTGCGAATTCTCTTTGCCGAGAGCGGAGCTAAGACCCTGGCAAGTAAGGAGTATAAGAGATTCGTGGCTGCAAATGAGGGTTGGCTAACTCCTTATGCTGTATACTCTGTCCTTCGTGATAAGTATAAGACGGCTGACTTTAAGCAGTGGGGCAAGTTTGCACAGTATGATGCTCAGCAGGTGGCGAAGTTCGCTGATAAGAATGCAGAAGCTGTAGACTTCTACCGCTTTATCCAGTATCACCTTGACCGTCAGCTCCACGCAGCTATTGAGTATGGACACTCTGTGGGTGTAGCTCTTAAGGGCGATATTCCTATCGGTGTGAGCCCAATCAGCGTAGATGCTTGGGTGAGCCCTGAACTCTTTGTTATGAAATCTTCAGCAGGTGCTCCACCAGATGACTTCTCTGTTACTGGTCAGAACTGGGGCTTCCCAATCTATAACTGGGAGGAGATGGCAAAGGATGGCTACGGCTGGTGGAAGACCCGCTTCCGTAAGATGGCGGAGTACTTTGATGCTTACCGTATTGACCACATCCTCGGCTTCTTCCGCATCTGGGAGGTGCCACTGGATGCTGTGAACGCACTTCTTGGCGAGTTTAATCCGTCACTGCCTTATACTGCAGACGATATTCGTTGGCGCGGCTTTGACTTTGACCCTGCGCGCGATGTTGCAAAGGACTATAGCTCAGATGATGTGCTTTGGCTTGAGTATCGCCATAGCGAGGGACACTACTATCCTCGTATCACTCCATTTGATACCAATAGCTTTAGATGCCTTAGCGATGGTCAGAAGCACGCCTTTGCTCAGATTCACAATGAGTTCTACTACCGCCGTCATAACGACTTCTGGAAGAACATAGCCGAGCAGCGCCTCTCTATGCTTGTTGAGACAACACGTATGCTCACTTGCGGTGAGGACTTGGGTATGATTCCAGACTGCGTGCCTGAGGTGATGAATAACCAGCAGATTCTCTCCCTTGAGATTGAGCGTATGCCAAAGGATACTGGCGTTGAGTTCGCATCAGTTATGCACTACCCATATCGCGCTGTCTGCACAACCTCTACCCACGATATGAACCCTGTGCGCGCATGGTGGCGCGAGAACCGCGAGACTACACAGCACTACTATAACAACGTTATGCAGTGGTGGGGCGAGGCTCCCGCTGACGCTACTCCAGAGATTTGCCATGAGATTATCAACCGCCACTTGGCTTCCCCTGCAATGCTTACTATTCTGCCTCTGCAGGACTGGATCTCTATTGACGGCAATCTTCGCTTTGCCGACCCAGAGGCTGAGCGCATCAATGTCCCTGCAAATCCAACCCACTATTGGCGCTACCGTATGCACCTAACTCTTGAGCAGCTGCTTGCCGCAGATGAGTTCAATAATGAGGTAGAGCGATTAGTTCACGCCAACTACAGGTAAATCAGATTTTATACGGTATTTACTGCCGCTAACAAAAAAGTCCCACCAATGGCTGTACTTAGTACTATCCATCGGTGGGATTTTTTGCCGAGCGTGGTAAATCCTCGCCTAAAATCAGATTATACTATTGGCTATTAGCCTTTAGCCATTGGCTTACCTACGGTAACCCTTCACTGCTCTGGCGACAAAAATGGTGCTTTGATTTAGTGGCGTAATTGTGAATAACATTTAATAGCAAGGGCTTTCAGCCCTTAATGACATTGAATAGCGCGCTCTGCACGCGATATTAAGGGCTTTAGCCCGCTGCCATTCGTTGTTATTCACTGTCATTGTGCGCTCCCTAATTTCTCTGTTCTGCGTAGCTGGCCAATGGCTAATGGCTGCAATTCTAGCTATGGTAGCATAAAAAAGTGGCAAGGACCCTCCCTGCCACTTCTGTTTTTTGTGCTGTTATCTCTACTCGTCGGCTGTCTCTGTAGGCTCCACGAAGACGTAGAATACCAGTGGAGTATATGGGGCAATCTCGGTCTCGATTGTAGAGGTTGTCTCCTCATAGTCGTAGTAGTTGTTATAGCCGCCATAGTAGTTGTAGTAGTTGTAGTAGCTATAAGGGTTATAGTATGCTGAGCCCATCATGCTGTAGTAGTTATAGAGGTTTGCAAGGGCGTTATATCCTGCAGCGTAGCTACCGCCAGAGGTGCTTGTAGAGGCTGAAACACCAGTAGAGCCGTATGCATAGCCAGAGGTTGTGATAATTGCACCCCAGCGACCATAGCGGAGCTTTGGAATACCGTAAGCCCACGCGCTGATATACTCGTCCTTATTTGACGATACAGAGTAGGTCAGAGCTGTACCACCGCCATCGGTCTCGTCATAGGCGAGCTCCTTAACCTCGTCAATGTTGGTGTCAAAGATAAATCCGTCAAGGAAGCGACCTACATACCAAATCATCGCAGAGTTATCCTCGCCAATCTCCTTTGCATCCTCGTCAGATGTCTCGGCAATCTTATCGGCAAACTTCTCGTTGAGGATTTTCCAGAGCTTCTTGTCAAACTCTGCCATATCGGCAAAGCGCTTTGTATCCTTGTATGGATTGCCTAATCCCTCAACATCTGGACGCATGTGCTGTAGGTGCGCGAAGCTATCAGTAGGGGTGAAGGTTGTACTGTAGTAGATACCCTCGTAGTACTTTGGCTCCTTATTCTCGCCCTCGGTATCCTCAGTGTCGGCACTTGACTCGCTGTCGTTGTCGCCGTCAGTCTCACCCTCCTCCTCTTCTTTATCCTCTATCTGGTGCCAAGCGGTCGCTTCGCTCTGTTCGTTACTCTTCTTAACCACAGACTCAACCATCTCAAGCTCGTTGTCAGAAGGGTTTTTAACCACGCGGACAACCTCCATGTCAAGAATCATCGGCACATTGGCATCAAGAGAGTATTGACCCTCATATCCACCCTCAGCAGAAGAACCACTTGAACCGTAGCCGATAGTAGAGGAGAGGTAGAGGCGAACTTTAGAGCCTTTGCGGAGCATCATCTCGGTGCTCTTGCAAATCTCTGGCTTGCTTGCCACATACTCCTCGCTCAGCTTAATCTTGTTGCGTGAGGCGAGATAGCTACCCTCAACAATGGCATAGTACTCCTCCTTGCCACAGTAGTTGCCATAAGGGACATAGTGTGTGCGGTCAGAGAATGATGCCTGCATGCGAGCGATAACCTCGTTACGTGTTGCGCATACATTGCCATCAAGGTCGTAGCCTGTAAAGTTGTAGAAGACCCAGCAGGTATCCTGCTCCATGATTGGCTTGCCACCAAAATCATTCTCAGAAGTTGCTACAGCATCGCTGTCGCCCCAGCTAAGCACATCAACAAAGTAGCCACCCTTCTCCTGATAGTTACCAACAAGGTCGGGGCGATTCTTCTTAATCCACGCCTTGAGTGAGCGAGCCTCCATCTCGTCACCAGAGTACTCTGCCTCCTTAACGCAAGAGCTCAGGGTGAAAAGTGTGAGTAAAAGTGTGATTATAATCTTCATATTTTTCATATTCTATCGTGTAACACTCAAAATCTTAATATACCACGCCACAGAGCTATTCTTCGGCACTGAGCCGATAATATGCTTGCCATAGGCGGCTTGTGAAGTCATATAGACCTGCACCGAGTCCTGGTCACGGCAACCAACAAGTGCCGCCTCAAGACCCTCAAGCACCTCTCCTCTGCCCAGTCGGACAGTAAGTGGCTCCTGAGACCAAATTAGATGGTCGTATTGATGTTTGTTATTTGCCTCTAAGGCAGCTATTGTCTCTGGAATGTTGGACCAATAGGCATCCTTCAAACTCGGCTCAGAGCCAGAGAAGATGTAGGCGTTGAACTGAATGTCAATAATGCTATTTGGCTCAACTTCCATCCACTCCTCGCGCCCCTGCTCGTAGTAATTTGTTATGTGACGATAAGAGGAGTTGTTAAATGCGGTGTAGAATGGTGGATTCTCATCAAGAGAAGAGCTCACCTCCTGCTCGTCAATAAGGCGACGTGAAGATGTGAGATACTTCACAATGCTATCCTTCTGCTTTGTGAGCATATCTACATCGTCCGTGCAGCTGCAAAATAGAGCAGCGCAGGCAACCATTACCGCATAAATCAACCGTTTCATAGCCATATAACGCGCAAAGATATAAATTATTACGCTAACTTCCAACTATAATTGCTTCAAAGCGATGCGAATTGCCTCCTCTACGCGCAGTTCGGGACTCTCTTTGAAGATTTTTTTGAGGACCTTCTCGGAAGCGCCCTTCTGGAAGCCGAGCATAATGAGTGCCGAGAGTGCCTCGTCGTAGCTCTCGCTATTAACCACAACATCCTTGCCTACAACCTTATCGTCTGCTTTAAGGTCTACCATCTTGCCGCTCAGTTCAACAATAATCTTTTGAGCCGTCTTTAGTCCTAAACCCTTGACATTCTTTAGTAGTACGGCATTTCCTGTGCCGATAATATTGCGAAGCTCCGACGGAGAGTATGTAGACTGAATCATACGCGCAGTATTGCCACCCACGCCCGAAACGCCAATAAGCAGTCGGAACAGCTCGCGCTCAGCCTTTGAGGCAAAACCGTAGAGAATCTGTGCATCCTCACGCACGATATAGTGCAGATAGAGGGTCACATTCTGGCTATTCTCAATCTCAGAGTATGTCTGCAACGATATGTTTATAAAGTAGCCAATGCCCGCCGCTTCGACAATAGCGTATGCGGGTGCTACCTCTGTAAGTTTTCCTGTAATATACTCGTACATAGTGTTTTATAAAAGTTTTTTCTTAACCACAGCGGGATTTCCAGCGGCAAGGCAGTCGTCTGGAATATCCCTTGTAACAACACTTCCAGCGGCAATAATGCAACGGTTGCCGATAGTAACTCCTGGGCAGATTGTAACGCTTCCGCCAATCCAGCAGTCGTCGCCAATCTTTATAGGCATACCCGTCTCAATAGGTTTGCGACGCTCAAGATAGTTTGTTGGGTGCTGCGGGGTGTAAAATCCGCAGTTAGGTCCAATCTTGGTGTAGTTGCCGATAGTAATACCACCAGAGTCAAGGAAGGTGCAATTCTTATTTATAAAGGAGTGCTCGCCAACCTTTATGCGGAAGCCTACATCGCAGTAGAATGGCACTGAGATAGTCGAGCTCTCTGGCATGTCTGGAATAAGCTCACGTAACAGCTTTGGAAATTCTGGGTCGCGGCGAGTCATATTATTTAGGCGAACAAGTATCTCTTTACTACGCGCAAAGGCGGCATTAACCTCTGCATCGTGGAAGTTATATAGCTCGCCCGCCATCATTTTTTCAAATTCACTCTTCATAGTTCTCTTTTTTCAACCACAAAGTTACTATTTTTGTTGAAAAAATAGTCTGTCAGAGAAAAAAAGTGTAATTTCGCGACTGATGAGAGATAAATTACTTGACATACTAAAGCAATATTGGGGTTATGAGAGCTTCCGAGAGTCGCAGTATGAGATTATTTCGTCTGTGCTTTCGGGACGGGATACCCTTGCCCTTATGCCTACGGGTGGCGGTAAATCAATCACTTACCAGCTCCCTACGCTTGCATCGGATGGGTTGTGTGTCGTAATTACGCCACTCATTGCGCTAATGAAGGACCAGGTGGATAGGTTGCGCCAAAGGGGTATATCTGCAGTGGCCATACACTCAGGCTTGTCGCGCCGAAAGATAGATATTGCCCTTGATAACTGCGTCTATGGTGATGTGAAGTTCCTCTATGTCGCCCCAGAGCGACTCAATTCCGATATTTTCCGCTTGAGGGCAAGGCGAATGAATATCTCGCTCATAGCGGTTGATGAGGCGCACTGTATATCTCAGTGGGGATACGATTTCCGCCCAGCTTATCTTCATATAAGCACCCTTAGACAGATGCACCCAGCGACGCCAGTCTTAGCTCTTACAGCCTCGGCAACTGAGCAGGTGGCTGACGATATTATGGAGAATCTTGACTTTGCTGAGCCACATATTATCCGCAGCTCCTTTGCTCGCCCAAATTTGAGCTATGTAGTGCGAAAAGTGGAGGATAAGGAGGAGCAACTTATGCGTGTGATTGATAGCGTGGCGGGTAGCGGTATTGTCTACGTCAGAAAGCGTGAAACGGCAGAGAGGGTCTGTCAATTTCTTCAGGAGCAGGGCGTTAGTGCATCGTTCTATCATGGTGGATTGCCAGGCGAAGAGCGCTCTATACGTCAGGACGAGTGGGTGAGTGGTAAGGTTAGGGTTATGGTTGCTACAAACGCCTTCGGTATGGGTATTGATAAGGCGGATGTACGATTTGTTGTCCACTATACTATGAGCGACTCTATGGAGAGCTACTATCAGGAGGCGGGTCGTGCAGGTCGTGATGGAAAGCGAAGCTATGCAATGCTTATGGTGGCACCTAACGACTATAAGATTCTCAGTCGCCGCGTGGAGGATAACTTCCCACCGTTAGAGCAGGTGAAGAGTATCTATGAGAAGATTTGTGCATATCTGATGATTGCCATTGGCGATGGTGCTGGTAGCTCATACATCTTTAACATTCAGGACTTTTGTCGCCATGAACGACTCTTTCCTACAACAGTTCTGGGGGCTATAGAACTGCTTGACCGTAACGAATATATCTCCTATATTGAGGTGGCAGATAACCCCGCAAGGATGATTTTCAAGGTTAGCCGCGATGACTTGTATAGGTATAAAATGTCAGAGAGTGTTGAGCGCGTTGTCCGTACAATTTTGCGTATGTACAATGGTCTGTTTACCGAGTTTAGGGCGATAGATGAGGAGGTTGTTGCCGCAGCGTGCGAGATGTCAAGGGAGCAGGTGCATCAGGTGCTCCGTGAGCTATGGCGTAGCCAGATAATCCGTTACGTGCCTGCAAATAGCTCGCCGATGATATATATGCAAGAGGAGAGATTGCCCGTAGAGTCGCTATATATATCCCCAAAGAGTTATGGCTATCGTAAAGAGCAGATGCTCAGCAGATTGCGCTCTATGGTCGAGTATGCTGAAAATACGACTCAGTGTCGTAGCGTAATAATATCAAATCACTTTGGAGATGACTCTGTTGCTGCTTGTGGATGTTGCGATGTCTGCCTTGCCAATAGACGTAAGGGGTCAAAGCAGAGCAGTGAGCAGACGGCGCAGGGTGTGGAGACTCTGATACTGGAGGCTCTGAAGGATGGCGAGCAGACTCTTCGTCAAATTGCGCGCACAGTTGCCGCTTCGCCGCAGAGTATTACCGATGCTCTCTATCGGCTTACTGAGAGCGGGCAAGTTGCTGTCAAAAAGCCCGATATCTTCTTTATACCTCCGACAGGGGGGTCGGAAATGATAGCTAAGTGGCTCAAATCGCCTAAAAATGGGCAATAATCGCATGTTTGACTCGTTTATTTAACATAAATAGCGAAAAGATTGATGGCAAAATTGCTAAAATCAAAAATTTTCGCTATTTTTGCGCGTGTTATTTAAGAAAGTTAGAACTTAAACTTATATTATGGAATTGGAAGAAATGAATAAGGGTCTTGTCGGCAGAATCGATAGAGTGAATATCGAGGAGCAGATGAAGACCGCCTACATCAACTATTCGATGTCGGTAATCGTCTCTCGTGCACTGCCTGATGTGCGAGATGGACTTAAGCCGGTGCACCGCCGTATCCTCTTTGATATGAGCGAGCATCTGCATCTGTATCATGACAAGGAGACTCGTAAATCTGCCCGTATCGTGGGTGATGTGTTGGGTAAGTTCCACCCACATGGTGACTCTTCTGTTTATGATGCTATGTGTCGTATGGCTCAGGATTGGGCTATGCGTTATCCTCTTGTGGATGGTCAGGGTAACTTCGGTTCTATGGATGGCGACTCTCCAGCGGCTATGCGTTATACCGAGGCTCGCCTGCAGAAGATCTCTGCTGAGGTTATGGCTGACATTGACAAGCAGACTATCGATTGGACTCCAAACTTTGACGGCGAGGAGCTTGAGCCAACAGTTCTGCCTACAAAGATTCCACTTCTGCTTGTAAATGGTGCAAGTGGTATTGCGGTCGGTATGGCAACAAATATGGCTCCACACAACCTTGGTGAGGTTGTAGATGCTTGTTGTGCATATATTGACAATCCAGAGTGCGAGTGCGAGGAGCTTCTCCACTTTGTTAAGGGTCCAGACTTCCCTACAGGCGGTATCCTCTATGGTTATGCTGGTATTAAGGAGGCTCTGCTTACTGGTCGTGGTCGCGTGATTATACGCGCTAAGTACGAGATTGAGAGTGTTAAGAATCGTCAGCAGATTGTCTTTACCGAGATGCCATATATGGTGCGTAAGGATGAGTTGTGTGATAGCATTGCAAAGCTGATTAAGGATGGTAAGATTGACGGCATTGCCGATGTAAACGATGAGTCATCAGACCGCGACGGTGTTCGTCTTGTTGTTCTGCTCAAGCAGGATGCAGTGGCAAATGTAGTTGTCAATATGCTCTTCAAGCACACTGCACTTCAGTCATCATTTGCAGTGAACAACATCGCCCTTGTAAATGGTCGTCCAGAACTTCTTAACCTTAAGCAGCTTATCGCTCACTTTGTAGATCACCGTCATGAGGTTGTTGTACGCCGCACACAGCACGATCTTAAGGTGGCGCAAGATAGACTCCACATTGTTCAGGGTCTGCTTATCGCGCAGGATAATATTGACGAGGTTGTTCACACTATCCGTGCGCAGCGTACCCCTGAGGATGCTCGTCAGGCTCTTATGGAGAAGTTCAACCTCTCAGAGCTTCAGGCTGCAGCTATCGTGGCAATGCGTCTGGGTGCTCTTACAGGTCTTGAGCATGGCAAGCTTACCGCTGAGCGCGATATGCTTGAGGCAAATATTGCTGAGTATACAGAGATTCTCGGTAGCACTGAGCGCCAGCTTCAGATTGTTAAGGAGGAGCTTATTGAGGTGCGCGAGAACTACGCCGATGAGCGCCGTTCTGAGATTGTCTACTCTTCGGAGGAGTTCAATCCAGAGGACTTCTATGCTGACGAGGATATGGTTATTACAATCTCTCACCTCGGATATATCAAGCGTACATCACTCTCTGAGTATCGTACACAGAATCGTGGTGGCGTAGGTGCTAAGGGTAGTGCAACGCGCGATGAGGACTTTATTGAGCATATCTATGTTGCCTCTATGCACAATACAATGATGTTCTTTACCGAAAAGGGTCGTTGTTATTGGCTCAAGGTATACGAAATTCCTGAGGGCACTCGTTCTTCTAAGGGAAGGGCTATACAAAATGTCATCCAGATTGAGCCAGATGATAAGGTTCGCGCATATATCAACTGCAAGCGCCTGAGCGATGCTGACTATGTAGAGAATAACTTTATCATCATGTGTACCAAGGACGGAACAATCAAGAAGACCAAGCTTGAGGCATACTCTCGTCCACGTGCAAATGGTGTCAATGCAATCGTTATCCGCGAGGGAGACCAACTTATTGACGCTAAGCTTACAAGCGGACATGCAGAGGTTATGATTGCATCGCGCGAGGGTAAGGCTATCCGCTTCAATGAGGATATTGTTCGCCCTGTAGGTCGTACAAGTATGGGTGTTCGCGGTATCGCCCTTGAGGATGGCAATGAGGCTATCGGTATGATCTGCATTGAGCCAGACTCAAATCAGGATGTACTCGTTCTTTCAGAGAATGGATTTGGTAAGCGAACTGACCTTGACGAGTACCGCATTACTAACCGTGGCGGTAAGGGTGTTAAGACCATTAACATCACCGAAAAGACCGGTAAGCTAATCTCTATTCAGGCGGTAACAGACCAGAACGACCTTATGATTATCAACCGCTCAGGTCTTACAATCCGCACCTCAGTAGAGCAGATTCGCCTTGCAGGTCGTGCTACCCAGGGCGTGAAGATTATCAACCTGCGCGAGGGTGATTGCATCGCCTCAGTTATGGCAGTGCCAAAGAGTGAGGACGAGGAGAGTGTTGAGGTTGTAGATGGCGAGAATGTAGTAGCAGAGGCTGAGCAGACCGTAGCCCCTGCAGCTGAAAGTGAAACAAATAATTAAAACCAATTTTTAATATTATGAAAAAGTTTATCTTGATGGTAGCAGCCGCTATGGCTTTGATGGTGCCAACTGCTACTGCACAGAAAATCAATGAGGAGTCTACACTTGCAAAGCTTGCTAAGAGCGATGCAGAGGTTAAGGACGCAAAGAAATCAGCTAAGGCTGCAGTATGGGTAAACCGTGCTAAGACCTACTCAGATGCTCTTATGGAGCCTACAAAGGCACTCTCTACCTCTTTGGATGCAACATTCTTGCGTTACACTATGGGTGAGCCTACTGAGACTGTAACCGACGAGCAGGGTCGCCAGATTTGGGTTTACCCTTGGGTTAAGGTCTACATGAGCGAGAACCGTGTAGCTGCATGGGATCAGACTCGTGAGATTAAAGATGGTATCTTTGAGGTTATTGTTGAGGCTGTAGCTAAGGCTCAGGAGCTTGACCCTAAGAGCGACGCTAAGCTTAAGCCACTCCTTGATATGGCTATCAACTACTACTCTCAGCTTGGCGAGATTAGCACCTTCATCCCTAAGTACTCTGTTGCTATTGACGCCTTTGTTAAGGCTGCAAAGCTCCAGGAGAATAGAATCTACTCTCAGGTAGATCCTAAGTACTACTTCTTCGCTGGTCAGATGTCTGCATTCCTCGGTGCTGAGAACAAGCAGTACTTTGTAGACGGAGAGAACTACCTTAACAAGGCTCGTGAGCTTGGCTATGTAGACGAGACAGGTAACCTCTACTACTACCTCTTCCACTGCTACTATGGTCAGCGTGAGGATAATAAGGAGAACCTCGTTAAGGCAAAGAATATCCTTCTTGAGGGTATCGAGAAGTTCCCTAAGAACGACAAGATTCTTGACGGTCTGATGTCCCTCTACACTGCTGAGGAGGGCGTTGGTGACCCTGCTGAGCTTGTAG
This sequence comes from Rikenellaceae bacterium, assembly GCA_015059805.1. GTDB lineage: Bacteria > Bacteroidota > Bacteroidia > Bacteroidales > Rikenellaceae > Alistipes. The sequence continues at coordinate 137,572 of SUZO01000003.1, forward strand.
ATATGATTGACAAGTTCCTTGCTGAGACTCCAGATAACCCAGACCTCTGGTTCGGTCGTGGTCGCGTGTTCTACAAACTTAAGAACTTTGACGAGTGCATCACCTCTTTCAAGAAGATTGACACCCTGAAGCCAAATGACTACGATACTAACTTCTATATCGGCTACTTCTACGTTGAGAAGGCTGAGCACGAGAACCGCCTCTTTAACCAGAAGCTTGACTCATTCACCAGCCAGGAGGAGTATCTTGCTGAGCGTAAGAAGGTTCGCGCTGTATATATGGAGTCAATCCCTTACCTTGAGAAGGCTCACGAACTTAACCCTCAGAATGTAGATTGCGCTCAGATTCTTAAGGAGGTTTGCTTCCTTCTCCGCGAGGAGCCAGGCGTAATGGATAAGTACAATAAGTATAATGCTGAGTACAAAAAACTTAAGGGTCTTGAGTAAAATTTTGTCGTGATAGTGTGCCACCTACGGCACATCCCTTAAAAATCAGTGGCGGCTGTACGTTTTAGTACTATCCGCCACTGCTTTTTTGTACGATGCACCGTATCTGACACACTCTGACGACAAAATGGCTAATAGCCAACAGCCAAAAAAATCTTGCACCCGCAAGATTTTTTTATTACCTTTGTCAATTATTATCCCAGACTATGAAATACGATGTCTTTATAAGTTATTCGTCCCATGATCAGAAGGTTGTTGAGGGACTTTGTGCTTATCTTGAGTCGCTCAAGATACGTTGCTTTGTGGCTTATCGTGATATTCCTAAGAGCGTTGTCTGGGCAAAGGCTATCGTTGAGGCGCTGGAGCAGTCGCGCATGATGGTTGTGGTGTTTTCTAACCACTTCAACAACTCTGTGCAGGTGGACCGCGAGATTGAGCTTGCCAGTGAAGATAATAAACCAATTCTTACCTTCCGAATTACTGACGACGCCTTTAAGGGTGCAAAGAAGTACTACCTGAAAAATATCAACTGGATTGACGCCTTCCCAAATCCAGCGGCATGCTTCGGCAACCTGGCTGATCATATCGCTAAACTGCTCGGCATCAAACTTATCGCCCCGCAGCCGCAAACCCCTGCACCGACAACATCACCAGCAGTGTTGCCCACTGGGTCTGTTATAAAACCTGTATCTAAGTATAATAAGCTGCCTCAATATGTCAAAAAGTTGTTTGTGACTGTTGGAAAGATTGCGTTTGCAGTAACAGCTTTTTTTGGTGCAATATTCATATTTTTTCTACTAAAACCAGACAAAGCAAAAGAGACCAAAGCTACTTATAGCATTGGCGACTACTATAACGAGAATGGTAAAGAGGGTGTTGTCTTTGAGGTCAGTGCCGATGGTCGTAGTGGCAAGATTGTCAGTATGAAGCAGTCCGCAGAGAGGTTGCAATGGTCGTCTGATGAAGCAGAGCAAAATCGCCTAATTGGTGCTGATAGCGAAACTGATGGCGCGTATAATTCAGCAAAGGTTAAAGCAATCTCTGGTTGGCAGAGTAAATATCCTGCCTTTAAGTGGTGCGCAGACCTTGGTGAAGATTGGTATCTGCCGTCAATAGAGGAGTTGAGGGTCTTTACGTTAAACACCGCTGTTCACGACGCTGTTAATCGTACACTCATAGCAAGAGGTGGTACAAAGTTGTATAATAGAGGCGAATGGAAGTTGTATTGGTCGTCAACGGAATATGATAAGCAATATGACGGTGAGTTCTGTGCGTGGCGTGTCTATATGTACCGTGGCAACGCCCACATCACCAGTAAGCGCGACCTCTACTATGTGCGTGCCGTGTCCGCTTTTTAATTAGCCGTTAGCCATTGGCTATTGGCTCACCTTCGGTGCGCCTCGGCAATTCAAACAAGTTTGATTGCTCTCGGCTCAATCGCGGCGTTAGCTTTTTAGCGGTGTCGGCAATGTCGACAAAATTGGCGCTTTGATTGGGCGGAGTAATGGTGAATGACATTCAATAGCAAGGGCTTTCAGCCCTCAATGACATAGAATAGCGCTCTGCGCAGTATTAAGGGCGTTAGCCCGCTGTCATTCATTGTCATTCGCTGTCATTGAGCGCTCCTTAAATTCTCTGTACTGCGTTAGCAAGCCAACGCTGCGATTAAGCCGAGTGCAACAGCGGTCGCACACCGAAGGTGCAAAAGGCGACAATTGAAAATGGGAACTTGCTCACAGATTTTCAATTTCGCATTTTGGGGCATTTATGCCGCGACTGATATTGCCGAGGCGGAGCAGGGTCGGGTTGCCGAAGGCAAGCCAATAGTGTTTTTTCTCCTCTTTCTTGCTATTCTGACAAAAAGTTTGTAACTTTGTGTATCAAAACAACAACGATATGGGAAATAAAATCAATGATCCTATTGCACGGCTGATGGGTTTGCGTTACAAGTCGCACCCTTGGCACGGTATTGAGGTGGGTGAGGCTGCACCCAATGTAATCACCGCCTTTATTGAGATGGTGCCGACAGATACTGTTAAGTACGAGCTGGACAAGGTGAGCGGTTATCTGAAGATTGACCGCCCGCAGAAGTACTCCAATGTGGTACCTGCGCTTTATGGTTTTGTGCCGCAGAGCTTCTGTGGCGACAAGGTGGCAGACTACTGTATGCAGCAGAGCGGTCGTACAGAGATTGTTGGTGACGGAGACCCATTAGATATCTGTGTGCTTACCGAGCGCGACATTGTCCACGGAGATATTATCTGCGAGGTGCGCCCAATAGGTGGCTTCCGTATGCTTGACGGCAACGAGGCTGATGACAAGATTATCGCCGTTCTCACCCACGACGTGACCTACAGCAGCTACAACGACATCTCCGAGCTGCCAAAGGGTGTTGTAAACCGTCTGAAGCACTACTTCCTCACCTATAAGGATATGCCTGACAGCGAGAAAGCCAAAAAAGTTGAAATCGTAGACATCTATGGTCGCGAGGAGGCTCAGGAGATTATCAACCGCTCTCTTGAGGATTATAAGTGTCATTTTGATGGGTTGGATGAGATACTTCGCCACGTCTAATTTTGTCGCCAAAACACGGCTATCTACTTCCGCTAACAAAAATCCCAGCAATGGCTGTACGTTAAGTACTATCCATCGCTGGGATTTTTGCCGAGCGTCGTATCTACCGCGTTTTGACAACAAAATGGGACGGTACTCTAATTGAACTGTGCCGAGCGTTGACCAATAGCTATTTAACAAAAATTCCCTATCTTTGCAAAAAATATGGAATATGAAGCGAAAGTATATATTTTTTGATATAGATGGCACGCTGGTGGCGGGTGGATACAACAAGACTTATGTGCCTGGGTCGGCGAAGGTTGCCCTTAAGAAGCTCCGTGAGGCGGGTCATTTTCTTGCCATTGCGACGGGTCGCTCGCAGGCTATGGCGCTCGGTTATATGCACGAGTTAGGCTTTGAGAATATGGTTAGCGATGGCGGCTATGGCGTAACGATAAATGGCGAGCTGGTAGATATTACACCTCTCAATAAGCAGGATGTTATTCGTGTTATTGACGAGTGCAAGGCGAAGAATATCCCTTGGGCGTTGCAGGTAGATAACTCAGTGGTGCGCAGCGCTCCAGATAACCGTTTTCAGGACTTTACAAACGATGTCTATATGCAGACTGAGGTTGTTGAGGGTCTTGATCCTGCCGACTACGACAAGATTTACAAGGCATATATTGCCTGCTATGAGCCTACGGAGTATACGCTTGAGAGTCTAAAAAGTGTGCCGTGGGGGCGTTTTCTGAAGGAGTATATCTTTGTTGAGCCGTCGGATAAGGCATTTGGTATTCGTCGCATTATGGACCACTTTGGAGCAGAAACAAGCGATGTGGTTGTCTTTGGCGATGCAGCAAACGATTTGTCTATGTTTGTTGATGGCTGGACAAAGGTGGCTATGGGAAATGCCATTGATGAGCTCAAACAGAGAGCTGATTATATTACCACCGATGTAGACAAAGATGGAATATATAATGCCTGTGTAGCGTTGGGGTTGTTCGAGTAAAACAAATAGAGGGGTGAGATTTTCTCACCCCTCTATTTGTTTTATAGCTCTGCTTACTTAGTAATTGCATCGTAGAAGTCGGTTGTTGCCCAAGTAAAGCCCAACTCTTTAGCGATATTGTATGTGTAAGGGGTGTTTACCATCCACAAGAAGGTCTCAATGCCGTACTGGCGGAACTGCTCAATCCACTCGGTATGGTTTAGAATAACGTTGATATTATACGATATAGCGTTATATCCGCGCTCTTTAACCTCCTCAGGCTTGAGTGAGTGGTGAAGGTTGCTTGAGTTGTAGATAACCTTCATATTTGGCTCCTGACGAAGCACCTCATCAAGCGTCTCGGTCTTGAAAGAGAGCATGTACATCTGGTCAAGCATATCAAGCTCGCGGATAATCTCAAGGCTCTTTGTGATAAGTTCCTTCTCGCGCTCGCCCTTGTGAGACTTAATCTCCAGAAGTTGATAGATGTGAGGGGTCTTCTTTGCCTGCTCAAGCCACTCGCGCAGAGTAGGAATCTGATTACCAAATGGGAGGCGGTGGGCGCGAATCTCCTCAAAGGTGCTACCCTGACAGCTCAGTTCATCTGTAATCTTATTATCGTGGCGGATAACAAGCTGATTGTCCGCTGTAAGGTGTACATCAAACTCAACACCTGCAAAATTCAGCTCCTGTGCGCGACGAAGAGCGTCAAGGGTATTCTCGTCTGTGGTAAACTCGCTGCCGGTGCTTGCATTGCCGCGGTGAGCAAGGATTTTAACCTCGCTACTCTGCTTGCAGCAAGAACTTAAAGCGAGAATTACAACTGAAAATATTGCAAAAAACTTCTTCATCGTTATCGCTGATTAGGCAGTTTGAATACATCACGAATCTCCTGTACAGCCTCTGGAGTCATACCCTCGGCAGTAAAGCCGAAATTCTTTGCAGTCATGTAGATATTTGCAGCCTTATTAAGCACATCTGTCTGGTCAAACGCCTCCATCATATCTGGACCCACTGCAACAGTACCGTGCTTCTCCCACAGTACAACGTCATATCGTCTAATCTGCTTTAGCGTTGGTTCTACAAGCTCTGTAGATGATGGCAGTGCGTATGGTACAACACCAATGCCAAGTGGAGCAAAGGCAAGAGTCTCAGGAATCATTGACCAAAGAACCTGTGTAAGATGCTCTGAGTCGAGGAACTCCTTTGAGTGTGACAATGCCACAAGCTCAATAGGGTGGGTGTGCAGTGTAGCCTTATAGCCAGAGCCGCACTCTATCATATAGTCCTGAATTGCAAGGTGAGATGAAATCTCGGATGTGGGAACGATAGGATTATCAGCAATAATCTCGTATGTTGCGCAGTCGTCAAGAATGCGAACAATACTACCAGCACACATCGGATCGCGTGCAAGGTCGCGCATACGCTTACCTGTGCCCTTGCAGTAGAAGTAGCAACCCTTAAGGTGTGGAAGTGTTACGCCAATAGCCTTTGGAGCGCAAATGGCTGGCATGGCGCGCATCTGCTCGTCTACATACTCTGTGATGTTGAGCGTGAGGTTTCCACCGTTGCGCTCAGCCCATCCCTTCTGCCATAGGTAACCTGCAACCTCGGCAACACTATCAAGTGCAGCTTTAAGTTCTGGGCGTGAAGTAAGAATAGATGTCATATTAGTTTGAGTTTTTTTTAGGTTATCAATTATGAAAGTTGCTTCTTATTTACCCAGAAGGTAAGCTCGCCACCGGCAAGGAAGTTCTGGTAGTTCTTGATAGCAAAGATAGGGGCGTCGCAGAATGAGTTTACGGTAATGCCGCCAAGGTGGTTGGTAAGGGTGATGTTGTCATACTTGAGGTAGAACTCAGGAATATCTGGCTCAGTCTCAAATACGTCAATAGCTGCACCAAGTAGCTTGCCACTATCCATTGCTCGTCTAAATGCCTCTGTATCAACAAGGTATGAACGAGCGGTGTTGATAAGATACGAGTTCTGCTTCATCAATCCAAACTCGCGGTCGGTCATAATAGCACCATTTGAGCGGGCATGGAGCGTTACAATGTCTGCAGTTGCGAGCAACTCGTCCATAGGAACAACAGTAACATAATCCTCCTTGCACTCCTTAAGGAATGGGTCGGCAACAAGAATCTTACAGCCGAAAACAGAGAGCTTATAAGCTACAAGGCGACCAATAGAGCCATAGCCAACGATACCAACGGTCATGTCGGTCATCTCCTTAACAGAGGTCTCTGTGTTTGGATAGGTGATTCTCCACTCGCGGTTACGAAGTGCAATATTTGAGCGTGAGATATTACGAGTCTCTGAGAGGATAACACCAATTGTAAACTCAGCAACAGCATTTGCATTGTGTGCAGGGTTGTTAGATACGATAATTCCCAGCTCTGTAGCATCCTCAACGTCGATATTCTCCAATCCACCGCGGCAGGTCATAATAGCCTTGAGGTTAGGAGCCTTCTCAATCATGCGACGCTTGATAGGGCAGAGGTGTACGATGATAAGGTCTGCAGCAGCAATAGCCTCCTCAAGACCCTCTGGATAGACGATATTGTCGTGGCGACGAGCCTCAATATCCTTAATAATGTCGCGCATCTGTGACTTGTCTGGTAGACCAAAGAAGAAGACCTCCATGGTGTCGCCATCTTTAAGGTAAGGACGTACGCCTTTCTCCATCATCTCGCTGGTAATAAAGGCATCAGCTATACAAACAATTTTCATAGTTATTTAGGTTTTAGGTATTTATTTTGGTGTAATTCACAAATTTAACTATAATTTTTTATTTAGCAAGCGTATTTCAAAAAAAAATTGCTCTATAAATTGATTTTTTATTCAAAGAATCGATTTTTTATTACCTCTTGATTTTTTATATAACCTGCCTATTGATTTTTGAAATTAAATTTATAAATTTGCAAAGAATGGTTGTGAAATGAATACCAGAAATATATTTGATAATTAGCGAATTGACTAATATTTCAGAGAGGTCGGCTTTATTGTTTGATGCGTGGAGGTTATGCATATTGTTCATCATTATGTTATGAGTATCCATAATTTTTTTGGCTTATTGGTCAAAATTCAAAACTAACTAATATATTATGAATATTATGAGTGCTAAATTTTACACAACTCCGGATTTGGAGTATTTAAGTTTTGCAGCAGAACAGGGTTTTGCTGCGACATTGGATGGTGGCACCACCAACGAGGAGTTTGAAGAGGGTAATGGCGGTGAGCCTATATGGTAGAAAGGAGGAAATTATGAGAACTTTTAACTATTTTTTTGTATTGTTTTTGATGTACACTTTAGTTAGCTGTACAACAGACAGTGTAGACAATGAAAGTATATCACCACTACCTAATGCTAATTCCCGTAGGATTTTTACTGCAACCATAGAGCAGGCTGATACTCGATTAGAGTTTGACGGTAGGAGTTTTATGTGGGAAAAAGGTGACTCTATATGTGTCTATCCTGTAATGAATGAGTATGGAGTAGATTCGTGGGAATATTTTGCAGCGATGGAGTCGGGTAGTTCTGTTCGCTTTGCTCAACTCCCCTCTTATGATGGTGTGTACCGCGATGTTATAGGTGATGAATTTTTGGCTTTTTATCCAGAGACCTTAAGCGGAGATTATGTTGATTTTGCAAAAGACAGTTACTCATTTTATATCACCCCTTGGGTCGATGCGAAAAGTGTGTCTAAACCAGCTATAGCAGGCTATACGGCAGGAAATAAAATCAATTTTAAGAATGTCGGCACAATGTATAAAGTCAGAATAGCATCTGACAATGTAACATCATTAGAGTTACGAGGTCAAGGTATTTCAGGTAAGTTTTTTATTCAAGGTTTGAAGAGTGGCGTTGTAACTTCAACTCCGTACGAGAACAATTATGATTATATCGAGGTAACGGGTAAGTTTGAGAAGGATAAAACTTACTACATTTCTGCCTGTCCGAACACCTCGCAACTATCTATGTATATAAACGGAGATTTGTATAAGAGTCTTAATGCGCCAATGCAATTTGAACGCAATAAGATATATAATCTGGGCGAAGTATTCAAGAATCACAGAATCTACTTTACCGACGAGATTGTCTATAATATGCCTATGGACGATATAATGAATGGTACTGTCGGACCTGAAGATGTAAGTTCGGCAACTATCACCTTATATGATGAGGCTGGCAATAAGATACCTCTGGCTGATGGCGGAGTTATGCAAAAGCCATTGAATATGGAGGATCCGTTCTCCTCTTTGAATGTTTTCTACTACTACGATATTCCTCGTGAGCTAACAGACAAGACTATCTCTTTCTCTGTAAAGACATCTAATCCTCAGCGCAGAGGCACAG
>SUZO01000023.1 GCA_015059805.1 Rikenellaceae bacterium
CAATGCAAAAGTCAAAGCATTCAGAAATCAGTTTAGGGGTGTAGCCGACATACCTTTCTTTATATTTCGTTTAGCTACTATTTTTGCATGATTTTTTTCGCTCCCCACCGGAATTTACGACAGAGCCAAAACTTACACCAAACTCTAAATGTGGGGTAGAGTAGATGAAGTCTCCAGAAAGCACAACGATGCAGAACAAATCCTTGTTCTACACACGCGCAAAGGCGATTTTGTTACCTCTCTGATAGTTACGAAACATTATCCGTTCTTTATACAGCTACAAAAATAGGTAAAAAAATTTTTATATCCAAATTTTTGAACAAAAAAAAGAGGCATAAAGCCTCTAAATATAACATATGTATAATGCCTATATTCGGATTATTTTTGCCATTTTTTGGTAAAACCGCGCATCCAGCGAAGAACGAACATTGGCAAGTTTTCCAGTAGTGGAATCAGTATTCGCATCCACCAGTCTGGCACAACTGTTCGGCGGTGCTTAAATAGGCTATTCAATCCACGGCGTGCGCAGAACTTAGGCGTTGAGAGTGCGTGGATATTGAGTCCAATTTTCTGCCACTTTTTGCTCAGCCCATACAGATCTGTAGCGATACCTGCAGGGCAGACAACGGTCACATAGACCCCCTTCTCCTTCACCTCCTTAGCAAAGGCAACAGAGAAGGACTTAAGGTATGCTTTGCTTGCGCTGTAGAGCGAGAGTCCTGGCCACGGCATCCAGATAGAGTAAGACGACATGTTAAGAATATGTCCGCCGCCTCGCTCTGCCATATCTGCTGCAAAGAGTTTACATAGAATGGTATTTGTAACATCGTGCAGTGTAATGGTCTGCTTTATGCGCTCGGTTGGAGTATTGAGAATATCGCAGAAAGAGAACATTCCTGCGTTATTTATTAGCACATCAATAGTATAGCCCTCAGTTTTTGTCCACTCATACAGCTCCTCGGCAGCGGTCATTGTTGCAAGGTCTTTAGCCAGTACAGTGACCTTTACCTCCTCCTTCTCGCGAATTTGCTTTGCTACAGCCTCCAGTTGTTCCTTATCGCGGCTGACGATAATAAGGTTATAGCCACGCGCAGCGAGTTGCTCGGCATAGCATAGTCCGATACCCGATGATGCACCGGTGACAAGGGCAGTATTTGTCCCTCTCTCTACATATCCGCGCTTCATACTACTTAATTTTGCGAAGTTCCTTCCACAATCGCTCTGGAATATGCTCAGTACAGTTGTGGCAGCACATCATCTTATCAGAGTACATGCGGGCGATGCAGTAGTCGCGGTGATCGCAACCAGCGCGTGTGGTAAAGTCACCCTCGCGGAGCTTATTGATAAAGTATGGGTCGTTAATCAGCGCGCGAGCCATCTGTACCATCTCAAATCCCTCGTCAAGAACCTTCTCAATACCCTCACGAGAAACAAGACCACCAACATATACAAGTGGACCCTTCAGCTCGGCGCGGAACTTCTTGGCATTCTCAAGGAAGAAGCACTCCTCAAAGTCGTAATCCTTAATCATCCACTGACCAAAGAGGCTAACGACAATCTTCTGCAGCCACTCGTTCCAACCCATATAGTAGCCCATAGTCTTTGTAGGGATTCTTCCACGCATAACAGCCATAGGGGCGCGAGAGACAAAGCCAGAGGAGAGAACTATGCCGTGAACGCCGAACTTCTCAATCTCCTTGGCAATCTCAATGCTCTCAGGCACTTGAATGCCGCTCTTAAATCCATCCTCCATATTGTGCTTTACAAGTACAGCCATATTGCACTTTGCAGCTGCCTCCATAACCTCTGTAAGGCACATCTTCATAAAGCGCATACGGTTCTCAAGTGAGCCTCCATACTCGTCACGACGACGGTTGGTCCATGGTGAGAGGAACTGCGAGATAAGGTATCCGTGACCAGCATGAACCTCTACAGAGTCAAAGCCCGCCTCGTGAGCCGTGTAAACAGCCTTGCCGAAGTCTTTTGCCGTTTGAGCAATCTCAGCGTGGCTCATACGACGGTGGAAGGTAGGGGAGTAGAGGTTAAAGCCATTAGATGCAGAGACTGGGAATGAGCCTGCGGTAGACCAGTGGGTCATATTTCCGCAGTGACCAATCTGAATACCTACTGCAGCACCCTCATTATGCACCGCCTCGGTAATATCGCGCAGCTGTGGCACAATCTCATCGCGTAGCCAGAGCTGTGAGTTGAACGACACACCGCTACGGTTGATTGACGCATAGGCGAGGGTAGTCATACCCACTCCACCACGAGCAACGCTTGTGTGGTACTCCTTCAAATCCTGTGTAGGACCAAAATCCTTACCCATACTCTCAAAGGCAGCCGAGCGGATTACTCGGTTTCTCAGAGTCACAGGTCCCATCTGATATGGGGTAAATAGCTTTGAATCGTCAAGATTCTTCATATTTAGTAGTTTTAATATATAAACGGAATAATGCGCTTTCTGCCAAGCGATGTAAACTCCTCGCCAAACTCAGCTTCGTATCTCTTATAGAGTGATGCAGCACGTGGACCGAGGTTTGCAAAGGTCCATAGTGCAAAGACAACGCCCGCCCAAGACCAGCTTGCAACAGCAAAACCTACCCACTCTGTAAACTCGCCAAAGTAGTTTGCTGATGATACATAGCGGAACATGCCACCCTTAGGGATGTAGTGCTTCGTATCGCCTGGCTTGCGGAGGTTGCGGATGATGTAGTCCGAGTGGAGGTTGATAACAAAACCTGCTAACCAAATAGCTGCACCGATGTAGATATAAGGCTTGCACATCCAACCATCGTAGTATCCCTGCTCAGGGGCGAGATAAAATATCCAACCACCCTGCATAAGGGCATTCAGAGTGTTAAAAATTACGCCCATGAGCATAATTCCGCATGGCATCTTTGAGTTGCCGCGTATAAGCAGTGGAAAGATAAATGAGCGCTGAAAATAGTGGGTCTGAAAGATTAAAAACAGCACCAACGGAGCTACCTCAAAACGTACATCCGAGAGCCACCATAGCACAGTCATAACAATAAAGACTGGGCACTCCATAATTACCCATGCAATGCGGTTTGGGATAGGGAAACCGAACTTCGGGTTAAAGAGGTAACCGTACCCAGCATCTACAAAGTACAGAGCAATAAATACCACTACGGCAACCACTGCCATAATGATTAGAAAGGTGTTGTATGTTGCAAGCGTAAACATAACTGCAAAGATATAGAATATCTGGGTTATAAAATGTTCAAAATCGCGCACTATACATTGAAAAGGAAGTGCATAATGTCGCCATCCTGAACAACATACTCCTTACCCTCAATGCCAATCTTACCAACATCGCGGCAAGCCTTCTCAGAGCCAAGAGTAACATAGTCCTCATACTTGATAACCTCTGCGCGGATAAATCCCTTCTCAAAGTCTGTGTGGATAGTTCCAGCCGCCTGTGGAGCCTTAGCGCCGCGTACGTATGTCCATGCGCGAGACTCGTCTGCACCTGTTGTAAAGAAGGTCTCAAGGTTCAGAAGCTTATATGCAGCCTTAATAAGTCGGCTAACACCAGACTCTGTAAGACCCATATCCTCAAGGAACATCTGGCGCTCCTCATAGCTCTCAAGCTCGGCAATGTCCGCCTCGGTAGCCGCTGCAACGATAAGCATCTCGGCATTCTCATCCTTAATAGCCTCAGCGACAGCCTCGGTATATTTGTTACCAGTAACAGCACTCTTCTCGTCTACATTGCAGAGGTAGAGTACTGGCTTGTCTGTCAGTAGGTTAAGGTCTTGCATAATCTTGCGCTCCTCCTTGTCAAGCTCAACGGTGCGAGCTGATAGTCCCTGCTCAAGGGCTGCCTTATAGCGGAGAAGAATCTCATACTGACGCTTTGCTGTCTTGTCGCCACCAGTCTGTGCCTGCTTTGCGACTTTTGCAATACGATTCTCTACAGTCTCAAGGTCCTTAAGCTGAAGCTCGGTATCAATAACGCCCTTATCACGCACTGGGTCTACGCTACCATCTACGTGGGTGATATTCCCATCCTCAAAACAGCGAAGAACGTGGATAATTGCGTTTGTGTTGCGGATATTTGCAAGGAACTTATTTCCAAGACCCTCGCCCTTTGATGCACCTTTAACAAGACCTGCAATATCTACAATCTCAATAGTTGTTGGGATTACGCGCTTAGGTTTATCAATCTCTGCAAGGCGAATAAGACGCTCGTCAGGAACGGTAATAACGCCTACATTTGGCTCAATAGTACAAAAAGGGAAGTTTGCTGACTGTGCTTTAGCGTTTGAAAGACAGTTGAAAAGTGTTGATTTGCCGACATTTGGCAGTCCGACAATTCCACATTGAAGTGCCATATTTTCTCTCTTTAATTATTTAATCTCAATTATTTAATCTCCTCTCCAAATAGGGTGGCTGATGAGCAACCCGTAATTTTTACCGTTACATAGTCGCCAGCCTTATGGCCGCCACGGTCAAAGACAACCATCTTATTCTGCGATGTTCTACCACAGAGTTGCTCCTCGCTACGCTTTGACGTACCCTCAACAAGAATCTCGCGCACAAGTCCTACCTCTGCCTGGTTGCTTGCAACGGAGAGAGAGTTTTGCAGCGCGATAATCTCATTTAGACGGCGAGTCTTCTCCTCGTCTGCAATATCATCAGGGTAGTGACGCGCGGAGAATGTTCCTGGGCGCTCGGAGTACTTGAACATAAATGCCGATGCATAGCCCACCTCCTGCATTAGTGAGAGGGTCTGCTGGTGATCCTCCAGTGTCTCGCCACAGAAGCCCGCGATAAGGTCTGTGGTAATTGCGCAATCTGGCATATAACGACGAATAGCCGCCACGCGCTCAAGATACCACTCGCGTGTATATTTGCGGTTCATCTTCTTAAGCATCTCATTACTACCACTCTGCGCTGGCAGATGAATAGCTTTGCAGATATTGTCATGGCGAGCCATAACCTCAAGAAGAGCATCTGAAATATCCTTTGGATGCGATGTGGCAAAACGGACACGAAGCAGTGGCGATATTTGTGCCACCATCTCCATAAGCTCTGGGAAGCCAACCTCGCCACACTTGTATGAGTTTACATTCTGACCAAGCAGTGTCACTTCGCGGTAACCATTCTCAAATAGTGTGCGAGCCTCAGCAACAATGGTCTGAGGGTCACGGCTACGCTCAATGCCGCGTGTATAAGGCACTACACAGTAGGCGCAGTAGTTATTACAGCCACGCATGATGGCGATATATGCCGAAACACCGCTCTTATCAAGGCGCACAGGTGCAATTTCAGCATATGTCTCCTCCTTTGAAAGCTCTACATTGATACCCTTGTCGCCACTCTCTGCTGTGCGAACAAGCTCTGGTAGTGAGCGGTACGAGTCTGGTCCTGCAACAATATCTACACCAGTCTGTGGCTCAATAAGTTGCTCCTTGAGTCGCTCAGCCATGCAGCCAATAATGCCGACAATAAGATTTGGTTTGCGCTTCTTGAGCTGACGCATTGCGGAGAGTCGTCCCCAGATTCTCTGCTCGGCATTGTCGCGTATTGAACAAGTATTTATCAGAATAATATCAGCCTGGTCAATACTCTCTGTGTATCGGTAGCCATGTTCCTGCATTATTGAGACAACAATTTCGCTATCTCCTGCATTCATCTGGCAGCCGTATGTCTCTATAAATAGTTTTCTACCCTCGCCTGTAAGAGGGCGTAGTGAATTTATCTCCAATGTGTTTGCTTTTATATGTTCTGTATATCGTCCTTCGTTGGCAGTGGCTTAAATCCCTCACCAAAGGTGTCGTATGCATCAGTTACGACAATAAATGCTGTAGGATCTACCTCACGGATGGTACTCTGAACAAGTGGTACATCCTTATTTGGTACAACAAGGAAAATCATCTCCTTCTCGTCATCTGAATACATACCGCGAGACTGAATGTATGTTGCTGAGCGGTCAAGGTCCTTAAGAATAAACTCCTTAAGAGTGTCGTTGTGCTTGTTGAGGATTATAAATATCAACTTGTTGTACGAAGCACCGTTGATAGTGTATGCCAGTACACGAGAGGTGACGTAGATTGTAATAAGTGAGTAGAGCGATAGTAGCCAACCCTGTGGGTCAGGCTCTCCAGTACCGATACCAAAGCCGATAACCAGTAGACCTGAAAGCACTACAACTGAGTCGGCAATAAGCACTGCATTTGAAAATCCAATGTGAAAATATTTCTGAATCATCATCGCCACAATATCTGTTCCGCCCGTTGTTGCCTGCTGGCGAACTACAAGACCTACACCTACGCCGAGGAATACTGAGCCGATAAATGAGGCGAGCATAAGGTGGTCAGAGAGGTCAAGAATACCGCCGAGCATCTGTGCAGGGTCGAGGTTTCTCAACGCCTCCTCATTCGGGAAGGATAGACGAGTGATAACGTTCATGCAGCCAGGGGTATAGAGTGCTGCGACGATAGTTCTGCTACCAAACTTACTGCCGAAAATTATAAAGGCAAGTATAAGTAGCGGAATATCAAACATATAACCGAATGTACCTACTTGAATGTTCGGGAATATGTTATGCAAGACGATACTTGCTCCATAGACACCTCCAGGAACAATGTTGTAGGGGCTAATGAAATATACATAACCAGCAGCAAGAAGTGTACATCCTAAAAGGATGAAGAACCATGAGCTCCACCACTTGAGCGAAAAAACGGGTTGGGTTAAAGATTTGATGTCCATAATGCACTATTTTGTGCAAAGATATAAAATCTTTGCGAAATATTTACAAAGTTATGGGGTGAAATTGCAGTTTCACCCCATCATTTGATATAATTTTATCGCTATTTATCCATGTAGTAGGACTCATCAAGCCCCAAAACAAAATCGCGCTTGCCCCAAAATGCGATAAATGCAACAATAGCTGCAACGATAGCATTGAGCGCAAAACCGAAGGCGTGGGAGTGATTGTGGACAATGTTGCGCACTAAGTCAATGATAAATGGGCAGAGAATTATGGCTATATAGTTTGCCGCCATAACTACCGAGAGGGCTTGCGTGGCAAGGTGTGGTGGGGCAATAATTGCCGCCTTGTCATATATTAGCGGTTGCATAACGCCATAACCTAAGCCTGTAAGTATTATGCCCAGAATAAGCATTGCGGGCGTTTTTGTAGTGGCAAGCATCGCAAGCCCAACAGCCAGAAGGAGTGAACAGATGGCGTTTGTATAAGAGCGCGTTATAGAGATAATTTTATTCAAAAATAGACCCGGCAACATTATGGCAAGGAAGAAGAGTGAAATACTTATACCCGCCAACTCCTGCTTGATGTGATACTTCTCAAACAAGAAGGCTGTGTCAAAGGTTATTACCAACGTTGCATAGGTAATAACGAAGTAGAAGATTGTCAGCACTGCAAGATGTCTACGGTTAATGCCACTCTGCTTGTACTGGTCGCTCTGTTGAGGCTCAGGCGCAGCCTTCTCTTTACGAAGTGCAAGGCATAGCAATAGCGAGATTCCTGGAAGCAGGTAGACCAAAAAAGAGAGGTGCCAATTTATATCGGCAACATAGCCAGTAAGGGCTGTCGCACCTACAAGGGTGAGGTTGTTTATTGCTGAGCTATAGCCGAGTTGTCGTACACGGAAGTCACCTGTAAAATACTCCACAACAAGACCCGTAGATAGTGGAATAATCATGCCAGCTCCAATGCCGAGGATGGAGCTGATTATAATTAACGCACTCATACTTTTGGCTATCAAGCAGGCGGCTCCACAAATAGTGAAAATTGCTAAGCCGGCATAGAGCATCGGTAGCTTATCTCGCCCAGTAGATAGTCGTCCTGCAACTAATACGAATGGTATAATAAGAAGGCTTGGCAGTGATGTAAGCATCTGAATTTCAAGGTCAGAAGCCTTTGGGAAGATGTTATTCATGTCGCCCAAAATTGGCGATACTGCAAGACCTGGTAATGAAGTTACTGCCGAGACCGACCAGATGGCAATAAGTGTGATAAGGGAGATATATCCCTTTCCTGTATTTACTCTCATGACGATAACTGTTTTTGACCCTCTTCTGCAAGCGATGTGCCAAAGTAAAGAGGTCGCTATCGCTGTATTGCCATTTGTGCGCTATTGCCAGATCTCTTTGCTGCTACGCGGGAGTAGTACAATTTGATTCTGCTTGTCAAAGGGTACATTCTGATAGGTTACAATGCCTGTGATTTGAGTTGGCGATTGAGGTGGAATGTTACTGAAACCTGCAGCGTAGTTGTCAATGTAAACGTATGTAAAGTTCTCGTTACTATCGCTAAAGCGGAGATATTTGCCATCATAACCCTCTTCGTAGCAGGTGTAGACGTAAGTCATGCTGTTGATTGTCACTAATTTGCCACAAAGCGAGGGTGTTAGTTCGTCTACTGTGCAGATGAGTGGCTCAACAGGGTAGGTGCTGTTGCTGCAGGTGATGTGTTTGTCTAATAGAACGATACTCTTTATTGGATATGGCTCGTCACCGTTGTATGTAAGACCGATAGAGAGCTGATTGTCAATAATTGCAGCGGTAAGCTCTGGCATGTATAGAGTTATTCGCGCACCGAGAGGATAGATAGAGTGTAGGTCATATACGCTAACTAAAATCTTTGCAGTTGCAGTGCCGTCGTCTATGTATATTGCGCCGCTGATATATCCCTCTTTATCACTTGAGACTACAGTGCCGCTAATGGTCACTGGTGCGGTAGCGGTAAAGGATAGCGGGGCTGTATTGCACATCTTTTTGAGTTGCGCAATGGTAGCATTTGTTGTTAAGACCTCAGGTGCAGGCTCTGGTGTAACAGCCTTGTTATAACAACTGACAAAAAGCAGGGTGAGTATGTATATGGCTAACTTCATATACTAAAAAATAGGGCTGCCGAAGTTCAGCAGCCCATGAATGTGAGTGTTACTCGTTGGCAATTTTTCGCAACGCCTTGGCAAGTTGATCAGGACAAGAGGTTCCGCGACCAGCGCAGTCAATACCCTCTAAGCGAGCTATTGCATCCTCAATCTTCATCCCGGCAACAAGAGACGCTATGCCTTGAGTGTTACCGCTACAGCCACCCACGAACTGAACGCGCACAATCCTCTCGCCATCAATCTCGGTAAGGATTGCTTGTGAGCAGGTGCCGTGAGGGTAGTAGATATTACTCTTTGTAGCCATTATTTCTTCTCCTCTGGCTGCTGAGTTGATGGATCAGCAACAACCATATTCTTCTCAATGCGAAGAGTAACGTTGCTATCTACCTCAATAAGCAGAGTTGTCTCCTTAACCGCCTTAACTACAGCGTGGATACCACCTGCAGTGATAACCTTGTCACCCTTCTTAAGGTTTGCCAAGAACTCCTGCATCTGCTTTCTACGCTTAGACTCTGGACGCCACATAAAGAGCCACATAATAAGAATCATTCCACCAATCATCAACCAGAATGACCAACCTGCACCCTGTGGCTGCTGTGCAGCTGCTGCCTGTAACATTGTAAACATAATCTATTTCAATTTTTTAGTTAAAATTTTCGTAAAGTTAGACAATAGTTTTCACACTTACAACTTTTGTCCCAATTATAACAGACCTTTGCCTGTTTTGAATATCCAACCCTCCTCTACGCCGCGAGTTACAATCTTGTCAAGCACGCCGTTAATGAAGGTGCTACTTGCAGGGGTAGAGTAGTACTTAGCAATGTCAATGTACTCATTCATCGTAACCTTGACAGGAATTGATGCAAAGTTCTTAGCCTCGGCAATAGCAACGGCAAGAATAACATTATCCATAAGAGCTAAGCGCTCAATATCCCAGTTATTTGTGTGGTTGTCAATAAGGTCACGGTAGTCGTTAAAGTGGATAATTGACTCGCGCAATAGACGCTTAGCAAAATCCAAATCCTCATCGCTCTTGAACTTAGGCAATAGCTTAATCTGCTCATGACTCTCGCGCATAGAGGTCATAGTGCGTGCCGCCATAGTAAGAACATAACCCAAATCGTCTACCCAGTAGATAGACTGACCCTCAAGCACATCCTCCAGCTGCTCATTCATCTCTAAAATGTTGAGGAAGATGTTGGCTGCAAGCTCCGCATCCTCCTTAAATGAGCGTGAGCTGTTGCTCATATAGCTCTTAAAGAATGGCTGCTCGGTAAGGGTGTTGTAGATATTCTTTATAAGGTCTGAGTTCTCGCGCCAAGAGAGGCTCTTCTTTGAGCAGTAGTCAGCAATAGCATCACAAGAGGCTATACGCTCAATGGCACGATTCTCAACAAATTTGCGATTAGGATTCAAATCTTCATAAGTTGGGAGCATCTTGTTACGAGCAATCTCCTGACGAGCCTCAGCATAGTGCGCCAACTCTGGCAACAGGCTCAAGAGGTGAAAATAGAGGTCATAAGCCTTATCAATAGAGATGATAAGGTTTTTCTCTGTTTGAGGAATATTGTCAGACTCAGTCTGCAGGTGTGCATATATTGCCTTAACAACTTTTACTCGCAATAATCTTCTACTTAACATAAGAACGGGTTTTCTTGTCTGTGTTTCAAATATGGCGCAAAGGTAACAAAAAGTTGTGTAACAGCAAATGTTTTTCTATTTGAAAGCCCTCCAAAGTGTGATATTTTTCTGCTCTTTGACCTCTTTTTCAATCGCAGGATTGATATTTGGGAAGAATTTAACCCCACAACGACTCTCAACTTCGGCAATAGAGACCACCGCCTTTGACGGCTCAACATTCCCCTTGGAGCTGTTTTCGTAGAGGAAACCTATCGCCATAAGCTCATCTGCATCTGTAATTTCGGCGATACTCTTGCCACTTTCTCCACTTTTTGTACGAAGCAGGAGCTTGTAACAGTGTGATGGGCGAGTGATGTGCCTACCTCGGCTTACAAAGGTGGTTGAGTTTTCAAAGAGCGTGCCGACAACGACATAGAGCGTATCAGAGCAGATACTTGCACGTGTGCAATCCTCCAATTTTGCCCAATTCTGCTGATTTAGACGAGCATTTTGTGGGAAGATGTTTGTTGCGTAGAAGGTCTGCGCATTTGTCATCCAAGAGTTGTAACGCGAGGCAGAAGGGAGCATGTGCCCTCGGTCTAACTGGCGATTCTCGCCATCATTAAAACCGCCAGCCTTGACATTTGGCTGCAGGTGTTGCGGAATCTGAGGCTCGGTGTACTCATATCGTATAATGTCGTAACCGCCCTCCCCATAGGCGGTAACTGCATCGTCGTATGCCCAAGCATCTGTGCGGTCAATTTTGGGCGTTGTGTAGATCTTATGCAGCGGATATGCAACCCATAGAGAAACCATTTTACTCTTGTCGTAGCAGATAGAGTAGTTACGTATGCGACTGCCGTCTGATAGGGTGGTGAAGTAGGTTTTGTGTACTAAATTCTCCCCACTTACAATCTGAGGAAGCTCAGCCCATGCACTACAAAGCTGATTGTCGTAGTGCTTGATAAGTGGACTGCCTGGAATAACAACCGGAGCCTTGTGGTCGGGGGTAGACTTGTCGTTCTGACTACCTCTTTTTTTATTGTTGTCATTGTGTTTTGTAACCAGCTCCTTAGCTTTATAATTTACCCACTGCTCCAAATCAATATATGGGTCAAGGGCGTAGATAATACCTACAGTAACCACTGTAAGTGTTGCAATTATTGATATTACTCGTTTCATAGTTACTATTTTGTTGTTAAGCAAAGGTATAAAAATTTTTTAATCACGACAAAAAATAGTACCTTTGTCGCATCAATAAATTTATTGAACTATGGCTATCCCAAAGATATTTTTACGTCGCGGAAAGGAGGAGTCTTTGCAACGACGACATCCGTGGATTTTTTCTGGTGCTATATATAGCATTGATTCTGAGAGCGAGCTTGTTGAGGGTCAGATTGTAGACCTCTACTCATCAAAGGGTGATTTTCTTGCGCGTGGACACTATCAGATTGGCTCTATTGCTGTACGTGTGCTTACCTTTGAGCAGCAGGATATAGATGATAAGTGGTGGACTGAGCGCATTGCCAGTGCATACGATGTTCGCCGTACCCTTGCCCTTACAGAGTCAGAGCATACAACCTGCTACCGCCTTGTGCATGGCGAGGGCGATAACCTCCCAGGACTTGTTGTGGATATTTACGGCACTGTTGCTGTTGTTCAGTGCCACTCTGTGGGTATGTATCGCTCGCGCGAGAGTATCGCCAAGGCTATAGTCGCTGTTTTTGGCAGCAAGATTACCGCTATATATGATAAGAGTGCGCAGACTGTGCCATATAAGGCAAACCTTAATCCTGTAGATGGATATCTCTATGGCTCGGCAGAGAAGGATAATGTGGTGCTTGAGAATGGCAATAAGTTCCTTGTAAACTGGGAGGAGGGTCAGAAGACTGGCTTCTTTATTGACCAGCGCTTTAACCGCGAGCTTGTTAAGCGTTATGCCGCAGGTAGAACGGTGCTAAATACGTTCTGCTATACTGGTGGATTCTCGGTATATGCTCTTGCAGGTGGCGCAAAAGAGGTATGCTCTATAGATGCTTCGGAGAGGGCTATTCGCCTTGTTGATGAGAATATAAAACTCAATTTTGGCGACAATGCACCGCATAGTTCACTTGCTTGCGATGCGGTGGAGTATCTGAAGAATATTGGCGATAAGTATGATATGATAATCCTTGACCCACCTGCTTTTGCCAAGCACCATAAGGTGCTCGGAAATGCTATGCAGGGATATAAGCGACTCAATGCCAGAGCACTGTCGCAGATTAAGAGTGGCGGAATACTCTTTACCTTCTCCTGCTCGCAGGCTGTATCTAAGGAACTTTTCCGCACAACGGTCTTTACCGCCGCAGCTATAGCAGGTCGCAAGGTGCGCATTCTGCATCAGCTCACTCAGCCTACAGACCACCCAATTAACATCTACCACCCAGAGGGAGAGTATCTTAAGGGATTGGTTCTCTATGTTGAGTAAGAAGTTGTCTTTATAGTATGAAAAATATCGTTTTTGACCTTGCAGGAGTAGTCTTTGCGCGTAACGAAGCTCGTTGCCCGCAGGAGCTGATGGACTACTTCTACTTTATAAATTCTGGAAATCCTATGCCCGATTTCTGGAACGACTACGACCGCGGTACTCGCAGCTTTGATAATGTCGCCGACCATTTGGCTCACTTTAGAGGCTCTGATATTCAGACCGCCAGCCATATGATGGCTACAGCAATCACATATCAGGAACAGGTGGCGGCAACAGCTACTCTTATTGCCGAATTAAAGAGCGCGGGCTATAGTTTGTTCGTGCTGTCAAATATGTCAAAGGAGTATATTGAATACCTGCGCAAAATGCCTGTTTATCAATACTTTGATGGAGATATTATCTCATGCGAAGTGGGGCTTATTAAGCCTGAGCGTGAGATTTACTCTCTGCTCCTTGAACGCTTTAACCTTGACCCAGCGCAGACAATGTTTATAGACGACCGCAAGGAGAATGTTCTTGCTGCTGCCGAGTTGGGAATTACCCCGTTCCACTTTGACCGCAAAAATCCCGAACAGAGTTGCGAGCAGATTAGAGAGTTGCTAAAATAACAATCATCCCGAATTTTGGGATGATTGTTATTTTATGCAGCAACACATACTGCTACAATAGCAGCTGTTGAACCTGCGATTAAAACCATGCAAGTTAAGCAAGCAGCAATAGGTATTCCAACATTTCTACCAGATATAAATTTGATGCAATCCATCTCTTTGGCAAGGTATGGGGCGCAATATGGTAAATATGCGTTAGCAGCTCTTTTATTATTTCGTGCACCTTTTTTGCTATCTATTACTACATCACTAATGTAATGTGATACTGTGATTAGACTGCTATCTGTAAATTGCTCATTTGTAGAGTAGGTTATTGCAGCTTTGGCTACAAGTGGTGATGTTTCTGGAAGATAGTGACATGAATCTCCCTTTTTGAATCTCTCGTATTTTCCAGTAGTTTTATTGACGAAATAGCCGTGTTGCCCAGCTGACATATCTCCAAATGAAGGCTTTTCGCCTGCATACATAATACTTTTGTCAAATTTGTAACGTAGACTGCCTATACTGTATAATACCTCGGTAGATAATGGCGCGATAGCTAATATTCTTTGTTCATATGTAGTAGTAGCGTTTTGCACAGAAGTGCTACCTCCTACATTTATTGCACCGAGTCCAGCCGCAAGTGGACCGCCAATGCCTAGACCTCTTGCTATTCCGCCTAAGTTTATCGAATGTCCTTTTGAGTCAGTTACACCAGTTGTCGTAACTGTATTTGAGAATAGAGAAATTGGCGTTCCATTAAGGTAGATAAAGCTATTTGCTTTGTCTATGTATATGATTTTTTGAGTTTTGTTTATTATGCCTATATGTATCTGACCGTTAGCGTATGTTCCTACAAGCTGTACATTTTCATCTTCATAGAAGTTGCTTTTGTCATTAGCAAAGAAGCAGTAAACTCCTACACTTTTTGCAGTAGCGGATAGTGCCATTGCTACAACGAAGATTGTTGCAAAAATAAATCTCTTCATAATATAATTTGTTTGTCACCACGTGGCTCCTATGTGGCAGTAGTAAAAATAAAGAAAGCGTGGAGCCGAAAACTTATTACACTAAGACAGGTTGTAGGAGACCTTGAAGATATAATAAGCAACAGCCTCACGCCAATACCAATAGGTACGACGCAAGAATTATGTCAGCTTATCTCTCTTCGTCTGAACTTCCTACATTCGTCTTAGGAGAATAAACTTACACTTTCCGTGTTAGTATGTTACAATCCGCAGATTGTATTGCAAAGATAGCAAAAGTTTTTGATAATGCAAAAAAGTAAAGCCCAACTCTTTTCGGTCGGGCTTTGTATGGTAAATGCCAATGGCTAATAGCTAATAGCTAATAGTCAATAGCCAAAACTACATCATCTCCTCGTAGGCATAATTTATTGCGCGGTTGAGAATTTCAACGAGGGGATAGGTGGACTTTAGGTCGTGAAGCACCGACTCCAGAAGTGCATTGTCGTCTGCAAGCAGAGCTGTGTCTAACGGCTTCTCAATACCGAAATCCTTTAGGCGGAGCAGCTCGTCGTGCTTGTGTCCCGTAGGAAAATCCTTTGGCGTGCGCTTGAGACTATTACCTTTGTAGAGTGTAAAGCCGTTGCTCGCCTCAATAGCTGCAAGCATGCTATCTCCATTATCAAGAATCTCCTCGCGGATACTCTTCAGCACAACTGGCTCTGGACAGTGTGAGCCAGCGTAGATAAAGCATCCAGTTGGCTCAAAGTGGACATAGTAGCCCGCATATCCAGCCTTCTTGCCGTGTGGAGCGACATATACGCCCGACCAAGTTTTGTACGGACTCTTGTCGTGGCTAAAGCGAATGTCGCGGTAGATGCGGTATGTGCAGTCAGCAACGGTGAGTCCTGCAACAGAGGGGTCAAAGGCGGCGATGCCGTTTATTAGCTTCGCCGCAAACTCCTTTAACCGTCTGTCACAAGCCTTGTACTGCTCCTTGTGAGCCGTAAACCACTCGCGGTTGTTATTCTCGCTCAGCTGAGCGAGAAAATTGAGATACTCTACCATGCAAAGAGAGGATATTTCTCCATCATCGCGTTCACCTCAGCACGAACAGCTGCGATATTTGCCTCGTTCTCTGGGTCTGAAAGTACGCGGTCGATAAGAGCTACGATTACCTCCATCTGATCCTCCTTTACGCCACGAGTTGTAATAGCAGGTGTACCGAAGCGCAAGCCAGAGGTCTGGAATGCAGAGCGAGAGTCAAAAGGTACCATATTCTTATTAGTGGTAATATCTGCTGCTACAAGTGCCTTCTCTGCAACCTTACCTGTAAGCTCTGGGAATTTGGTGCGAAGGTCTACAAGGATAAGGTGGTTGTCAGTACCTCCAGAGATAATCTTGTATCCGCGAGCGGTAAAAGCCTCGGCAAGTGCCTTTGCATTCTTTACAACCTGTGTCTGATACTCAACAAATGATGGCTCCAGAGCCTCGCCAAAGGCTACCGCCTTTGCTGCGATAACGTGCTCAAGCGGACCACCCTGAATACCTGGGAATACAGCCGAGTTGAGAATCTGAGACATCTTCTTCACAACACCCTTAGGAGTTGTCAGACCCCAAGGATTATCAAAGTCCTCACCCATAAGGATAATACCACCACGAGGACCACGCAGAGTCTTATGTGTTGTAGAGGTTACGATGTGAGCGTACTTTACAGGGTTCTCAAGTAGACCTGCAGCGATAAGACCGGCGGTGTGTGCCATATCAATCATAAGCAGCGCGCCAACCTTGTCGGCAATCTGTCGCATACGAGCATAGTCCCACTCACGTGAGTATGCAGAAGCGCCGCCAACAATCAGTTTTGGCTTGCACTCAAGCGCCTTTGCCTCCATCTCGTCGTAATCTACGCGACCGTCGCACTCCTTTACAGAGTAGCTAACGGCGTTGAAGTACATGCCCGACATATTTACAGCCGAACCGTGAGAGAGGTGACCACCATGAGAGAGGTTAAGACCAAGGAATGTATCACCAGGCTTGAGAACGGCGAAGAATACAGCCATATTTGCCTGTGCACCAGAGTGAGGCTGTACATTGGCATACTTTGCACCATAGAGGCGACAGATACGCTCAATAGCAAGGCTCTCAACCTTATCAACAACCTCGCAACCGCCATAGTAACGAGCAGCAGGGTAGCCCTCAGCATATTTGTTCGTGAGCACAGAGCCCATAGCTGCCATAACGCTATCACTAACAAAGTTCTCTGAAGCAATCAACTCAATACCGCGCATTTGACGACTACGCTCCTGGGCAATAAGGTCAAAAATCTGTGAATCTTTCATAGTCTAAAAGCTTATTTTTATAGTGTTAAATTTTAATTCTTGTTTTCAACTCCCAAAGATAGGTATATTTTCCAAATAAATTTCGTATCTTTGAGCAGATTTTATTAACAAATTGTTTTGATTATGAAATTACTTGAAGGAAAAGTCGCCCTTATTACAGGTGCGGGAAGGGGCATCGGCAAGGCCGTTGCTATGAGATTTGCGGAGCAGGGTGCAGACATTGCCTTTACTGATTTGGACCTTTCGGAGGGTGTTCTTGCTACCAAAGCAGAGCTTGAGCAGCTTGGTGTTCGCGTTGAGGCGTATGCCTCTAATGCTGCCGATTTTGAGCAGAGCCACGCTGTGGTAGAGAAGATTGTTGCAGACTTTGGTCGTATTGACATCCTTGTAAATAACGCTGGAATTACCAAAGATGGACTTATGCTTCGTATGACAGAGGCTCAGTGGGATGCAGTTATCAATGTAAACCTTAAGTCTGCATTTAACTTTGTGCATGCCGTTGTGCCAGTGATGTCTCGCCAGAGGGGTGGCTCTATTATCAATATGTCATCTGTCGTAGGCGTTAGTGGTAACGCTGGTCAGTGTAACTACTCAGCCTCTAAAGCTGGTATGATTGGTCTTGCAAAGTCTATAGCCAAGGAGATGGGCTCACGCGGCATTCGCGCTAACTGCATCGCCCCGGGCTTTATTATTACAGAGATGACAGGTAAGTTGTCAGAGGAGGTGCGTGAGCAGTGGGCAAAGGCTATTCCACTTCGTCGTGGAGGTACTCCTGAGGATGTGGCAAATGTGGCGCTATTCCTCGCTTCTGATCTTTCAAGCTACGTCTCTGGTCAGGTTATCCACTGCTGTGGCGGTATGAATATGTAATTTTATTGCTCAAATTATGAAAAAGTATCTGCTTGTACTCTTGACCTTACTTAGTGTTGATGCGTTGGCACAACAACTTTATGACCACACCCCAAATGCTCGTGTAGCAGCTATGGGCGGTGCTGGTGTGGCTAATAGCGCAGATGCTTTTGCAGCCTTTGGTAATGCAGCCTCCGCACTTATGGAGTATAAGACTGTGCAAGTAGCATTTGCTTATACAGATTTTTCGGGTGAGGTGTATCGTAAAAACCGAATGCTCTCCGGTGGAGGATATATCCGCTTTGCACAGCGACACACGCTTGTTGTGGGATTGCAGTTTAATATGGAGCCACGCATAGAGGCGCTGGATAGACGACCAGGTGCTCAACGCTTTGATTTGGGCTATGGATATAAGGTTTCGGATAGGGTGGCTGTCGCCGCTACAGCTCGTTATCGCCGTACATATGGACACCTCTTTGATGATAACAACTACAATGGTGGTGGTGCGGATATAGCCGTATACTCGCAGTTGCCACTCTCGTTTATGGAGGGTGCAAAGGTTAATTTGGGCGCCAAATTGGCTTTTGATGCTCCAGTATGCCCAGAGTACGATAGATATGGTATCGCTCCAGCGGTAGGCGCAGGATTGTCGCTGCCATTTACCGATGGACATAAACTTGATATTACGACCGAACTTCGCTATGGCGTGTCCAGCCGTGAGGATATCTTCTCGGCAAAAGTCGGCGCTGAATACTCGCTTATGCGACTGCTCTATGTTCGTGCGGGCGGAAAAGTGTCGCGACTTATAGGGGCGATGAACGACCAAACACTGGGCTATGGAACTATTGGCGCGGGAGTGCGATTCTTCCACCTGCAGTTTGACATTGCCTACCTCTTTGGTAAACGCAACACCCCACTAAATAACGCTGTCCAGATAAGCGTAGGACTTGATTTCTAACACACAACAAAGAGGCTGAATAAAAAGTGTATTTTGTCGTTAACCCCTCTGCGAGGGCTTTTCCTCCTTGCAGCTCGGTAAAGTGAGTAAACTCACTCTACTCTCGCTCTGCAGCGTCGGTTACGCTTGCCCTCAAAATGCTCATTTACGCCAAGTACAAGTAAACTCCGCTTTTTCGGGCTTCGCAAGCCTAAAAATACATCTTTTTATTCAACCTCCGAACAAAAAGTGGGTGACTATTTTACTTTTTAGTCACCCACTTTTTGTGTTAATTCTTTTTATTTTTTCTCCTTCTTCTTGAATACATTTGA
The DNA here is from genome assembly GCA_015059805.1 of Rikenellaceae bacterium. Classification (GTDB taxonomy): domain Bacteria; phylum Bacteroidota; class Bacteroidia; order Bacteroidales; family Rikenellaceae; genus Alistipes. Next base: position 18,985 of record SUZO01000023.1, read on the forward strand.
AATCTTATCAACGCCACTCTTTAGAAGCTCTTTAGGGTTTGTTCTGGCATCGCGAACAGCATCTTTTAGCGGTTTTTTGTCAGATAGCCCAAAGGTTATTTTTTGACCACCAGTGAGAGTCTGAGTGAGGGTAAATTTGCCATCTTCGCCAGTGGTAAACTTGACGCTACAGAACTTTCCACCACCTACTGATGAGGTGTAATATACATCAAAGGTCTTGGTGTTACCATTTGTCTTGAGATTTTTTATAGGACACTTTGTCTCATCCTCGCTGTCAGAGTCAAGGAAGAAGAGGTTGTTTTCCCAGTCAATCTTAAATATGTCTGACATAGCATTTTCTCTATTTTCAATGATATAGTACGTTTTCCACGCTGCTGATGCATAAGATAGAGAGAACAATAACACAAATGTTAGTAATACTTTTCTCATAACGATTGATTTTTAGGTTAGTTAGGTTAAAAAATAATAAACCTACTATACTGGATAATTATCTTATCTAGGCAGTATAGTAGGTATGAGGTGTCTAATACTCCTCCTCATCGAAGAAGAAATCCTCTTTTGATGGGTAGTCGGGCCAGATCTCCTCGATGCTCTCGTAGATGTCGCCGTCGTCCTCTATCGCCTCAAGGTTCTCAAGTACCTCAAGTGGTGCGCCAGAGCGGTTTGCGTAATCAATAAGCTCCTCTTTGGTTGCTGGCCATGGTGCATCCTCCAATTTTGATGCAAGCTCAAGTGTCCAATACATAACTATCTAATTTTAAGGTTAATCTTATTAAATAAACGAGTAATTGGTACTCTTATTATTCTGAGTGCAAAAATATAAAAAAAATGTAACTTCCAATATTTTTTACCAATATTTATCACTCTATAGGTAAAAAATGAAAAAAAACAGAGGTCGCCCTCCCATTTGAGCGACCTCTCCCATTAACTTTATTCAACAAAGCAGCAGACTACTAAGACCGTCTGCCAGGGTCTTGATTAAAGAATTTACTCTGCTGCTGTATAAACATCACCGTTATTAGTAACTGCAGAGCCATTATCGTATGTAGCACCAACAATATTTGTTGCACCTGTTACATTCTCATGTACAATGTTCTTGATTGTTGACTCACCACCAAGTGCACCTGAAACGATACCCTTTCTAACGTCGTCGCAAACGATAGTTACATTCTTTACAGTTGCACCATCAAGAGTCTGGCGAGAAATGATACCAGAGATACCACCTACATGCATATCTGTAGCTGTAATAGTCAAATTAGATGCGCTGAAGTTAGAGTAAGCAGCAGTAAGACCACCATTCATCTGAATGTCGCTGATTACACCACCAACGGTATGACGACCAGTAATTGTTGAGCCAGTATTACCGTTAATTGCAATGTTAGAAGCGTTTACGCAACGACGAGTGTAAGCCAAAACACCTGCAGTGTAGTCGCCACCAGTGATGTTAATATCACCCTGAACAGTAATGTTCTCAACAGTTGTGTAGTATGGATATGCAATAGCAGCTGATACGATGTGTCCAGTAGTGCTGATATTTACATTCTCAATTACAAGGTTCTTGATAGTATTCTCTGCAGTCTCAGTGCCCTCAGTTACACCAAACAGACCAGCGTATACATAATTGTCCGCGTCTGGTACAAGAGCAGTAATATTCAAGTTCTTAATCTTCTTGCCATTACCATCAAAGTTGCCGCAGAAACCGTGGTCCTTAGTTGCAGAGCCAATTGGAGTCCACTCCTCATCATTAAGGTCGATGTCAGCAATAAGCTTAATGTTCTTACCCTCGTAATACTCAGCACCGCTGTTTACCTTGTTAGCAACAATCTTCAAAGCAGCAAGTGTTCCAACCTCATATACATCATCAACGATGTAGAGACCAGCCTCTGCAGCAGTGTTATAAGCCTGAACATACTCTGTGCCGTCGATAACAACTTTGCTACCTGCGCAACCGTTAAGAGTGTAACCACGACCTACATAACCAGCGTAGTCAAACACCTCAGTAACAGAGCCGTCAACATTAGCACCATAGAGCTCACCGTCGTAAGAACAGTTGGTAAGAGTACAAACATTCTTTGCGCCATCAGACCAACCACCTGCGATACCACCTACGCGGTACTGGTCGTGAGCACGACCCTCGCGGCCTGCAGTGACAGCTACATTACCAGTAGTGTGGCAGTTTGTGAACTGAGAGTCTCCAGCAGCGAGACCGATGATACCACCTGCAAAGAACTTAGTACCAGTTACATTGATGTTAGAAGAGCAGTTCTCGAATACATTTTTACCCTGAAGCTGACCTGCAAGAGAACCTACGTTGTTATTAGCCTTAAGGTAGCTACCCTCAGAAGCAACAACGTGTACGTTCTTCATAGTTACGTTACCGTAAGAGTTACCACCGGCAACAACAGCAACTCGGCTAGCACCGTTAGCAGTAACTGTAGACTCAACATAGATGTTACCCTTAACGGTTACGTTCTCGATTGTAGAAGTGCCCTCAAGTGAACCTGCAACAGCACCGATGTGGCCCTGGCTGTGGTCAATATCCAAGCAAGGAATGTTCAAATTAACATTCTCAAATGTTACATTCTTAATAGTAGCGTTCTTAGCATAACCGAAGAAACCGATATATGCCTTACCCTCCTTAGCCTCAGCCTCAACGATGTTGAGGTTCTTAATTACGTGACCATTACCGTCAAATGAACCAGAGAATGGATTTGTCTCAGTACCAATCTTTGTCCACTCTACGTTGTTGAGGTTGATATCATTTGCCAATGTAATAGTCTCACCTGCGAAATCATTAGTGCCACCATTTACCTCACTAGCCAACCACTTAAGACCACCTGCAGTATAAATCTCATATCCGTTCTCAGTCTTTTTGTAGTTTTTGTTAACTACCCAGTAACCATTCTCCTCTACTACGCTGTATCCTTCCGGAAGAATTCCGTGTGCAACTGTAGACTCGCCCTGGAGAGCTACTGCAGCGATAGACATGGTTACATCCCAATCAGCAGTACCCTCTGCAGTAGAGATATGTGCATTACCATAAAGCTTAGCATCAGCAGCAACAACTAATTCACCACTGTTTTTGTTTGCGCTTGGGCCCTGCATCCAAACAGAACGCTTTACACCGTGAATCTCACCACCGTTAACAGTCAGTGAGTTGGTTGCCTCAACGCCATTGAGGAACTGACGAATACCGATATATGTAGACTTAACAACACCACCGTTGATAGTAGCTACTGCAGAAGTGCCCTTACCGTTTGTAAGGTTGTCGATACCGTAAGCCATATCTGTTCCACCGAGGTGCTCAATAGTACCACCGTTTACAGTAAGTACACCACCAACAGTGTTTGAAATTACAGATGAGTAAGAGTTCCAATATCTGTTCACAGTTGCAGTAAGCTCAATCTTACCGCTGCCCTTAGAGTCACTGATAGTAAGAGTACCCTTATTTGTAATTAGAGCATAGCTGCCTGTGCTATCTTCAGTAGCGCTGAGAGTGCAACCATTGAGGTTGAGTACAATATTCTTACCAGCAGAGATTGTAAGTGACGGTGTAGTAGCTGCGCGAGTACTTAAAGTACCGAGGCTGCCAAGAAGGTCGTTCAAATCAATGTCACCACCGAGTACAATCTCAGTCTCCTCGCCATCTGGAGCGTTCTCAATCTGCTGCTGAAGCTCAGCTGCGGTCTGAACAACATCCTTATCTGGCTCATTAAACCCAGCCTCAATCTCAACAGTAAAGTCTGTTGGCTTAGTGAGCAGAGAGCCGATAATATTTGTGCGGTAGTTGCGCTTAAGTGGAACATAAGAGAATGAAGCGCCAAAATCAATACCCTTATTGTTTTCGAATGTAAATGTTACGTTTGGAGTGTAACCCTCAGCAGGAGCAAAGAGGTAGTTCATTGAGAGCAACTCTGCTGACAGAATGTCGTCCGCTGTAAGAGTCTTCTCTGCAAGGTTGCTAACAGTGCCATCAGTAAGGTTGAAAGAGTTGTACAGCTCAGCTTTTACGGTGCTTTTTGAGATTGTGACGCCGCTATTAGTAAGAGCATCAGCTGCATCAGTAGAGATAGCATTCAACTGAGCAAATGGACGATATAGCTCAATTGTAGTATCCTCACTTGTTGCTACTGCAGGGTCGAAGTTCTCAACATAAGCATAGAATGCATCGCGCTCCTCGTCGTTAGCAACAACATTGTTGTAGTCTACAGTAACTACCTGACCGTCAAAGTTGTAGAGCTTGTTGCAGTCAGCCCAGAAGGTGATGTTGTACTTCATACCCTTGAGCAGTACCAAGTTTACAGTGGTAGGTGTTGAAGCGCTAATTGGGGACTTCTCACCACACAGCTGTGTGAGCTTTTCGCCAGAGACTGCGTCGTACACGCTGAAACGAAGAGTGTTTACCTGACTGCCGTCACCATAAGCACGTGAGCCAAGGTCCTGAAGAGAAGCGGTGAAGGTTACCTCAACCTCGCCGCCAGCGATAGAAGAACTGATCTCCTCCTTCGCACACGATGCTGTGAACAAAACAGCCACAGCCATCAAAATTCGGAAAATGTTTTTCATAGTGTTTTTAATTAGTTGATAAATAAGTTATTTGGTATATGTACATAGTGATTTAGACGGCAAGAGAACTTGTCGCCTGTAATGTTTGCTAAAATAATTAGATTTGGTGAGGTATAGATACAAAAATCCCCCCCCCGAATTTTCGGAGAGGGAATATTCCGTTAAATATGGACATATTCGTCATAATTATTCTATTCTCTTCGCAAATATAGAGATAATATTTTGAATATCAAAGGATTTTAGAAATTATTTTCCCATAAATACTCTTGCTCGCCCAGTTTATCGCACAAAACTCTGCCGAGGGCATAAAAATAATCAGAGAGGCGGTTGAGTAGTAGTAAGCTATTTTTATCTACGCCATAGTTCTGCTCAACCTCAATAGCGCGACGCTCTGCGCGGCGGCACACAGTGCGGCAGATGTGGCACATGGAGGTCATTTCGCAACCGCCAGGGATAGTAAAGCAGGTAATAGGCTTCAGCTCCGCCTGCAGAGCATCTATGCGGCTCTCAATCCACTGAACAACCTCCTCAGGCAGTGGGGCAACCTTATCCTCGCCACCTTGACCTACTGCAAGGTGTGCCTCGACTGTCATCAGTGCCGAGTTTATGCGCTTAATATCGGGGATAATCTGTTCGGCAATATCGTTACAGCGGGCAGTAAGTCTATCTGCAAAGAGTGCTATGTGCGCCGTAAGTTCGTCTACAGTGCCGTACGCCTCTACGCGGATGTCGGTTTTGCTAACGCGCTGACCACCGATAAGTGATGTTTTGCCCTTATCGCCACCTTTAGTATATAGTTTCATAGTCGGTAATGTTGTTTAGGAAGATGGTTGTTAAAAAATATCAGATACCCTCGGTTATCTACGCTGGTAGAGTTATGGCTCTCAATAAGCTCTCGACATATCTCTCTACGCTCTTTATTTAGGTATGGTGTCAGAACAACAAGTGTCGTGCCACTACTTTTTGCGCACTCAAAAGCTGTGCGAATATCAATTACCTCAGAGGTGGTGATGATATTAAAATCTGCCTCGCCCTGGTCGCTATCTATGCTAAAGGTATGGTATTCAAGCAGGGTAGCTACATTCTGCAGTTCTATTGCGCGCTTAGGTGAGATTTGAAGCTCAACAAGAGCGTTGTAGAGGCTATCTTGCTCTGGGTCAATAAGAGTTCTGCGCATAAAGACCTTGCGAACAAGTGAGTAGACAAAGGGCGAGTGCACCCCATGTCCGCGGAAGTGGCGAATACGCGACAGACGGTTACCAATTAGGGTCAGACCGTAGAGCCGCTGCTTGATATTTCTGCCACTATGTTTCATAGCCTATTTCTTCAGTAATCCCGCGAGGTGTCCCGTTGAAAATGCAATCTGGAGGTTATATCCACCAGTATTTGCGTCTATGTCAAGTACTTCGCCAGCAAAGTAGAGTCCCTTGATAAGTTTAGACTCCATAGTGTACTCATTGACCTCGCTACACTTAACGCCACCAGCTGTAACAATAGCGTAGTCAAAGGATGCGTAGTCCGAAATTGGGAAACTCCACCCCTTTAGTACCTTAATAAGTCGCTCAAACTCCTTGTCTGATACCTTACTTATATATAGGCGTGAGTGAACATCAATCTCCTTGCAGATTGGTACAACGAGTGGCTTTGGAACAAGGCGACGCACAAGCTCGGCAAAGAACTCCTCTGGACCCATCTCGGCAATCTCGCGCTGAATACGGTTGCGAAGTGTCTGCTCGTCAAGTGCAGGCTTAAGGTCAAGTTCAAGCTTAACGCTCTTATCCTCTGTAAGACCATCTACAGCATCGCGGCTAAGACGTAGTGTCGCTGCGCCCTCAATACCGCGGTCAGAGAAGCTCACCTCGCCAAACTCCTCACCGACAACCTCTCCGTCTATAACAAGGCGAACAGTGGTATTGCGTAGAATTACATCGCGGATATACTGGGCTTGCGGGTGAGAGGTTACAAGGGCTGTAAGCGAAGGTCGAACATCTTCAATCGTATGTCCCAGAGCATCAGCAAAAATATAACCGTCGCCTGTAGAGCCAGTGCGAGGGTAGGAGATACCTCCAGTGGCAATGATTACATTTGGAGCCTCAATTCTGCGCTCAAAACCACGCTTGTTGAAGTATTTTACTCCCAAAACCTTATTGCCAAGGGTTACAATGCCCGACACGCGAGTGTGGCAGCGAATCTCTACATCGTAATCTCTGCAGTAGAACTCCAGCGCATTTGCAATATCTGCCGCCTTACCACTCTCTGGGAATACGCGGTCACCGCGCTCAGTTACGAGTTTTACACCCATACGCTGAAAGAAGCGCATTGTAGCACGGTTGTTAAATTCGGAGTAGGCAACCTTAAGAAAGTCGTAGTTTGTGCGTATATTAGCTGCAAACTCCTCCTCACCGCGCTCATTTGTAAGGTTGCAACGACCCTTACCAGTGATGCGTACCTTACGTGCGGGCTTCTCCATCTTCTCCAGTAGAAGCACCTTTGCTCCGTTGCGTGCCGCAGTACCTGCAGCCATCATACCTGCAGCACCTGCGCCTATGACAATAACATCATAGACTTGCTGCTCAGGGATATTATCTAAAATCTCTTCCATGCCACAAAGGTATAAAAATATTTTAATCTTAAAGCCAAAAGTGTGCGAGAACTACTCTTTTGCAATCCAGATACTCATTTCGTAGAGTAGGTATAGTGGAATGATTACCAAAATCATACTCATAATATCTGGAGGGGTGATTATTGCCGCGCCAATAGCTAAGACAACGATTGCATGACGACGGTATCTCTTCATAAATGAGGCGGTGATAAGACCAGTCTTGGAGAGGAAATGCACCGCAACGGGAAGCTCAAAAATCAGTGCGCACACAAGCACCATATTTGCTACCAGTGAGATATATGACCCTACGTCAATCATATTGGTGATATTGTCGCTCACCCTATAACCCGTAAGAAAATTGACCGAAAGTGGCGAGAGAATGTAGTAGCCAAAGGCGATACCTAATGCCATACATATTATTATGTAGAGTATAAACAGCGAGCTATTCTTGCGCTCACTACGGCTTAGTGCTGGGAGTACAAAAAGCCATAACTCAAAGAGTAGATAGGGTATGGCAACAATCAGAGCTACATAAAATGCCATCATCATGTGCATATTAAACTGACCCGCCATGGTGGTGTTGATAAGCGTTACGGGTGACTGGTTGATTTTAAGCACCTCGCTATCCATATACTCAGCAAGGTGAAACATAGCTCTGTTGGTTACAAAATCGGCAGATTGAGGACCCATAACAGCCTCCATAATAGGCTCTTTGAGTATAAAGGCGACAATCATAGCCACGACCATGACCGCCACTGAGCGTATAAGTCCTGGGCGCAGAGCATCAAGATGCTCAAAAAATGTCATATTGTTCACATCTGCCTTTTGCATAGTACAAAGATAACAAAAAAGTTTGTTAATTCAATATTTTTACTCTATATTTGTAACCGATTTCGGGGCGGGGTGCAACTCCCCACCGGCGGTGATAGTCCGCGACTCCCGGGGCAAAGTGATAATAAGGCTACGTAATGTGGTTTGTAACTATGATTTGTAGTCTATTTTTTGTTGCCTTTAGGGACTGAATCGGTGAAATTCCGATACCGACGGTATAGTCCGGATGGTAGAAATCAAGTGGCAGGGTGGGGCGCAGTGCGTCTTGCTGTGCGGTGTGATGTAGCCCCGATATCTTAACAGATGTCGGATTTTTTATTTTTTGCACTATGCGAAAGTTATTTGTAACACTTTTTTTAACAATTCTTCCACTTGCAGTTTTTGCGCAGGTGACAACAGCCTCAATAGCAGGCACGGTAACTGATAGCAATAACATAGGTATTGTCGGAGCTACAGTGGTGGCGGTAAATAGAGCTACGGGCGTGACTTATGGCACAAGTGCTAATGTTGATGGAAAGTACCATCTGGATGGTCTTAAAGTGGGTGGTGAGTATGTTGTGACATTCTCCTGTGTGGGATACATTACAAGTGCGATAGATAAGATTTACCCCGCTTTGGGTCAGACTGTTGAGCTTAATGCCAGACTTAAAGACCAGCCCTCTATAGATAGCGTGGTTGTGGTTGGTGACTATAAGCCATATAGCAACTTCTCCTCACAAGACATTGAGGCTATGCCGACAGTTACTCGCTCTATATACGACATTGCCCGCCTATCCCCATTTGCTGCAACTCAGCAGGAGGGTGGTGTGGCTATTGGTGGCGCGAATAGCCGCTACAATAGCTTCTATATTGACGGTATTGTGAACAACGATATGTACGGTCTTACAGCAAGCGGAACTAATGGAGGTCTTGCCAGCGCAAATCCAATTCCGCTGGATGCATTAGAGCAAGTTCAGATTGTAACTGCTCCATTTGATGTTCGCCAGAGCGGTTTTACTGGTGGAGGTATCAATGCAGTGACAAAGTCTGGTACGAATAATTTTACAGGAACGGTTTATGCCTACTATTCTGACAATAACTTCTATGGCAAGGGTGCAAATAATACTCCACTATCAAAGCAGAATACATTTACCTATGGTGCATCTATGGGTGGCGCGTTTATTGAAAATAAACTCTTCTACTTTGTCAATGCTGAGAATTCAACAAATCTCTCGCCGTCTGCCTACCATATTGGCGACCCGAATTGTAAGGTTGCCGAGCAGGATGCGATAACTATTGCTAACCACTACAATAGCCTTACAGGCTACGATGGTGGCGGATATGGTAGTCGTAATATTGAGCGTCGCAGTACATCTATCTTGGCGCGTATTGATTGGCATATCTCTGACAAGCACAATCTTGCAGTGAGGTACAACTTCCTTGATGCTGGCAAGGATGAGTATGTGAACTCTGCCTCTACGCTACTCTTTCACGGCTCTGGATATACATCTGTCAGCACAACGCACTCTGTTATGGCGGAGCTTGATTCGCGCATATCACCATCACTTTTTAACTCTCTTCGTGTTGGATATACTCGCGTAACAGATGGTCGTGATACAGATACAAAGACTCCATTTGTAACTATTGACCATATTCGTGATGGAGAGAATACAGCTGTGAAAATCGGTACTGATGGCATGGCATGCAGTAACTCTTTGGCTCAGAATAGCATTACAGTGTCAGATTATCTCTCAATTTTGAAGGGTAAGCATAATATCACTCTCGGCACTCACAACGAGATTTTTACTGCAAAGGTGCTCTTTGTCTCTAATGCTAATGGCTCGTACACTTATAGTACGATGGATGATTTCCTTAACTCCAAGCCGTCAATGTTCCAGCAGACAATACCTATTGGCGATGCCTCTACGCGCATAAATACCGCCCAGTTTGGACTCTTTGCTCAGGATGAGGTGAGAATTAACTCTCTGCAACTGACCTACGGTCTGCGTGCTGATATTCCAGTGATTTTCAATACTCCAAGAGAGAATAGCGCTTTCAATAGCCACGAAATTGCTCAGAAATATGGTGTTCAGACAAATAGCAAGCCTAAGAGTCATATACTGCTCTCTCCTCGCGTAGGCTTTAAGTGGTATGCACTGCCAAGTGGAGATGTGGCATTGACCTTGCGTGGCGGAGCGGGTATTTTTACAGGCAGAATACCTTTTGTATGGATTACAAACTGCTACTCAAATACGGGTATGACACAAAATGGCTATACACTCTATGGAGATAACATTCCACCTTTTGGAGTCAGTCCAAGTGGAACAACTGGAACGAGCGCAAATCCAGTTATCTATGTTGCTGACCGTAAGTTCCGCATGCCGCAGACCTTTAAGGCAAATCTTGCCCTTGAGACCACCTTTAAGGGGTGGAAGATGACAGTTGAGGGTATATATGCAAAGAGTATCAATGATATATCAATTCGTAACATCGTAGCTGCTGATAACGGCTCAAAGCTCTATGCTGTTGGTGGTAGCTTAGCAAACGAGAATAATACTACGCCATACTACGACTCAAGTGCAAAGAAGAGTTTTTCGTCAATCTATCTACTTGAGAATGAGAAGCGTGGATATTCGTATAACCTCTCGGCAATGGTTGAGAAACAGTTTATATTTGGTCTGCAGTTTGCCGCCTCTTATACCTTCTCGCAGAGTTTTACTGTCAATGATGGCGTATCATCCTCTGCACCAAGTATTTGGGGCAAGAGCTATGCAACGGTATCAAATAATAAACCACTCACTCACTCCGTCTTTGAGGTGCCTCATAAGCTTACCGCGCAACTAAGTTACTCAAAGCGTTACGGTGGAATTTTTGGCTCTACAGTATCTCTTATATACCAAGGATATTCGGGTATGCGATATACACCGACATACTATAAGAATGGTGTAGATGTCAATGGCGATACATATCGCGGAAATACGACAATTTATGTTCCTACCGAGGCTGAACTTGCAGCTATGACCTTTGAGAGTGTCGAGCAGCGCGCCGCCTTCAATAACTATATTATGCAGCACCGCGCATTGAGAGAGAATCGTGGACAGTATGCCGAGCGAAACTCTCTTGTTGCGCCATTTGAGCACCATGTAGACCTTCACTTCGCTCAGGACTTCTACTTTAGCAAGCATAACTCTCGCAAGGTTCAGATAACTCTTGATATAATGAACCTAACAAACCTCTTCAACCGAAATTGGGGAGCTGTCTACTTCCTTGATGACTGGAAACTATCTCCTGTTGAGGTTACAGCACTGACTGATGACGGCAAAGGAAATAAGACTCCAAGCTACCGATTTGTGGGCGGTGAGATTTCGCAGAACGACCTACTTTCGCGTTGGCGTATGCAGTTGGGCGTGAGGGTTGTATTCTAAGCTATTGTGTAACCTTTGCGATTGCCAAACTTGGCTTGATTTTTGGAATTTAAGCAGTGAAAACCAAAAATCAATATCATCGTGAAAAAGTTTACATTATCTATTGTAGCGCTGCTGTTGGCGATGCCAATGATGGCGCAGAGTGACACTCAAGATTCATTGTTGCTCTCAAAAGAGCAGAGGGGTGATAAGGTCGTTGAGCGATACCTTGTCCGTAATGCCGATAGTGGTCAAACGGAGTTTGATATGCTCTTTCCTATCAACAACTCTACTCTGCAGAGTAGTTTTTCATCAAATGCTGACGCTATTGCAGCCTTAGACCGCTTCGTAGAGCAGGCTGCCGATACCACTATGCACATCACTAAAGTTGTGATTATCGGTTACGCATCACCTGACGGCGTTGAGGCTAAAAATATGGCTCTTGCAAAGGCTCGTGCAACAACTGCCGCGGACTTTGTTACAAAGCAGTGCCCTAAAAGTAGTGTCGCTACAACAGCTAAGGCATACCATTGGGCGGACTGCATACCTGTTGTTGAGAGTATGAATTTGCCAGATAAATCGCAGGTTATTGCTATTCTGAGTAGTACTACACATAGCGAGTTGGAGAAGCAAGCTGCTCTTGAAAAGTTACAAAAGGCGTGGATTATCTTCAAGAATACCATCCTGCCGCCAATGCGCCACTCTGAGCTTAACTTTGCCTATAGTAACGACAAGGTCGTAGAGAAGAGCTTTGTAGTCCGCCCGCCGCAGCCAAAACCGCAACCAGTGGCACAGAGTAAGCCAGTGACAGAACAGAAACGTTACCCAGTGGCTGTAGTAGAGACCGACGAGACGGGTATAATTGTGGAGGTGCCACAGAAAGAGCGCCGCCATAGAAGAAAAAATCGTTAAAACTTTTGTTGTTTCGCAATGTTTTCTTATCTTTGCTCTATAATTGAATAAATGTGTTTAACAAATAATTTTATACTATGGCAAATTTAAGAATTCTGAAGAAAGAGATTGATTATCGTCTTGAGGAGTTGGTATTTGATTGCGATATGGCTATCTACTTCCAGCCTGCAAAGGATAAGGAGATTTTCGCAGTTATGCAGCAGGGTGTAGAGCTCCGCAATGCTCTCTATGTAAAGGCTAACAATCCTACCGAGCCACACAATCCATCACTTGTTCGCAAGTACTACGCTGCACTTCGTCAGGAGATTCTTGCATCATTTGGTGAGCTGTTTGAGAAGCTTTCACAGATTGCTGAGGTTAAGTAAACCTCTTCTCTTAAACTGTTAGTGGACTATGCTGAGGCGTAGTCCACTATTTTTTATGCGTCTTGCGGTACTGAGCAGGTGAAACACCTGTAACCCTCAAAAAATACTTACCAAAGAAGGATTGCGAAGGAAAACCTAAGTCGTAGGCAATCTCTTTAATACTCTTATCTGTTGAGGTGAGTTGTGTTATTGCGTCAAGGATAACATACTTTTCTATCCATTCTGTCGCACTCTTGCCACTTGACTGCTTTACCACAAGGGAGATATGTTTTGGCGTAAGGGCTAGCTGCTCAGCGTAGTAGCCTAAGTCACGATGTTGTGTGTAGTTCTGCTCAACGAGCCGTATAAACTGATTGGTCAGTTCGCTCTGTCGGCTGCTATCGCTGCTCTCGGTTTTGTGCATAAAGTATCCTAAGCCGAGGAAAAATGCCCTTGTAAGTAGGGTGATAATCTCTAAACGATGAGGGTTTTGGTGCTCTGGGATGATGCTCTTGCACATTGAAAGATAGCTCTCTAATGCCTCCTTAGCTCGCCCCGCTAAATCTATGTGTGGATGTTGTGAAATGGTAGAGTGGAGGCTAAAGGTGTTGCCAATACCCAATGTGGCAGTAAAATCGTCGGTCATTAGTATGTATGTAGCGCGAAAGTCGTCGCTAATATCTACTAACTCAGTAATCTGGTTAGGAAGCACAATCATAAAACCGCCAGCGGTAAGCGAAAAAGTTTTAGCATTGATTCTACCCGTGCCCGTGCCATGTGTGCAGTAGATAGCCACCGAGAGCGGACAACGATAGGGGTGATTTGGCAGAACGGCAAACTGCGGACTGTCAATAATTGTGAGCATATTATCAATGCTGAAGGTCCTACTCTCTGGAAAGTGCTCTATGTATTTTTGGAGCGTTGAAGATAGTGTGTTGTCCATAAAAACGCCTTTTGTTCCACAAAAATAGAAATTTTGGAACAAAGTTTCAATACTGTGCGCCAAATGCTCCAACTAAAAGGAGCAATAGACCTTTTTTGCCCTTAATGTAGCCTCTACCTTTGCACTCGGAACTAATAATCAAAATGATGAAGAAAAAATTGGTAAAGACCTATAAAGGTATTGAAGAGGCAGTTGTCGGAGGTTATCAGGCAATAGAGAATGGAGTAGTAAGTGGCTATAAAGCGGTTGAGAACACCGCCGTAGGGGCATACAAGGCAGTTGAAACTGCTGCAGTAAATTTTGGTCGTAGTCTTGTTGAGGAGTATGACCGCAAGAAAGATGAGAAGTAGAATGAGGCTGAATAAAAAGTGTATTTTGTCGTTAACCCCTCTGCGAGGGCTTTTCCTCCTTGCAGCTCGGTAAAGTGAGTAAACTCACTCTACTCTCGCTCTGCAGCGTCGGTTACGCTTGCCCTCAAAATGCTCATTTACGCCAAGTAAACTCCGCTTTTTCGGGCTTCGCAAGCCTAAAAATAGATCTTTTTATTCAACCTCCGAACAAAATGTGGGTGACTATTTTACTTTTTAGTCACCCACGTTTTGTTGTTTAATACTGCTCGTTTTCGTTTGGAAAATCTCCGCTCTTGACATCATCTACATAGTGCGAAATGGCATCTGTCATAACATCGTGCAGATTTGCATAGCGACGTAAGAACTTTGGCGAGAAACCCTTGTTCATACCAAGCATATCGTGGATAACAAGAACCTGACCGTCTGTATCACCACCTGCGCCGATGCCTATCGTTGGGATTGTAAGGCTATCTGTTACGCGCTTAGCAAGTGCTGCAGGAATCTTCTCAAGCACAAGGGCAAAGCAGCCAGCCTCCTCAAGTAGTTTTGCGTCATGAATTAACTTCTCAGCCTCAGCCTCCTCCTTAGCGCGAAGACCATAGCCGCCAAACTTGTGTATAGACTGTGGAGTGAGTCCGAGGTGCGCCATAACAGGAATACCTGCAGTGAGTATTAGCTTTACAGAGTCAAGAATCTCCTCACCGCCCTCAAGTTTAACACCGTCAGCACCGCTCTCCTTCATAATGCGAACAGCCGAATGCAGTGCAGTCTGAGGGTCGCCCTGATATGTTCCAAAAGGCATGTCGCACACAACAAATGCACGCTCAACGCCACGTACGACCGATGTTGAGTGGTAAATCATCTGGTCAAGGGTGATTGGTAGGGTAGTCTTGTGACCCGCCATAACATTGGCAGCTGAGTCGCCAACAAGTATAATATCAATGCCCGCACCATCAGCAATAGATGCCATAGTGTAGTCGTAGGAGGTGAGCATAGAGATCTTCTCGCCACTCTCCTTCATCTGCTTGAGTCGCGTTGTGGTTACGGCTCTAACTTTGCTTTCAGTAGACATATTTGTATAATTTTTGTTTTACTGGTGCAAAAGTAGCGAAAATTTTACTATATTTGACAAATAAACTCTTAATTATGAACAAAATCGTTGTTATTGGTAGTTCAAATACCGATATGGTTGTCCGCTCGGAGCGCCTACCTCGTCCAGGTGAGAGTGTTATCGGTGGTGGATTTATGATGGCTGGAGGCGGCAAGGGTGCAAATCAAGCGGTTGCTGTGGCGCGTATGGGGCACAGGGTGATATTTGCTGCGGCAGTGGGAAATGATATGTTTGGAGATGCGGCAGTCGCTGCATATCAACGTTTTGGCATTGATACCACATATATTGTTCGCAAGGATACTCCATCAGGTGTTGCACTTATCATGGTAGATAGTGCCGCCCAGAACTCTATCTCGGTGGCTTTAGGTGCAAATAATTGTCTTACTATTGAAGATGTTATGCCTGCTCTTGAGCAGGTGGAGAGTGGTGATATTGTTCTGCTGCAGCTTGAGATTCCTATGGAGACTGTTGATGCCTGTGTGGCAGTTGCGGCAGCAAAAGGTGCTCGCGTGGTGCTAAATCCTGCACCAGCGGCAACAGTAAGTGAGCATACACTGTCAAAGCTATATCTTATAACACCAAATCAGACTGAGGCGCAGACTCTTACTGGTGTTGATGTGACTGATATTGCATCGGCAGAGCTTGCAGCGCAGGTACTTGTGTCTCGTGGTGTTGAGCGTGTCGTGATAACTATGGGTGGAGCGGGCGCGTTCCTTTACCATAATGGTAAGGGAGAGCTTATCCCTGCGCATAAGGTGGCGGCTGTAGATACCACTGCTGCGGGCGATGTATATAACGGTGCACTGTGCGCAGCGCTTGCCGAGGGGCAGAGTCTGCAGGATGCTCTGAAGTTTGCTACAAAGGCGTCCGCAATATCCGTTACCCGCGTAGGTGCGCAACCATCTGTGCCAACACGTGAGGAAGTTGATAATTTCTAACCTAAAATTCTTTATATTATGTTTATCATTGGTAGTTACACTTTGGCAGTAGTATTCTGCTTTATTACAATGCTCTGCTGGGGCTCATGGGGAAATACTCAGAAGCTGGCGGGCAAAACTTGGCGTTATGAACTCTTCTACTGGGACTATGTCATCGGTATGGTACTCTTTACGCTTCTACTCGGCTTTACTATGGGTAGTATTGGCGATGAGGGTCGTAGCTTTGTGGCTGACCTTTCACAGGCAAACCTTGCAAGCATTGGCTGGGTAATTCTTGGCGGTGTAATCTTTAACGCCTCTAATATCCTGCTCTCTGCCTCTACATCACTTGCGGGTATGTCTGTCGCATTTCCACTCGGTTGTGGTCTTGCACTTGTGCTGGGTGTTATTAACAACTACCTTGAGCAGGCAAAGGGTAATCCATGGCTGCTGGCTCTTGGTGTGCTGTTTGTCGTTGTGGCTATTGTTTGTAATGGCGTAGCGGCTGGTCGCGTGTCAAAGCAGGGCGAGAAGAGTGCAAATAGCCGTAAGGGTATTATCCTTGCTATTGTTGCGGGTCTGCTGATGTCTACATTCTACCGCTTTGTTGTTAAGGGTATGGATATCAATAACTTTGAACACCCTGCAGCGGGTATGCTGACACCATATTCAGCAATCTTTATCTTCTCACTTGGCGTGCTTGTCTCTAATTTGGTATTTAATACCTACGTTATGAAACGCCCATTTGTCGGCACTCCTGTAAGCTACTCGGAGTACTTCAAGGGTAGCCTCTCTACCCATCTTGTAGGTGTTTTAGGCGGTGCTATCTGGTGCCTCGGTACAGCATTTAGCTACATTGCAGCAGGTAAGGCTGGCGCGGCAGTCTCTTATGCTCTTGGTCAGGGCGCACCAATGATTGCAGCCTTCTGGGGCGTATTTATCTGGCACGAGTTCAAGGGTGCTGATCGCAAAACCGGCTACCTTCTTGCACTGATGTTCGCCCTCTTTATCATCGGCCTGAGCATCATCGTCGTTGCAGGAAATTAAATAATTTTTTTATATACAATAAGAGCGACTAAAAACAAATTAGTCGCTCTTATTGTATAATTTCCTTACTTATATCGCAAAGTTGTAAGGTTCAATGTAATCTACGTAGAGACTCCAATCCTCAGCTGTCTTGTATGCATCTACCGCTTCAGTAGGTACGTACAGTTTGACATTGGTAACAAGGAAAGGATTGAAGAGACTGGAAATTGATGCAGGAGTTGTTGATTTGAAGTAAATCTCACTAATGCTACTACTATGAAATGCGTTATCACCAATTATGCTAACACTTGCAGGTACGGTAATAGTTGAGATATTGCTTGAATCAAAAGCGGTTTCACCGATTGCTGAAATGCCTTCAGGAATATTATACGAAGAGATTTTCTTATCAACTAACTTAATTATGGTATTATCAATTACAAGACATTTGCCATCAGTTGTTGCAAGACTACCTGAAATTGATTCCAAATTTGGACATTGTTGAAAAACTGTAGCAGAAATCTCTGTAACACTCTCTGGGAGTGCAACTGTTCTCAGTGTTGTTGAAACGAAATTTGCAGAGATCTTGTTAACATTGTTAGGTACGCTGTATGATGTCAAACCCTCAAGAGCAACAGTAGCAAAATAGCTCAGATTGCCATCAATTACCAAACAAGAGCCATCCTCTGAGGCAAATTTTCCTGCAAAGCTCTTTAATGCGCCAAAACCACGCAGGATAAGACCGTTAATAGAGGTTGCGCTATTAGGAATTGTAAGTTTTGTGAGGGTTGTTGATTCAGGTGTAGCATTCAAACTAATAGTATTAACACCAGCTGGAATAGAGTATGATGTAAGACCCTCAAGACCAAAGATGTAGTGTAATGTACCATTGCTAATTATACAATGACCATCGTTAAGCTCTCCTCCGCCACCAATCTTTGAGATATTAGGACATTCTACAATAGCACTACCATCAACAGTAGTAATTCCGTTACCTAAAGTAATCTTGTTAAGATTAGAACAATTAGAAAAGGCGCAGCTATTTAATGTTGTAACGCTATTTGGTAGAGATACTGTTAATAGATTCTCAAAGAGCTCAAAAGCTTCAACAAGCATTGTTACATCACTATCAAAAGTAATAATACCTTTGCCATCCTCGTAAACATTAGATGTAATATTAGCGTCAAAAACATAAGAGTATGGGAAAGAGAGAGTCTTGCTATCTGATGTTGTATACCAAATCTCATTATTTGCAGGATATGTCTCCTCTCCTGGAGTCTCGCCCTCAAAATCCTCACCACTATCTGGGGTTGTACCAGTGAAGTCGTCCGCGTCGTTAATCTGGTAAGCGATAGTCTTGATAGAGCCCTGAAGAAGGTCAAATGCAGGAAGGGCAAAGCTCTTCTCGCCATCGGCAAATGTAAATGTAACTGTAAGGTCCTTATCAGCAAAGCTAACAGCTGGCAGTGCTACAT
>SUZO01000024.1 GCA_015059805.1 Rikenellaceae bacterium
TTGCCTCGTACACACCGAGGTAAACAACATCAACATTGTCAGCCTCGCCGTAAGCACGGGTGCCGAGCTGACCAAGATCTGCGGTGAAGGTTACTTCAACCTCGCCGCCGCCAATTGTAGAGGAGATGTCCTCCTTGGCGCAAGATACTGCGCTGAAAATTACAGCCGCAGCCATCACAAAACGAAAAAATCTTTTCATAATGTTTGTTAAAAAATTAAGTTAATAATGTGGAAATGTATATGCAAAACAATTTGGGCGGTGATAATAATCACAGCCTAAATATTTTTCAAAAATGTTGTAACTTATTGATTTATAGACACTTAAAATCCCCCCCCGAGTGCGAGGAAGCCACATAGAGTATGTATGCAGTTGTAATTCATGTGTCTATATATAGTATTTGCAGAGCAAAGATAGAAAAAAGAATTTTAATTAGCAACAAAAAGATAAAAAAAATAGCACCCAAAGCGGGTGCTATTTATAATATAGGTGTATTCTGCTACTTCTTGAGCTTCATTTGATCAATAAGAGCCTGGGTTTGTGGCTTATGACCGCGGAAGTCTACATAAAGCTCCATAGGGTGAACCTGACCACCAGAAGAGAGGAGTTTACGGAATGCTGCAGCTGTTTTTGCATCAAAGATGCCGTTCTGCTGGAAGAGTGAGAAGCCATCTGCAGCAAGCACCTCAGCCCACTTATAGCCATAGTAGCCAGCGGCGTAGCCGCCAGAAAAGATATGACCAAAAGCGGTTGCCATAGCCGTACCCTCAATAGCCGGAACGACCTTTGTAGACTCCATAGATGCCTTCTCAAATGCCTCTACATCACCAGTATATGGCTCCTTGAGAGTATGCCATGCCATATCGGTAAGACCGAATGAGAGCTGGCGGATATTCATATAAGCGGCAAGATAGTTCTTTGCAGCGACAATCTTCTCAATCAGCTCAACTGGCATAGTCTCGCCACTCTGGTAGTGCTTAGCCCACAGGTCAAGGTACTCCTTCTCATATGCCCAGTTCTCCATAATCTGTGATGGAAGCTCAACAAAGTCGCGGTAGACGCTTGTGCCGTTGAGGCTCTCATACTTACCCTTTGCAAGCATACCGTGCAGTGAGTGACCAAACTCGTGGAGGAATGTTGTCAGCTCGTCAAATGTGAGCAGTGAAGGGGTGGTCTCTGTAGGCTTTGTGAAGTTCATTACAAGAGATACCAGTGGGCGGGTCTCAGTGCCGTTCTCAACACTTGTGCCGCGGAACTCGGTCATCCAAGCACCAGAGCGCTTGCTTGCGCGTGGGAAGAAGTCAAGGTAGAGTACTGCAAGGTGCTCGCCATTGTTATCCTTAACCTCGTAAGCAGTTACATCTGGGTGGTAAACGGTGATATTCTCTGCAGGGGTAAATGTCAGACCGTAAAGACGATTTGCAAGCATAAACACCGCGTCAATAACGTTGTCCAGCTTAAGGTAAGGCTTTACAAGCTCGTCGCTTACGGCGTACTTCTCGTTCTTGTACTTCTCGCTGTAGTAGCCAAAGTCCCAAGGCATCAGCTGACCCTCAAGACCCAATGAAGCGGCATACTGTGCAATATCCTCAACATCCTTTGCTGCATACTCAATAGTTGCACTGCGAAGCTCCTCAAGGAATGAGAGAACTGTTGGGGTATTCTGCGCCATGCGGTTGTCAAGAACATAGTCTGCATAGCACTCATAGCCCAGCAGGTTGGCAATCTTAAGGCGCAAAGAGGTAATCTTGCGGATATTATCAGAGTTGTCAAACTCGCCACCCAGTGCGCGAGAGTTATAAGCCTTCCAGAGCTTCTCCTTGATGGCGCGCTGTGAAGAGTAGGTCATAAATGGACCGTAGCTTGGAGCCTTGAGAGTCACTGTCCAACCCTTCTCACCGCGAGCCTTCGCCTCCATAGCAAGACCCTCCTTTACGAAATCTGGAAGCTCCTCAACGAGCTTTTTGTCGGTAATGTTGTATGAGAATGCGTTTGTTGCAGCGAGTGAGTTCTGACCAAACTTAAGTGTAAGACCACTCAGCTCACCAGTATACTGGCGATAGAGCTCCTTATCCTGCTCCGAGAGGTTAGCACCACCACGAACAAAGCCCTTGTAGGTATCCTCAAGCAGCGCCTTATCCTCCTTAGAGAGGAAAAGACCTGGATTCTCATAAACATACTTCACGCGCTTAAAGAGCTCAGGGTTGAGTGATACGTCGTTGCTCAGTGCAGTGAGTTTTGGCTGAATCTCAATAGCTATAGCCTGCAGTTCGTCTGATGTATCAGCCTCGTTGAGGTTGAAAAATACGCCACCAATACGGTCAAGGAGCGCACCCTGCTGCTCAAGGGCGAGGATAGTATTTGCAAAGGTAGGCTTTGCGGGGTTGTTTACAATTGCATCCACCTCGGCGCGAGAGACTGCGATTGCGGTCTCAAAAGCTGGCATATAGTGCTCAAGCTTAATCTGGTCAAATGGAGGTGTCTGATGTGGAGTGTTCCACTCTGCAAGCAGAGGATTTGTAGTGTCAATCTCTGGCATTACAACGGTAGGCATTGTCTCGCCACCGCAGCCTGTCAAAAGCAATGATGCTGACATAAGTGTAAATAGTGTTTTTTTCATGATTCTACGTTATTTAGATATTCTTCATATATTTTAGTTCTATTCATTCTTAGCCTGTCTCTTCATCTTTAACATCTCGGAGATGGTTGCCTCCTTGACATCAACCTCAAGGCTATCAACTACAGGCTCTTTCCACAATCCACGCGCCTTGAGCATAGCTCTCTTGTCAGGCTCTTTGCCTCGGAAGGCGCGGTAGAGGCTCATTCCATCCTTTGAGCCTCCCTTTGAGAGGATTTCGCGGCGCAGAGCCTCGGCAGTGCGGCGGTCAAATAGGTCGCCAGTCTCGCGGAAGGCTGCAAAGGCATCCTTATCAAGCACCTCAGCCCAGATGTAGAAGTAGTAGCCTGCAGAGTAACCACCAGAGAAGATATGCGCAAAGTAGGTATAGTGGTAGCGTGGCTCTATTTGGGAGATCATGCCTCGCTTCTCATAGAGGGCATTGTACTCATATCCATCAACATCAAGCTCCTTAAACTCAGTTGTAGAGTGAATATCAAGGTCACTCAGCGCAGCAGCTACAAGCTCTGTGGTGTTAAAGCCCTGGTTAAAGAGCGCACTATTTTGTATGCGCTTAATAAATTGGTCGCGGATAATCTCGCCATTGCGGTAGTGAGTAGCGTAGGTGCGGAGCATCTCTGGGGTAAGTGCCCAGTTCTCCATAATCTGCGATGGAAGCTCAACAAAGTCACCCTCTACGCCAATAAGTCCGTTATAACGCACATCGGTAAAGAGGAAGTGCAGCGCGTGACCGAACTCGTGGAATAGGGTAGTCACCTCATCAAGTGTAAGCAGTGAAGGTGTGCTCTCAGTTGGACGGGTGAAGTTGCAGACAATGCTTACCACTGGCGCTGTGCGAGAACCGTCAGCCTCATATCTCTGCTCGCGGTAGTATCCGCACCAAGCACCCTGACCCTTACCTGCACGTGGGTGGAAGTCAAAGTAGAGAATACCAAGGTGGCTCTCATCCTTATCAAGCACCTCGAAAGCCGATACCTCGTTGTGATATACTGGCACAGAGACTGGACGGAATGTGATACCAAACAGGCGATTTGCAAGGTTAAAGATACCCTGGCGAGTGTTGTCAAGTGAGAAGTATGAGCGGATAACCTCCTCATTTAGAGAGTATTTTTGCTGGCGAACACGCTCGGCATAGTACCACCAGTCCCAAGACTCAAACTTGTATCCCTCCTCGGTGTAGTCGTTCTTGAACATACGCTCCATCTCGGCAAGCTCCTCCTTTGCTCGCTCAAGGGCTGGCTCCCACACCTCATCAAGAAGATTGTAAACAGCCTTTGGTGTTGCAGCCATCTGGTCCGAGATAACATACTCAGCATAAGATTTGTAACCTAGTAGGTGAGCCTTTTCGGTGCGCAGGCGAATCATGTCGGCGATTATCTGCTTGTTGTCATACTCATCGTTGTTGTTGCAACGGTTGATATAGGCGCGATAAATCTTCTCACGCGCTTCGCGGTTAGGTGAGAAGGTGAGGAATGGAATTAGGCTCGGCTTGTGAAGAGTAAAGGCATACTTACCATCCTCGCCAAGCTCCTTAGCCTTCAATTTTGCCGCATCCTTGACAGATGAAGGAAGCTGGGCGACATCCTTCTCGGTCTGGTACATCACAAAGTTGTTGTTCTCGGCAAGTACATTGCTGCCAAAGCGTACAGATAGAGCTGAAAGTTCCTCGTTTATCTCCATCAGACGACCCTTCTTCTGGCTATCTAACAGCGCACCGCTACGCACAAAGTCGTCGTAAATCTTCTCTGTCAGGCGAATTTGGTCTGCCTCAAGGTCGCAACTGTTGCGAGTGTCGTAGACAGCCTTCACGCGAGCAAAGAGTGCCTCGTTCATAAGTATTGCATCGCTGTGTGCAGCAAGTTTAGGCATCAGCTCGCCCTCTAAAGCCTGCAACTGTTCGTTTGTCTCGGCGGCGCAGAGCATGCCAAAGACATTACTTACATCTGAGAGCATCCTGCCACTGCGATCCATGGCTGCAATGGTATTCTCAAAGTTTGGCTCCTCCTTATTCTCCACAATCGCCTGAATCTCCTCATCATGCAGCGACATTGCACGCTCAAAGGCTGGCTGATAGTGGTAGTCCTTGATGCTCTCAAATGGCGGAACACCATAAGGTGTATTCCACGCCTCAAAAAATGGATTTGGCAGCTGTTCTGCCTCTTTGTTGCAACTAATCATCGTTATTGCCAATAATATAACTGCTAAACGCTTCATATCTATAAAAAATTACTATCTTTGCTGACAAAAGTAATAATTTTTTTTAGGCTATGCAACTATTTTATGCACCACAAATAACTCTGCCCGAATATACGCTAACGGATGAGGAGTCTCGCCACGCCATAAAGGTGCTCCGACTGCGCGTTGGAGATACTCTGCATATTACTGACGGCAGGGGAAATATGCACCTGTGTGAGGTTATTAGCGATAGCGCAAAGCACTGCACCGTGCGTGTTGTTCAGAGCCAGAGCGAGTTTGAGAGGCGAAACTATAGCCTTACTATGGCAGTAGCCCCAACAAAAAATATAGACCGCTACGAGTGGTTTTTGGAGAAGGCTACAGAGATTGGCGTGGATACCTTCGTTGCCCTTGAGAGTGCCCACTCGGAGCGTCGTGTTGTAAAGCCAGAGCGTGAGGAGAAGGTTATCACCGCCGCTGTCAAGCAGTCGCTCAAGGCTTATCATCCCGCTTTTGAGGATATGACTCCGTTTAAGGAACTGGTTACCAGAGAGTTCGCTGGTCGAAAGTTTATTGCCCACTGCGGTGAGGCTGTTAAGGGTAAGAGCTATCTTGCCTCTACACTTAAAAAGGGGGAGAATGCGCTGGTGCTTATCGGTCCAGAGGGGGATTTTTCGCCAGAGGAGGTGGCGCTTGCCGTTGAGAATGGCTTTGAGGAGATTACTCTTGGTACTCAGCGCTTAAGAACAGAGACGGCAGCCGTTGTGGCTGTAACTATGGTAGCGGTTGTAAATAGTTTGTAGCGATGTTGTGGCAACTGTTCATATCGTTCCTTAAAATTGGAGCCTTCACCTTTGGTGGCGGATATGCTATGGTGCCACTTATTGAGCGAGAGGTTATTGATAAGCGCGGCTGGGTAAAGCGCGAGGACTTTTTGGATTTGCTAACTATTGCCCAGTCTGCCCCAGGACCTATCGCCCTTAATACGGCGGTCTTTGTCGGCTACCGCATTGCAGGTCTTGGGGGCGCGCTCGCTTCACTTGCGGGCATTGTGCTACCAGCCTTTACGATAATACTTTTGGTGGCGATTTTCTTTGCTGATATTCGTGATAATAAGATTGTGGACTCGGCCTTTAAGGCTATGCGTCCAGCCGTTGTGGCACTTATCGTCGCACCTATCGTTAGTCTGTCTAAGGGGTTGAATATCTGGCTATTGGCTGTTGCAGCGGCTACGGCAGTGGCTATATGGTGGTTCGGCTTTTCGCCTATCTATGTGCTTGTTGTGGGCGCAGTGACGGGTCTGATGTGGAGTGTCTACCTGACAAGAAAGGAGGGCGGCAGATGATTTACCTACAGCTGTTTATATCCTACCTTAAGATTGGTTTTTTCGGCTTTGGTGGTGGCTATGCAATGCTCTCGCTTATCCAAAATGAGATTGTTGAGCAGCGCGGATGGATTACCGTGTCGCAGTTTGCAGATATCGTCGCTATTTCGCAAATGACCCCTGGCCCTATCGCTATTAACTCGGCAACATATATCGGATATACTGTCGCAGGCTTCTGGGGCTCTGTCGTGGCTACTGTGGCTGTCTGCTTGCCAGCTCTTACGGTTATGCTCGCCCTGACAAAGTTCTTCTTGAAGCTCAAGGATAACCGCTATGTTCACGGTACTATTACTGGTATGCGCCCCGTCGTTGTGGGTATGATTGCCGCCGCCGCCCTATTGCTTATCTTCCCTAAGGAGCAGAGCGATAGTAGCTTTATAGACCACTGGAGCTGGCTCTTGTTTGGATTAACCCTCTACGCGAGCTACAGAAAGGTCAATCCAATCCTCCTTATCGCCCTCTCCGCCCTCGCGGGAATCCTTATCTATGGGGTGTAAAAAAGCTGACTAAAATCAAGATGTTTTGTGAATAAAAAGTGGCGTATGAGCGAACTCAAGGTTCACTACATACGCCACTACTGCTTGCAATCTAAAAATTACATCTTATGAGTCATCCTATATGATATTTTAATTTAGTGGCTTGTAGCTTTACACACATAGATATTATCTTCAAGACAGCTTATCCAAGGGCAATCTTTTATCACAGATGGCATATTGTTATCTACCTCTATATAAAAGTAGTTGTTTGTGTCCGATATATCTTTCAATATACTATCAATAAGTTTCCTAAACACATCCTGTTTATTCTCTAAATCTTCACAATAACTTAATTCAGTTAATCTCCACTTATACTCATTATGTGGAATATCTGACAAAGTTGCTCTCATTACACACACTCCTTCAATATTGACAATGATATAGTGGTTATGCTGCACAGATTCGTAGAGATGATCTACAGGGAAACTGATAAATGATTTAAGTTTGTTCATAAATTTTAAGTTTTATAGATTCATAAATAAGTTTATTCGATAAAATCATATCCAAATATTTGTTGATCATAATTGTATTCTCTCCAACATTCTGTAGATTTATAAATATCTACCGAAGCCATAGGAACATAAAAAGACCCAGGGAAATTAGCAAAGACATTACCCTCAAGATTGGGAGGAAGTGTTGGTTTGCAATAAATCTCCTCTAATGTACAATTGCTAAAAGCATAAGGCCCTATTTGGATAACACCACTTCCAATTATAGCAGATTTTATTGATGAAGACTCAAACGCCCCCGCTCCTATTGATGTGACATTGTCGTGAATACACACACTGGTTAATCCTAAACTATACTTGAAAGAATATTTACCTATTGATGTAATTTCTTCAGGTATAACCAAATCCCCAAGAGTATGACCATTTATATATAATTGATACTTCCATGACGGATACCAATGTGCACCAAAATTGATATTACACCACGCTGCTATATCCTTTATTCTTATAATGGGCTGCGTTCCTGTTTCAAATGCATATGTACCTATGTGTGTGACACTTTTTCCGATTGTAATATCCCGGAGATTTGAACAACCTGAAAAAGCTTCCTCTCCGATATGTGTGACGCTATCTGGAATCTTTATACTTGTTAAGGATGTACAACCACTAAAAGCATAGGTTTCTATTGATGTAACACCATCTGGAATAACAACACTTGTTAATTCTTTATGACCGCTAAAGAGGTTTTTTTCAATCTTGACCACTCCATATGGAATAATATAGTCTGTAATTTCATTACGGACAACTGATTGCAACACCCCGTCTACAATAAAATAAATACCATCTTCGGATGCAAACTTACCTTCATATTTTCTAATATTTTTACAATTATAAAAAATGGTGTTGCCAACCTCTTCCACACTTTCTGGAATATATACTTCTAAAAGATTTGAGTTTCTCCCGAAGGCATTATTACCGATACTCTTTACATTTTCAGGGATGTTAACACTTGTAAGACCACAACCAGAAAATGCAGAGTATTCTATCGTTGTTACACTTTTAGGAATTTCAATATTTGTAAGATTTTTGCAATTTGAAAACGCATTACTTCCAATCTTTATTACCTTTCCATCAAAGGTCATCACACCTTCGCCCGTGGCCTCATCCCACTCGTTGGAAATCATATTTGCTCCAAAGTATTCTTTCGAAGTGTATTTCTGAATTTTTGCTGTCGCAGAATAATAAATCTTCCAAGTTTCAGGAATTTCAGTAGGGGTAAACTCCACTCCCAAGGCTGCCATGGGCTGAATAAGGTTATTTTCAATAGGTACGGTGTTGGTGGTCTTTTTCTCAAAAGTTTGGTCGTTGATGTCGGTAACCTCGATGGTGATACCGCCCTCGAAGGTGATTTCGGGAATAGCAACCCAAAAAGTTGTGGGGTTTGCTGCATCGTTGCTCAACGCTACACCCTCACCACAGTCAATGGTAATGGTGTCGGTGGCATCACCTCCCATAGTAATTGTAGGCTCGCTGCCGTATGCCATCGAAACGGTTGCTTTGCCCGCAATCTTCTCGCCATTATTACCCTTGACAGTCACGCTCTTCACGGTTACATTCTCGCCATAGAATTTAAGTTTCAGATAACCGCACAAGTTTTTGAATGACAAAAAGTTGTCCGAGGTGTTTCGAGTCACCGCCATCATCGTATTTGCACCTGCGCCAAACGAGTTTGCGTAGGCGTGGTTATACTCCTGCACAGCGGGCAGGGTGAGCGAAACAACACCTGCCTCGGTAATAGTGATATTCTCATCGTAGGGGTAGATGGCGTAGTTTGCGGTGAGGTCGAGAGGTGTACCCGTAACAAAACCGCTCTCTTCAACCTCATTGAACTTACCACTATTAGCACCATCCTCGCCCGCAAACTGCCAATGGCCGTTGTAACTATTGCCGGCAAATACGGTAATTTCATCACCGGCGTTCCAGCGCAAGTATTTGTTATCCTCTACATAGGTGCGGGAGTCGCACTCGGGCATAGATGCATAGAACTCTGTTTGGCTCTTTTCGAGGGTGCTGGTGATATTATCCAAACCCTCATCATTTTGCGTACAGCCGATAAGCGCAACGACTGCCGCCAAGATTGTAAATTTCTTCATAGTCTTTCGTCTTAGGGGGTTACCAACCAATTTCATCTTTTTCTTCGCCAATTTCGGGCATTGTTTCGGAACTTGGGTTGCTTACAGCAAAGCCCTGTTCGACCATCATTTCATTTACCTCAATTTCAGGGATGAGGTAAGACCTCTGTTCAGATGTTTTCATACGCTTTTATGTTTTGAGTTAATAATAAATTTTCGCTCAAAACCATACGCTCCTCTATGGTGGATTATTAAAAATAAGAAAGTGTGGAGCTGATTTCCGTTTATCTAACGAGAGGCTCTGACAAAACCCAAGACGAATAAACGATTACAAGACCCCACACCTGGATAGTATGGGGTATATGCACAGAGAGTGCATAGCCACATAGCTATACAAGAAATGAGTGCTGTCGTTATCCTTTCAGTTGTGAAATTTTCCAGATTTCTTTTCAAGGATAAAAGCGAAAACACTTTCATCTAATATGTCCGCGAGGGTATAACGCCCTCAACGCCACAAAATTAGTAAAATTTTCGCAAATGACAACACTCCGTAGGGTCTTGTTTGGGTAAAAAAAGAAAAAATCCGTTACAGAACGAGCTGCAACGGATTTTTTAGAGCTATTATTAGTAAAAATTAGTCAATCATCTCAAAGCCTGTGTAAGGAACAAGCACCTCAGGGATGCGGATGCCCTCAGGGGTTTGGTTGTTCTCAAGCAGTGCTGCAACGATGCGTGGCAGGGCAAGAGAAGAGCCGTTGAGGGTGTGAGCAAGCTGGGTCTTCTTCTTATCATCCTTATATCGGAGCTTGAGGCGGTTTGCCTGGAAAGACTCAAAGTTAGATACTGAAGATACCTCAAGCCAGCGCTGCTGAGCCTCAGAGTATACCTCAAAGTCGTATGTTAGAGCCGATGTGAAAGACATATCGCCACCGCAGAGGCGCAGAATACGATATGGCATACCCAGTGACTTTACAAGACCCTCTACGTGAGCAACCATGCCATCTAAAGCCTCGTATGAGTTCTCTGGCAGAGCGAGCTGCACGATCTCAACCTTGTCAAACTGGTGCAGACGGTTTAGTCCGCGAACATCCTTGCCGTATGAGCCAGCCTCACGACGGAAGCAAGGTGTGTAAGCTGTAAGCTTTACAGGGAACTCCTTGTAGTCAAGGATAACATCGCGGTAGATGTTTGTCACAGGAACCTCCGCTGTTGGAACGAGGTAGAAGTTGTCTGCAGTAGCGTGGTACATCTGACCCTCCTTATCTGGCAGCTGACCAGTACCGAAACCTGAAGCCTCATTAACCATCACTGGTGGCTCAATCTCGCGGTAACCAGCAGCAGTGTTGTAGTCAAGGAAGTAGTTAATCAGCGCGCGCTGAAGTCTTGCACCCTTGCCCTTGTATACAGGGAAACCTGCGCCAGTGAGCTTCACGCCCAGGTCAAAGTCGATAATGTCATACTTACGAGCAAGCTCCCAGTGTGGCAGTGGATTCTCTGGCAGGGTTGAGTAGTTCTCATCAATCTTTACAACAAGGTTATCCTCCGCTGTGCGACCCTCAGGCACGATATCTGCTGGGAAGTTTGGCAGCAGGACAATCTGCGCGTTAAGTTCTGCACTTACAGCCTCATGCTGTGCACTTAGCTCTACTGAGCGAGCCTTCAGAGCTGCTACCTGAGCCTTGCGCTGCTCAGCCTCCTCTTTGCGACCCTGACCCATAAGCGCGCCAATCTCCTTGGCAGCCTTATTTTGCTCAGCAAGGCAAGCATCAAGCTCTGCCTGCAGTGCCTTACGACGGTCATCAAGTTCCTCAATCTTTGCAATGATAGGTGCTGCATCTACACCCTTTTTGGCGAGCTTGGCAATAGCAGCCTCTTTGTCGCCACGCAACTGTTGTAATGTTAGCATATCGTGTATTTTTTGATAATTCTCGTAATATTCCGCAAAATTAACAAAAAATTGTGTCATTGTGCCAAATCAAGCCAATAAATTAGTAACTTTGTGGCAAATGAGCTTCAGAGTACGAAATATCGAGTTGCTTGCTCCGGCAAAAGAGCTGCAGTCGGCAGTGGATGCTGTTGATTGCGGAGCTGATGCTGTCTATATCGGTGCGGCGCAGTTTGGAGCTCGCCACGCCGCTACAAACTCTGTTGAGGATATTGCTAAAGCTGTAGAGTATGCCCACCGCTTTGGGGTAAAGGTCTACGCTACGCTCAACACATTGATTTTTGACGATGAGCTGCAGGCTGCCAAGGCACAAGCCGAGGCTCTTGTTGCTGCGGGCGTGGATGCGCTTATTGTGCAGGATATGGCATACTGCCGTATGGGGCTTGATGTCCCCCTGCACGCCTCTACGCAGACCGCTTGCTCTACGGTGGAGCAGGTGCGCTTTTTTGAGGATGTGGGCTTTGAGCACGCAATTTTAGAGCGAAATCTCTCTAGAGCAGAGATTGAGAAGATTTGCAGCAAGACAAATATTGAGATTGAGGCGTTTATTCACGGCGCTATATGTGTCTGCCATAGCGGTAGGTGTTATCTGTCGCGCTCTATGAGCGAGAGAAGTGGCAACCGTGGTCAGTGTAGCCAGCCGTGCCGACTCCCTTACGACCTTACGGATGGAGCGGGAACTATATTTATAAAGGGTAAACACCTGCTATCGGTTACTGACCTCGACCTTTCGCAGCGTATCGGTCAGATGCTCGCTGCGGGCGTAAACTCTTTTAAGATTGAGGGACGACTGAAGGATAGGGTATACCTAAGAAACGTTGTGAGCCACTATCGCCGCATGTTAGACGAGCAGATTGCCCTCAGAAGTGACTGCCGCCGTGCCTCTGCGGGCGTTTCGCATATTGAGTTTGAGCCAAATACTGCTAAGAGCTTCACTCGTGGCGGTGGAACATACCTCTTTGACGGTAAGCGCGCGGGCGTAGCCTCTTTTGACACTCCGAAAGCGCTCGGTGAACGGTTAGGTCGCGTGACAAAGGTCGCTGGTGGACGTTTTATGCTTGATGGTAATCAGCAGATTGCTACGGGCGATGGTATCTGCTTTATCACTGGGGGCGAGGCTGTGGGTACGAATATAAATGCCGTTGAGGGGCAGTGGATTACCCCAAATCGCATTGAGGATATTAAGGTCGGCACAGAGCTGTATAGAAATTATGATAGACTCTTCTCTGCTGCTGTTGAGCGTAGCCGCATCCGTAGGGCTATTGAGACGAGCGTTGAGGTTGTTTTTACCGAAAAGGCTATTACCGCTACAGCAACGGACTGTACAGGCGTAAGTGCAAGCGTTACAGTGGATTATGTCACTGATGAGGCGAAAAATGCCGAGAAGATGGAGTCGGTTGTTGTTGAGCAGATGTCAAAGAGCGGTCAGACAATCTTTGACGTTACGCGCGTAGATGTTCTGGCGGTAAGATTTGTGCCGGCATCTGTTGTGGCTGCTCTTCGCAGGGAACTTCTCGCCGCTTTGGAGCAGCAGAGAGTGGCAACGCATAGCCGTGGTAAGGGCTTTGAGGAGAATATGTCGGCTCAATACCCTCGCAGAGAGCTCTCTGAGCAGGATAATGTCACAAATGCTGTTGCGCGAGAGTTCTATGGTGACCATGGTGTTGAGAGCATTGCTGATGGCTTGGATGTAGAGCAGACAACGGTGGGTCATAGAGTTATGGTTACCGACTACTGCATACGCCGCGAGATTGGGCAATGTCTGCTCTGTAAGCCGACAATCACTGGCGAGCTGTTCCTTGAGCGCGGACGAAAGAGATATAAACTTGTATTTGACTGCAAAAAGTGTCAAATGTCGCTTATAGATACACTATGAATATAAAGACTATTTTTTCGGACTATAGCCTTATAGATACGGGCGAGGGCGAGAAGCTTGAACGCTTTGGTGCCTTTACCCTTCGCCGACCAGAGCCACAGGCTATCTGGCGCAAAACACTCACTGAGCAGCAGTGGGCTGCCGCTGCGGATGCATCCTTTCTGCGCGATGCAAAGAGCGAGGAGCGTGGCGAGTGGAGACTTAAACCTAAAATGCCTTCGCGTTGGAGCGTGAGGTACGACTATAAGGATATGCACCTGAGTATGCGATTGGGACTCACATCCTTTAAGCATGTGGGCATATTTCCTGAACAGGCGGCAAACTGGAACTTTATCTACGACTGCTGTGCTGAGATTGAGAACCCTAAGGTGCTAAACCTCTTTGCATATACGGGCGGAGCGACACTCGCAGCAAGGGCTGCAGGCGCAGATGTTACCCATGTGGACTCGGTAAAGCAAGTTGTCACTTGGTCGCGCGAGAATATGGAGGCAAGCGGACTTGATGGTGTGAGGTGGATTGTTGAGGATGCCCTAAAGTTCGTGCAGCGCGAGGTAAGACGTGGAAATAGGTATAACGGCATAATCCTTGACCCGCCAGCTTATGGTCGTGGCGCAAATGGCGAGAAGTGGGTGCTTGAGCAGAATATTACCCAGATGCTTGAGTGCTGCGCCGAACTGCTTGAGAAGAGGAACGCCTTTTTGGTGCTAAACCTCTACTCTATGGGCCTTTCCTCTACCCTTGCCCGCACAGCCGTACGACAGTGCTTTGGAACGCCACCGTTTGAACAGTGCGGAGAGCTCTACTTTGAGGATAACGCCGGCAAGGAGCTACCACTGGGTACCTACTACCGCTTCCGCCGCTAAATTACTCCTACACAAAATAAGAGGTCGCCCATTGAGCGACCTCTTGTTTGTCTTAGTATTTTGGTTTACTTGCCGAATACAACGAAACCGTCAGCACCTACGAGTGTGCAGTTGCCAGTAGGAGCTACAGGCTCTGCAGTGCCGTCGTAATCACCTTTGCAGATAACAATCTGCCAGTCGTGGTTAGCGTTGGTCTCAGTAAGTGTATTGTTTCCGCTAAGAGTGCAAGTGTAAGCAGATGCAGTCATGTTACGAACAAGTACAGGAACAAATGCCTCAACATTACAATCTGTTACAGTGAGTGCATAACCATTCTGCTGACCCTTGTGACGAATGCCATATCCGCCAGCAACAACTGACTCAATATTGGAGTTCTTAACAATAGCATTCAAAGTATTGTTAAGAGATACACCGTTCTTGCCATTTACAATAGTAGCGCCATCAACAGTAACAGTTGTTCCGCAGCTCTCAGCCTGAAGCAGTGAGTGAAGGTTAGTTGCAGTACAACGATTAAGAGTAATAACGTATGCCTGCTGGAAACGAGCACCTACTGCAGTGTGAACAGCAGCGCTACCCTCAACAGCTGTGAAAGAACAATCCTCAATAGTTACGTTGTTAGCATAGCGCCACATGCTACCATTTTGAGTATCTGCTGACCAAATGAAGTCAAGGCTTGCAGTAGAGGTCTCAAAGTTTACATTCTTGATAAGAAGAGTCTCTGTGCTCTGACCAGACATACCCTCAATCTTAATCTGACCATCGTACTTCTTATTTTTTCCGTCAATAACGATGTTTACATCCTTTCTCTCAGAGACAACAGCTGTACCCTTAAGGTCAGCGGCAAAGTTGATAGTGTAATTGCCAGCTTTGTTAGCTGTAGCAAGATTCTGAAGTACAGTGTTCAGACCGTTTGCTGTGTACACCTCATAAGCACCATTTACAAGTGACCACTCGCTGTAAACACGCTCACCATCAACCCACTTCTCAAAGTTATTGGTTGGAATGCTATTTGATTTGTTCAACTCATTCCAAAGACCATTGTTGATGTTTGCAAAACCTGTTGCGGTAGAGTTCTTGATATTCAAAGAACCGTAGATACCGTACTCTGTGTGCATTTGTACAGCAGCTTTGTTGTCATCGTTCTGAGAAACGAAAGTACAATCCTCAATAGCTACATTATACTCTTTTGCGCTTTCGCTATAGATAAGGATAGACTTGTATGCACAATTGAAGTCACACTTTTTGAACTCAACATTTCCCTTGCCATAGATACGAACATTGTAGTCATCACCCTCCTGGATAAAGTCGCAATCCTCAAAATATGCGTTGCCGTATGTCCAGAGCGCACCTTTGATTGTACAACCAATATAAGTCTCGGTATTTATGCTGTAGAATCCTACATACAACGTGTTGTCCTTTTCAATAGTAAGGTTCTTGAAAGATACATTAGTAGCATTAGAAATAGAAGAACCATAAGCCTTAGAGACATTAACAACGGTGTTCACGCCGTCGCCTACAAAGGTTACACCATCAGCAATAGTTGCAGGAAGTACGTAAGGCTCCGCCTGTGCAGGAAGAGTTACAGTTGCATTCTTAACAGCAGCCTGCTGCTCCCAAGTTAAACCGATAGCCTCAATAACTACCTCTGCCTCGCCAGTGTTGTTCTCAACAACAGCTGCGTCAGCCTTCTCACCATAGTATGAACCAAGGTCATACTGAGCTGCAGCAGTGTAGTTCTTGTAGTTGTGAGTGTTATCAACAACAAGCTTTACACCCTCAACAGTATTGCCAGAGATAGTACCTCTTGCATAACCAATAATACCACCAAGGTCGCGGTAACCAGTGATAGTTACATTCTTAGCAACGCAACCAGTAACATTTACTGGACGCTCAGTGTTACTATAACCAACGATAGAACCGCCCTTATCAGCATTGTCATAAGAACCTGTAAGGTTGTCGCATGAGAGGATAAACTCTGAATCCTCTACGGTACAATCCTTAACAGAGCTATCTGCAAAACCGATGATACCTGCAACGTAACGGTTACCCTTTACAACAGCATTCTTAACAGTTACATTCTCAACAGATGTCTCAAAAGATGTGTTGTATGTAGAACCAGCGACAACAGCAATACCGTTAGTAGTTGCGCCATTAGAATTTCCAGATGTCACGTGCTCAATGTAAGCTCCATCAATAACAAGGTTCTTTACACAACCATTAAGTCTACCGAACAGACCTGCAGCTGTGTACTCACCCTTAGTAGGAGCAACATAGAGGTTGCGAATTACATAGCAATCACCGCTACGAGTAGCCTTAGCACCATCCAAAGTACCCTTGAACTGTGGATCAAGCTCACCAAGACCAATTGGAGTCCAAGGTATGTTGTTAAGGTCAATGTCATTTGTAAGATTGATAGTCTTACCAGCGAAGTCATTACCTGCATTTACCTGCTCAGCAAGCCAAGCGAGCTGATTTGCGTTAGAAATAGAGTAAACATCATTTGCATCTGGAGTAACAGCCTCAGTTGTGCCATCCCATGGCTTAACCAAGATCTCCTCTGCAGGCTCAGTAAATACAGGGTTAATAGTAACAGTAAAGTCAGTTGGCTTAGTGAGCAGAGAACCAAGGATGTTAGTGCGGTAGTTGCGCTTAAGTGGTACGTTGAAGTACTTAGTGCCTGAGAATGCAGACTCGCTACCGTTCTTGTTTGCCTTGAATGTAAACTCAACATCTGATACCATCTTTGCATTTACAGCATCCTGAGGAACAAGGATGTAGTTCATTGAAAGAAGAGTGTAATCGGTGTTGAAAGTCTCCTTAGGCATAGCTGTTGGTACAAACTCAACCTCAGTCTCACCACCAACCTCGCCAGTAGCGATGTTAAGAGTAGTGTAGGTCTTAACCTTTACAGTACTTGTGGTAAGCTCTACCTTGCTGTTGCTTACAGCAGTCATATCAGACTGATTTACAGCAGCATTGAGCTGAGCAAATGGACGAGTAAGAGCGAATGATGGAGTATCTACTGCTGGGTCAAAGCCCTCAACATAG
Source organism: Rikenellaceae bacterium (assembly GCA_015059805.1). Taxonomy (GTDB): domain Bacteria; phylum Bacteroidota; class Bacteroidia; order Bacteroidales; family Rikenellaceae; genus Alistipes. Next base: position 17,045 of record SUZO01000024.1, read on the forward strand.
AAGTAGAATGCATCACGGCTCTCGTCATTTGCATTAACACCTGTGTAGTTCATTGTTACCACCTTGTTGTCAAGGGTGTAGTGACCGCAAGTAGCATTCTGAGCCCAAAGTACGATGTCGTACTTCATACCCTTGAGAAGAACGAGCTGGAATGTAAATGTGCCAGTCTCACTTGTTACAGTGCGGTCAAGAGCTGTAAGAGCCTCGTTAGTGCCATGCTCATAGACATTAACTGTCAGCTGCTTAGCAAGCTTACCCTCGCCAAAGGCACGAGTACCAAGCTCTGGAAGAGATGCGGTGAAGGTTACCTCAACTTCGCCGCCAGCGATAGAAGACGAAATGTCTTCCTTCGCGCACGATGCTGTGAACAGAAGTGCCACAGCCATCAGAAAACGAAAAATGTTTTTCATAGTGCTTTGTTAATAAGTTAATGGGATTAAATAAATAATTTAATAGGTAATTGCAATTCAAAAGGCGCGCCAAACTTGGCAGCCATGAACTTGTAAAAGATGTTTTTTGGGAGTGCATATACACACAAATTCCCCCTCCCGAAATGGGCGAGAGGGCAATACTTAATGGGATAGTATTGAACTTGTGCATAAAAGTTAATGTTTTGCAACAACAAAAGTAATAATAAATTGTGAAATTTCAAACGTTTAGCCATTTTTTTTTGCACATAGCCAAAAAAATAGAGACGTTCATCGTGGTGAACGCCTCTATTTAGTCGTTATAACTCAAACAAGCTCTTATTACTTCACATCGATGCTCACAACTGGATTTACATTATCGCCGCAGAGCATGCTGGTAATAGTAAGGTTCAAGTTCTTACCCTTTGCAACGCTAAGCTGCAGGCTCTGGAAAGGCAGAAGGTTTACAGGCAGAGCGTTCTTAGATGTCTTATACTGGTAAGTAAAAGAGCACATATTTGTAAGGCGTACGGTGCGTGTACCCTTCTTGTCGGTGCTGACAACCTCGCACTTAACGCTTGCAAGGAACAGATCCTTAAGCAGCTGCTCGTCTCCGCAGATATAGCCACCAGAGCAAGCGAGTGTGCGCTTTGCCTCCAGTGCCTCACGCAGAGCCTCAAGGGTGCACTCCTTAGCGAAGATAAGGGTCATATTACGGTGCTGACCCTTCAGGCGGTAGTACTCGGCAGTGGTAGGGTGGATGTCGGTATTTGCAGCAACGAAGAGGTTATCCTCGCGTGCGCGGTCAATAATTGGCAGGTAGAGTGAGCCTCCATTTGCCACCTCAATACCGTCAATAAGACCCTCAGCATAGACCTTCTTCTCAAACTCGGTCTTTGCGCAAGTGGTACGACGCCAACCTGGGTGGTTGTGCTGGATAAGCGCGCCCTGCTTGCGAGCCTTGCGGATGCTCTCCATTGGGTCTGGATCGTAGATTTTGTTGTTATCCTTTGTAAAGAGGGCGTTGTAGTGACCAATCTTTACTGGCTCGCGGGTAATCTCTGCGCCAGGGATAACAAGAATGCCATACTTCTTGCTCTCCTTAACCGCCTCCTTGACTGGATAGTTAAGATCTGCAAGGATACCGCGCTCAGTAGCCGCATCAGTGATAAGGTTATAGTTCTCAACCTCAAGAGCCTTACCGCCAGTGTAACCCTTTAAGAACTTGAGCATCTTGCCCTCAATGCGGCGATACTCAATATGCTCAGTAATAGCGATAGCATCCAGACCATCATAGTATGCCTCACGAACACGGAAGGCAGGTGTAGTCTCACCATCAGAGTATATAGAGTGGGTGTGAAGGTCTGCCTTGTAGATGTTATATCCATTAACAACGGGCAAAACAAACTCTACTCGTTGTGCTGGCTGTGCGACAGCGGTACGCAGAGTCTCTGGATTGTACTGCGCAAAGGCGCTAATTGGCAAAATTGCCAAGAATGCAATAAAAAGTCTTTTCATTTTAGTTATGTTTTAGTTGTTACTTTCCGAAAATAGTGTTTAGCGCGGCAGCAAGGCGATAACCCGCCCTCTGCATCTGGCTCTCAGCAAGAGGACCGCAGCGGTTTACAAACTCCATGTCAAGCTTCTCAACTCTCTTGCCGTCGTTTATCACCCAGTAGATTATCGGGCGCACCTCAGAGCAGCTATCCTCAAACCACTGCTGTGCCCAGCCCTTGGTGATGCGCTTAATATCCTTATCCTGCAAAACATTTAGGTGGTCGGCATACTTGCTATAGTCCCAGCCCTTATGGTAAGCCTCCACAATGCCTGTATCCCAAACAGCGTGATAATCCCAACGCTCGCCAAGGAACTCAACAGCATATTTACCCTCGTTATGAAGGTCCACAAAACGCATGTGGGTAGGGCAGTGGAAGTCGGCAACGATGTGGACGATGCACTTAATGGCTGTAAGGACCGTTGAGTCTGAAAGTGACTGATAATCCTTCAGTTGAACGCGGAAATCCTCCATTGCCGTCACACCATCGCGGCTCTTACGATAACGCTCGCGGATAATCTTTTCACTTGTACAGTCTACATCTGCAATAGAGGCGTGCCAACCCGCTAAAGCCTTGTTATAGGGCGGTGTAGAGGCTACCTCGTCCATCCAGAGCGAGTATTCATGAAGCGGAGTGCCAGCGGTGTAACGCTCAATATTTGCCTTTGCCTTTGGTGTAAGATTTCGCTCGGCAATCTCGGCAATAGCCTTATGACCGACATATCCCCATGCCATAGCAAGCTGAGGAATGGCAAAGGCAAGGATAAAGAGTATTCCCTTTTTCATATTACGCTACTTTCCAAAGATTGTATTAAGAGCTGCAGCCATCTGATAGCCAGCTTTCTGCATCTGAGACTCAACAAGTGGAGTCGCCTTGTCAAGGAACTCTTGATTCATTGTCTCAATCTTGAGGTTGTCTATCCAGTAGATTACAGGGCGGCAACTCCGTGCAGCATCCTCAAACCACTCCTGAGCCCAACCCTTGGTAATCTTCTTTATCTCCTTCTTACTCAGAGTGTTAAGATGGTCAGCATAGAGCTTGTGGTTTATCTTCTGACCTCTCTGCTTCTGCAGTGACTCAATGAGCCAAGTGTCCCAGAAACGGTGTACGCCCACCTTCTTGCCGTTGAAAACCGCCATAAAGTCACCCTTGTTTGCGTTGTCTACATATCTAACGTGACTTGGACAGTTAAAGTCGGCAACAACGTGTGTGATACACTTAATTGCAAAGAGAACAACAGAGTCTGGAAGCTCCTTGTAGTTCTTGAGCTGGTCGCGGAAGTTGTTCATCGCAGTAACGCCATCCTTACCACCACGATAGCGGTCACGCACAACCTGCGGAGAGGTGCAGTCGCTATCTGCAATAGAGGCGTGGAAACCCTCAAGTGCCTTTTTGTAGTCTGGGTGGTTACGATACTCGTCTACAAAGAGCGAGTACTTCCACAGTGGTGTGCCACCGGTATACTTCTCAATATTTGCCTTAGCCTTTGGCGTAAGGTTGCGCTCGGCAATCTCTGCAATAGTTCTATGACCCAACCTGCCCCAGCCAAAGGCGATTTGAGGCAGAAGCAGTAGCGCCACTGCAATAATTGTAAGTTTTTTCATTATTCTCCAAATATTTCGTTAATAATTTTAGCCATTCTAAGTCCAGCATTGAGCAGCTGCTCGGCGGCATACTCGCCATACTGATTCAGCGTCTGACCATCTACGACCGATAGCTCTTTGTCAGATACATCCTTATCATTCTCAACCTTTGGAACGCGGTTGAAGATGTTGTAGACCGTATGGGTGGTTTTTGCCACATCTTGCAGCCAATCCTCCCAAGTGCCAGCGGTAACGCGGTCAATATACTCCTGTGAAATAGAGCTGTCTAAAGCATGCCCCCAATCCATATATCCCCAATCTGGGTGGAGAATCTGGATAATGCCCGCATCCCAGAGCTTGTGATAGTTCCAGCGGCTCTTCTTGTTATTCAGATAGATGTCGTAGCTTGAGGTGTGAACTCTCTTTGTCTTCTCGCCAGTGCGGTCATAGAGTGCCACGTGACCTGGGCAGTGGTAGTCGCCAAAGGAGTGTACAAAGTGGTAGATAGTGACCTTGAGTGCCGAGTCTGGAAGCTCGCGGTACTTCTTGAGCTTGTTTATAGAGGACTTCATATACTGGTATGGTCTGCCAATAGCCTCAAAAGAGTGGATGTCGTAGTGGCAAACATGGCTCAGCCTTCCCCAAGATTTATGCTCGGCGCGGTGGTTGTCAAGCCAAGAGGCGTAGTAGACTATTGAGCGACCGTCAATGCACTTTTCGATGTTCTCTTTAGCCTTTGGTGTTAGGTGGCGCTCAGCAATATATGCGATTGTTGCGTGACCATCGCGTCCCCAAGCAAAACACTCGGTAGTGGCTGCGATAGTTAGTATTGCGGTAAGTGTTAATATGAGTCGTTTCATAACTATTTGATTTTTACTTGAGGAGCGTTTGTGTCAAAGAGTGAGTTGAGTACAGCTGCAATGCGGTAACCTGCCACTGCAACCTGCTCGGTAGAGATAGGGTAAATCTTGTTCTGCCATAGGCGCAGGGATTTGCCATCAAAGCGAGTGCCTGTGTCAAGAAGGTCGTACACACTACGATAGAGTGGTGCATTGCCTGTAATCCAGTCGGTTACAGAGCCTTTGGTAATCTGAGCCACCTGCTCTGGGGTCTTGCGAGAGAGCTGGTGAACAAACTCGTTGGTCTTCCAGTTAAATGTACCACGAATAGAGTTGCTCTCCCAATATCCCATATAGCTATGCTTCTTGTCGTTGTAGTGATAGTAGCTCTTGCGCTTCTCAAGAAGGTCTGTAAAGACATAGTGAGTAGGGCAGTGAAGGTCGCTAAGAATTGTAATAACATAGAGCATATTGTCGCAAGTCTGCTCCTTTGTAAGTTTGCCTGATTGTAGAGCCTTTAGCGAACTTATAAGACCTTCATACGCCAGTGCACTGCCAATAGCCTTATGCTCGTGCTTTGCAGCCTTCTTTGCGCTAAGAATCTTGTTCTTGTCTGTGAAGGCAATATTTCTCCACACCTTTGTGTGCTTGTAAGCCTCGTTGTCAGCATAGTCATAAATATGTTGTGCGTAGTATACAATGCTCTTGCCGTCAAGAAGCTCTGTGATACTCCTTTTTGCCTCCTCCGTGAGGTTGTCCTCAGCTATGGCTGCAATGCCAGCGTGAATGTGACGAGACCATGCAGAGGCACTAAGCGAACAGCAGAGTGCCGCTATGATAATTATAAACTTCTTCATACTATTTGTCAAATATTGAGTTAAGAATAGCTGCAAGACGATAGCCTGCAAGGGTAATGCGATTCTCTGCAATGTCAATAACCTTATTAAAGTAAGTCTCGTAACTTACCTGCTTATTTGCAGGAATCATATCAATAGCGCGCTTTGAGTACTCAAGACACTCGTTGTGCCAGTCGTCTGGCGTACCACTTTGGAAGGCTGCAATTTCGGCTGCAGAGTAGCGGTCAAGCTCAACGGCAATCTGCATTGGAGAGAGACCATTGTGCTTGCTGTCAAGTACGCGACCATCCCACATCTTGTGCACCTTTATCTTTGTCTTACCCTCCTTGACCACCATAGGACGAGAGGTTGGGAAGTCAATATGCACAGGACAGTGCATATCGCCCACAAGGTGTGTAAGGTACTTGATGTTAATTGTAACAAGCGAGTCGCTGAGCGCACGGAAGTCTCCCATTTCAGAGACAATTCGCTTAATTTGAGATACTGAACAAGGTGGAGCTGGGTTGCCATTGGCATCAGTACGCATGTCGTCTGTCCAATAATCTACGTGCCAGTCGCGGGTAACATCCATAGGTGGATCTGTTCTGTTAAAATCCATCCATGCGGCGTAGTAGACGATAGAGCGACCGTTAAGATAACTCTCAATATTAGCCTTTGCACGAGGTGTTAGATGCTTCTCCGCAATATATGCGACAGTAGAGTGTCCCTGTCCGCCCCATGCCCAAAGAGTGCCCGTTGCTATAACTGCAAGCAACAGGGAAAGAATGGTTTTTTTCATCGGTTTGTTATTTAGGTTTGTGCAAAGATAATAAAAATAAGAAAAGCACCCTAAAAATAGAGTGCTTTTTTCTTAAAAATTAGATAGGTTATGAAAGTGGATTTACACTAACATAGCTCTTACCAGAAGCCTTCTTAGAGAAGACAACTACACCATTAACAAGTGCGAAGAGGGTGTGGTCCTTGCCCATACCAACATTCTCACCTGGATTGTGAACAGTACCGCGCTGACGAACGATGATGTTGCCTGCCTTCGCTACCTGACCACCATAAAGCTTTACGCCGAGTCGTTTGCTCTCTGACTCACGACCGTTCTTGGAACTACCTACACCTTTTTTGTGTGCCATACTTCTTTAACGATTTTAAGGTTATGCAACAATCTCTTCAATTAAAATCTGCGACAGATACTGACGGTGACCGTTGCATTTCTGATAACCGGTTCTGCGCTTCTTCTTGAACACGAGGACTTTGTCATCCTTCAGGTGCTTAAGAATCTTAACCTTTACTGAGGCGCCTTTAACAACAGGTGCGCCCACCTTAACCTGACCGCCGTTCTCCACGAGCAGGACCTTGTCGAAACTCAGGGTAGAGTCAACCTCACCCTCAAGACGGTGTACATAGAGTTTTCGACCTTTCTCAGCCTTGAACTGCTGACCTGCAATCTCTACAATTACAAACATTTAGTTTATAGTTTAATTAGTTTTTAATGCACTTTAACACAAAATGCCTGCAAAAGTAATCATTATTTTTATTCTGTGCAAGCCTTTACTCCTATTTTTTTCTTTTGCACCATCAAAATAAAAAAAGGTACGCCCTGAAGCGTACCTTATATAATAGTGTAGGATGATTACTGAAGCACTGGACCAGCTGCAGTAAGAGCCCAACGCTTGAGCATCTCAGCACCAGCATCACCATTAACATATACATTGTCTGGAGAAACATTGAATGCCTCAATAGCAGCGTTCATAGCATCTACATCTGCCTGTGTAGCTGCAGTAGCAGCTGCGAAGTTGTATGAAGCCTCAATCTGTGGATTGCCATTGGCTGCGAAATTAGTACCATTTGTTACAGCGTAGCAAGCTGTGATGCAGTTACCATACTCGCCATTGTTCTTAACGCAGTTACCTACCATAGTGCCAGCATTTGGAGCAACAACTGCAGACTCGCTTGCGCAACCTACAATCCATACGCGAGTGTTAGTGTGGCTTGAGTTATCACGACGAGTGTAACCAGCAAATGCGCCTGCATACTTCTCTGTAGCAGTGATAGTAGCCTTTGCAGTGGTTGTACAAGCAAGGATAAATGCGTCAGTCTTCTTGTAGTATGACTGGTGAGCACCTGCAATACCACCTGCCTGTGTTCTTGCAATAACATCAGCGTTGTTTACGCACTGACCAACTACGCAACCGTAGTTCATACCTACGATACCACCAACATTGTGGTCACCCTTAACAACTGTATTCTCGTCTGTAGTACAGTATGTTACATAAGCCATCTTCTCGTTGAGAACTTCGCCATTAACCTTCTCTGTACGGTGGTAGAGACGACCTACAAGAGCGCCAACCTCTGTGTAACCAGTAACAGAAGAGTTTGTGATGTTTACATTTGCAACGTGGCTACCGTTCCAGCAACGACCGATAACAATACCAGTGTAGCTCTCGCTAAGATTACCACCCTTGTTGTATACTACAGCGTCGTTGAATGTGAGGTTATCAACAGTCGCACCCTTTGTCCAGCAGAGGAAACCTGAAGCTACAAGGTCGTGGTTGATACGAAGACCAGAGATAGTCATACCGTTACCGTCAACCTTACCACCGAAAAAGTCTGTCTGTGATGTCTCGTAATCGCTGATTACAGGCCAGTTGCTGCCTGAAGGAACACCTTCGGTTACGGTGATATCCTCATTTGTAAAGACGTATGTCTGGTTTGCAGCATCCTCAGCGATAACCTTTGCAGGGAGAGTAACGTCAGCCATCAACTTCAAGTTGAAGTCCTTGTTCTCGTTCTTGAGGATGTAAGCCCACTTAGCAAGACCGGCAGCGGTGTAAACCTCAATATGGTCAGCAAAGAGCTCATAATCTTTTACTGCAACAACCTCATACCAGTTATCCTTCTCAATAGTGCCGAAACCATTAGCGCAGAAGTTTGTTCCAGCGCCCTCAGCAGCGTTATTTGCAGGGTCAAAGTTGTAGAACTTACCACCACGAACCTCAATAGTAGTTTTTGCACGGTCAGCATCCTTCTTGTTGAGAACAAAACCAGAGTTGTTCTCGTTAGGGAATGTACCGCCATTTACAACCACCTTACCCTCACCACGAGCGTAAATAACTGCGTTAGCAGCACCATCAGCATCAACACCAGCCTTGTAAGTACCACCGTTGATTACTAAAGTACCCTCTGAGATAACTGCATAACCGTCGTTGCCAGTTACAGCCTCAAGAGTACCATCGCCGTTGATAGTAAGAGTAGCACCCTTATTAACAATGATAAGGTCGGTGAACTTGTTGTTTACATTATTCTTAAGAGTGTAACCATTCAGGTTGAGAACCGCATCCTTCTTTACGTAGAGAGTGTGACCAACCTCCATGTTGCCCTGAAGAGTAACCTCGCCACCATACTCAAATGCGTGGAATACGATGTCATCAGGCTCGTTGAAGCGCTCGTCAACAATAATAGTGAATACTGCAGGGTTTGTGAGAAGGTTACCGAGGATATTAGTGCGGTAGTTACGCTGTAAAGGAACGTAAGAGTAGTTAAGAGTGTTGAACTCATTGTTATCCTGATCCCAAAGTGTAACAGTAACCTCGCTTGTAATCTTCTCGTTTACAAGGATGTAAGTAGTTGCAAGATAGTTGTAGTCAGTTGCATCATCCTTAACCTTGAGAATCTCAGGAGCTGTAGCAGCTACAGGGCTGTCGTTCTTAACGAACTTCACAGCCTTCTGAATAGGATCAGAAACCTTACCATTAAAGAGGTTGAATGTAGCGTAAGTGTCTACAACGATCTCTGAAGCAGAAACGCTGTAACCAGCCTTAGCAGCATTTTTAACATCCTCAGCAGCTACGCCCAAGTTGAGCTGAGCAAGCGGACGAGTAAGGGTGAAGGTCTTGTTGATTGGACCGTCAATGTAGAGGTTGTGCTCAACATACCAGAAGCAGTCGCGCTCCTCGTCGTTAGCTACAGTGTTAGCTGTGTCCATGGTAACGGTCTGACCGTCCCACGCAACGGTGTAGTACTTAGGATCTACAACACCATCCTCAGCGGCTGCCTTAGCCTTGTACGCAAAGAATGCAACATCGTAAGTCTTACCTGTAACAAGACGCACGTTGAGAGTCGCCTTCTTGTCTACAAGCACCAAAGTACCCTGAAGGCTATCCAGAGGACTATCAGCACCATCCTCATAAATTGCCCAAGCTACCTCGTCCACAGTTGTGCCGTCAGCGATAGCACGAGAGCCCAATGCGCCGCCCAAGTCAGCTGCAAAAGTCACCTCTACCTCCTGACCTACCTGTACGTCAGAGACCTGCTCCTTCGCACATGATACTGCGCTGAAAATAACAGCTGCAGCCATCAAAAAACGAAAAAATCTTTTCATCAATGTAGTGTTTAGTTAATGAGTATTATTTTAATTGTTAAAAATTCTGTTCGCTCCAAATTTCAAACCTTAACCTTAGCAGTCACTCAATAATTATACCATTTTTTGAGCTATTTATTGCCCTCTAATTATCCCAGACTGCGATTTTGGTAGGTTGTCCTCTTTTTTATATAGCTATTCAACCTGCAAATTTATGAAAATAAATTAGAAAAACAAATATTTTAGACGAAAATGAGATGTTTTTTATTTGGCATATTTTTGGTAGTAGCTTAGGGGGTTATGGTTAAGATTCTTGTCTTTTCGCCATCATTCAGAATGAGGGCGATGATTGTCGGTATGCTTACAGCTCCTGGAGTTGAGATTGAGAGTGTTACTTCGCGCGATGCGCTCTTTAAGCGATGCGCGGAGAAACTTTTTGATAGGGTGGTGATTGAGGATTATAGACTCTTTATGGATGGCGGTGGCTCGGTAGAGAGAATTAGAGCCCATTTTACCTCAATGCCTAAGATTGTGGTGCTTAGTTCTGCTATTGATGAGCAGTCGGTCCTTTCGTTGTTAGAGTGTGGTGTGGACCAATATCTTTTACTGCCAATATCGCCTGATAGATTGAGGCGAAAAGTCTATAAATAGGGTATGATTATAGTTACGGTCGTATATATCTTAATTGGCTCTATCTTGCTCATTATCACTAATAGACTCTCTGTGCATTCTGCAACTGCTGAGGCAAAAGCCATTGAACGAATAGCGGCTTTCGTTGCTACTCGTAAAGGTGATATTTCTCAGCTTAGAAGGGGCGTTGCTTACCACAACTTTGTGCTGTGTGTTGTCTATGTTGCCGATAGGGTGAGTGAGCAGGCTTATCAACCACTGAGGGCGATAGTGAGCTACTATAATATTGAGAATAGACTGCTTTTGGCAGCCAAGCGGAGTAAAAGTGGTTGTAGGCGAGCCTACTATTTGGCTCTACTGGCTCGGTTGCCGATAAGTTTGGTGACAGAGCTGAAGGTTGAACACTTCTTGGCTGATAGATCTAAGGATGTGCGATTTTATGCGCTGATGTCGATATTCTCTGCTGCGCCATATCGTGCAGTGGCAATTTTGGAGCGTATGGAGCAGCGGTTGTCCCGAAGAGAGGTGGCAGAGCTGCTAACTGTAATCGGAAGAGGCTATTGCCCAATACCATATTCACCCCTGCTTATCTCTGATAACTACAATCTCCAGCTGCTTGGAATACACCTTGTGCGACGATTTGGAATTACCGAAAGTAGAGCAGAGATAACGCTGATTGTTAGGAATTTACATAGTGAGCTGCGTGAGGATGCACTTGAGACATTGGCTTGCTTTGGTGAAAGAGAGAGGTTTGGAAAATATACGATAATATGAGACTCATAATTGTGGCAATATCTATCGCTTTGCTACTGTTGATAGTGGCTGTAGTGCTAATTTGTCGGTGCTACAAAATATTCTCGGCAACGCAGTTTTTAGGACTATCTACAGCCTCGCAAACAGACTGCATTGGCGGGGTGGGAATATCTATACTATCCCCCTTGCCAGAGGGTATTGCTACGGTGGTAAATCTCTTAGGGGTGAGCTACCCAGCCTCGGAGGTTATTGTGGCGATAAATAGAGTGCAGCAGAGAAATCTGTTGCTCCAGCTTAAGATTCGCTACTCACTTATTGGCTTTAAGAGTCAGGAGGGTGAGGTGTATCGCTCATATCGCTACTGCTTTCGTCGGCTTATAGTCGTGGCAAGTGATAGCGTGTTGGCGCGAGAGCAACTTATTGATTTAGCGGCTCGTAATGCTATTTATGACTATCTGCTCGCAGTTCCTTGCTCTTGTCGCTTATTTGCTGATTCACTGGGATTTATAGCTGATAGCGTAGCCTCGCAGACAGAGGGACGGGTGGATATGGCAACAACAACCGATCGTGATATTGTACTTTTGTCGCGTAATGCGTGGCGAAAAAATGGGGGATTTTGTGCCGCATTGCAGAGTCTGCAATATGGTCAGAAATTGCATATCTCTCAGATATTGACGCTTAATGAAAAGACTCAAAGTGAGCATAGTCTGATTATTGAGCGTGCAAGATATAATTTTTGGGATTTTTTAGCGTTAAATATTATGAAATTCAGAAATAAATTATTATCTTTGAAAAAAACTTAAAACCAATGCTTACAGAAGATATAAGAGCCTATCTACTTCCACACGCTTTCAATGCGGCGGTGCGTGCCGGTTGGGAGATTATGGAGGTCTATAAAAACAAAGATAATTATGATATTTCGGTTAAGAGTGACAGCACCCCTGTAACTCTTGCCGACCGTCTTGCTCATGAGAAGATTAAGCAGAGCCTCGGTCAGACGCGTATCCCAATTCTCTCGGAAGAGGGACGTGAAATGCTCTATGATGAGCGCCGTAATTGGGAGCTCTTCTGGTTGGTAGACCCGCTTGATGGCACTGTGGAGTTTATCAAGGGCAATAACGAGTTTACGGTAAATATCGCCCTTATGGCAGATCGTGTGTGTATCTGTGCGGTGATATATGTGCCATATCTCAAGAAGGCTTATGTGGCAAGTCAGCAGATTGGCTCCTACCTGCTTACCGATATAGCACCAGATTGCAATGCAAACTATACTTATGACGATATTTGCGCTCGTAAGAGTCGTCTTCCGTTGGCAGATATGACACATGACGGTTATCGTATTGCTGTCTCTCGCTCGCATCAAACTGTTGAGACTCAGTACTATATAGATGCTGTGCGACAGAAACGCGATGACGTTGAGGTGATTGAGCAGGGTAGTTCATACAAGTTTTGCATGCTTGCAGAGGGGGCAATAGACTACTATCCTCGCACAACACATACCTACGAGTGGGATACAGCTGCGGCGGAGCTGATTCTTGCCGAAGCGGGCGGTTATACTCGCTCGCTACCAGACCATAAGCCTCTGCAGTATAATAAGGAGGATTTGCGCAATCCGTGGTTTGAGTGTGGAAGATTATGATATATTAAAATAGGTGTATGAAACGATTTTGGGTTATTTTATTAGGTCTAACGACTCTTAGCACAGCAACAGCATCGGCGCAGAGCTATCTGACAAAGCGAACAGTTGGAGCTGTGGAGGTCGAACTTGGTGTGGGACTTGCTACAGCAGCAAATAAGATTGGCGAATTTGGAAAGGCGCGGCAGGGTGTTGAGGTAAATGCAGAGGTGAGGTATAATTTTCATCAGGCTCCTATAGATTTGGGTCTGCATTTTGGATTATGCTCCTTTACGCGCAGTAGCCAGGTGGGAAACTTTGCAAGTAAGCATAATTTTGATAGTCAGTCACTTATGATTGTCTCTGACTATAACTTTTTCCAGGGTCGCATGGCTTCGCTATTTGTTGGTGCTGGCGCTGGTGTGGCGTGGAATAACCTTAATGCTGACGGCACAAAGAGTGGCTTTAATGCATGTGTGATGCCCCGTATAGGTGTTGAGTTGTCTAACCATGTGCACATAACGGCTGCTTATAAGTTCTATGAGAGGGCAAATAACCACCTTGTTCTTAGTGTAGGCTTTGCCTTTGGTGGTGGGGCACGTTAAGTATGTGATTGACAACAAAAAAGAAGCTGTCTAACAAAAAGGGAGTGTCTAAAAACTCGTTAGACACTCCCTCATCTTTTGCTAAGCAAAAGGCTATTTAACTGCGTTTACAATTGCCTCGAATGCTTTCGGCTCGTTCATCGCCAGGTCAGCCATAACCTTGCGGTTAAGAGCGATACCCTTAGCGTTTACTTTACCGATGAACTCCGAATAGGTCATACCGTAAGCACGGACTGCCGCATTGATACGGGTAATCCATAGTGAACGGAATGTACGCTTCTTAAGGCGGCGGTGTGCGTATGCATACTGCAGACCCTTCTCGACAGTATTTTTGGCTACTGTCCAAACATTTCCCCTTGAACCAAAGTTACCTTTGGCAAGCTTCAAAACCTTTTTTCTTCTTGCGCGTGACGCAACAGCATTGACTGAACGTGGCATACTTAAAAGTTTTTGATGAAGTTAACAGCGGTACGATTCTCTCGCACTCTTTAGGGCTGTTTCACTCCGGTTAATAAATAGTGTTAATTTGCTCGGTCGTTAATTATTTAACGAGCAGAGTCTTGATCTTTGCCTCATCGGCTGGTGAAACGATACCTGAATAGCAGAGGTTACGCTTCTGTTTCTTAGTCTTTTTGGTCAGGATGTGACTGTGATAAGCGTGCTTACGCTTAATCTTACCTGTGCCGGTGAAAGTAAAACGCTTCTTTGCAGCGGCATTAGTTTTCATTTTTGGCATAATTGTAAAATATTTTTAGTTAAACATAGCGTGCAAAGATACGGATTTTTTTTAATTCAACAACCAAACTTTCAAACTTTTTTGTATTTTTGTAGTGTTAAACCTCAAAATTACTGTGATGAAACTAAACAAACTTTCAAAGAGTGCGCTTTATGTCGCTGTGCCGACAGTAGCTGCCGTTCCTATGGTCGCTACAAGTTGTAGCAATGCTCCTAAGCAGGGCGAGAAGCCAAATGTGATATTTATCCTTATGGATGACGCTGGTTATGGCGATTTTGGTTGTTATGGTCAGACAAAGACCGAGACACCTAATATTGACGCGCTGGCAAACAACGGTATCCGCTTTACAGATATGTATACCGCTGCGCCAGTATCATCACCATCGCGTGCCTGCCTTATCACGGGTCAGCATATGGGTAACTCCCAGATTCGTGAGAATGTAGAGGGTAGAGTTGAGGATGGCATTTGGAACTTTGACACCGTAGACCAGAATCCAGCTATTGAGGGTCAGATGGGTCTTAAGCCAGGTACTCCGACACTGGGAACTGTGATGCAGCAGGCGGGTTATGCAACAGGTATGGTCGGCAAGTGGGGTGTCGGTAGCCCTGTAGGAGGCTCGGCTCCTTGGGATATGGGCTTTGACTTCTACTATGGCTGTGTTTGTCAGCGCGTGGCGCACAACTACTATCCTGCCTATATGTGGAAAAATGGTAAGAAGGAGTATATCAACGACCCAGCGACGGTGACCCACCCAGGAACTAAGCTTGATGAGGGTGCAGACCCATACAATCCAGCAAGCTATGATAAGTTTAGCGAGGGTAAGACATACGCTCCAGATAAGATGTACGAGAATGTTGTTGAGTTTATCCGCCAGAGCAAAGCTGACGACAAGCCATTCTTCCTTATGTGGACAACTCCATTCCCACACTCTCCACTCCAGGCTCCAAAGGAGTGGGTGGAGAAGTATGTGGCAAAGTATGGCGACGAGGAGCCACTTGTGGGCGAAAAGTGCCAGGTTAATGGTTGGCCACACAACTACTATCCTTGCCGTTACCCTCACGCAACATACTCGGCTATGATTTCATACTTTGACTATCAGGTAGGATTGCTTGTTGAGGAGCTGAAGGCGCAGGGTCTCTATGAGAATACGATTATTATGTTCTCATCGGACAATGGTCCTGCAAATAACGCCTCTTCGCCAACCGTATGGATGGATAGCGCAGCACCTTATCGCTGTGGCAAGGGCTGGGGTAAGCGAACACTCAAGGAGGGTGGTATCCGTATGCCATTTATCGCCTCTTGGCCAGCAAAGATTAAGAGTGGCGTTGTGAGCAACCATATTGGAAACTTTGCCGATGTGATGCCTACAGTGTGCGAGATTGCAGGTGTTGAGGCTCCAAAGAATGACGGTGTGTCGCTTCTTCCGATCCTCTCTGGTAACCCAGAGGCTCAAAAGGAGCATAAGTACCTCTACTGGGAGTACCCTGCTGCGGGCGGTATGATTGCTGTTCGTGAGGGTAAGTGGAAGGGCTTTATTGACAATGTCCACGCTGGCAACCGTACTATGCAGCTCTACGATGTAAGCGTTGCTGGTAAGGATATAGAGACTGCCGATAAGAACGTTGCAGCCGACCACCCAGAGATTGTTGAGCGTATGTGGGGTTATATTGAGGAGAGCCACCACCTTGCCGAGTACGAGCCATTTAATGTGGATATCACACGATAAACGATGAAGCGTAGTGTAGAGTTTACATACGAAGATATTGTCAAACGCAATGAGCGACGGGGCTTTACCACAATGGTTAAGCCCGTCGGCTCGCTGTGTAATATGCGCTGCAAGTACTGCTACTACCTTGATAAGGCGGAACTATATGGCGGTGTTGAGCCGGCGATGGATGATAGACTGCTTGAGCAGTATATCCGCGCCAATATTGAGGACAATAACTCTCCAGTAATTGCCTTTGCATGGCACGGTGGCGAGCCACTGCTTGCAGGAAAGGATCTCTTCCGTAAGGCTGTGGCGCTGCAACAGAAGTATGCAGGGGGCAAGACCGTTGAGAACTCTATACAGACAAATGGACTGCTTGTAGATGACGAGTGGTGCGCAATTTTTAGAGATAATAACTTCCTTGTTGGCGTATCTATTGACGGACCTGAGAGTATCCACGACACGCATCGCGTAGATGTTGGTGGTCAGCCGACCTTTGCCCGCGTGATGAGGGGTATAGAGCGCCTGTACCGTAACCGCGTGGAGTATAACACCCTGACAACGGTAAATGTCCATAGCGAGGGTCGTGGCGCGGAGGTCTACAACTTCTTGCGCGGCATAAGCGTCTTTATGCAGTTTTTGCCCGTAGCTGAACTGCTGTCGGATGGTCGTGTGCAGTCGCCAGAGAGTGAAGGGGCAGATATTGCTCCTTGGTCGGTTAGTGCAGAGGGCTTTGGTCAGTTTATGTGTGATATTTTTGATGTCTGGGTAAAAAAAGACGTCGGCAGACGCTATGTGCAGCTCTTTGATGCTACACTTGCCCTGAAGGTGGGCGTTCAGCCATCTGTCTGCTCACTCTGTGAGACCTGCGGCAGTGGACTTACCGTCGAGCATAATGGCGATGTATACTGCTGCGACCACTTTGTATACCCAGAATATAAAATAGGTAATATCTACGCCGACCGCCTCGCTGACCTTGCCTACTGTGACCGCCAATTTGAGTTTGGAGTAGCAAAGCGCGCTCTTCTTCCACGCGAATGTCGTCACTGCCGATATTATAAACTATGTCACGGCGAGTGCCCTAAGCACCGCTTTATTGCAGACAATACGGGCGAATATGGAAAGAACTACCTCTGTGAGGGGTATAGAATGTTCTTCGCCCACACAGAGGTCGCTATGGATAAAATGGCTCGCCTAATCCTTGACGGCAAACCGGCGGCCGAGATTATGAATGATTAGAGTAGTGACTTGATATAGCCTACTAAAATATGCCACCAACTTACAACGGTTGCCCAGTACTCTACCGCTAATGCCTTAAACGCATCTATTACTCCGTAGCGGATAGAGAGTAGTAGGATTGTAAGGTTTACTGTCCACATGGCAAAGATAAAGAGGTAGGAGCGAATAACGCCCATATTGGTAATATCGCTCTGGTGAGTGCCTATCTGGCGGCGGAAGCAACCGATATGGAATGCGGCAGTAAAGCCAATCATTATATCAAAGATGTAGAGCGAATTTTGCGCGCCCAACTCCCTCAAAAAGAGCAGCAGGTATGTAAATATCGGCAGGCAGTATGGCGCAAGGGATATAAATATCGCGCCGAAGCGCAGACCTCCGCTGTGGCTCATCTCGCCCTCGCCTTCACCAGCCTCAAAGGAGTGAATCTTACGCAGAAACATCATACCTACAATAGTGTGGGACAGCTCATGCGAGAATGTTCTGAGCCACTCAAGGTTTTTGTTAAATATGCGAAGTATTGAGAGTACAAGGTAGGCTGCCATACCTACACCCACCCACTTATATATAATATAGTGTCCAATGCTCCACTTGATAACGGGGATAATCTCTGTAATCCCAAGCGCAATAAGCAGAATAATGAGTGGGAAAGATAAAAATCTAAACATCGTTGTTATTTTTTTGACAAATATACAAAAAAGTCGGGAAAGACAACTCTCCCGACCTCTATTGTTGCTACCTCTTCTAATGGAAGAAGATAGATGAAATCTCCTTGTAGTTGTGTACGCGCTCCATAGAAACAAGTCACATTAACACTTGCACATACTTGAATATAATAAGAGTCTCCGTTATTGCATACGAAGACTCTTACGGTATTGATTAACATTTTAAGGCTTAAATATCCTTGATAGGGAGAAACTCCTCTCCGGAAACAAAGACTGTTGTTCCTGTATATTTATCAACAATTGACAACATTACTTCCTTCTGACTCTTTCTTAGCAATCCTCTGCCAATCCAGTTTTCTCCGACCCAGAATCTTGAACCATTGTCATAGCCCCATATGATATTGCCTGCACTTGCGTAAGGTACTGGAAATGCTGTTATTGTCTTCTTAATGCCCTTAGGGTCATAAGCACCTCCTGGCGAGCCGGCATAACCCCTTTCATCTGGGCGGATACACTGATACCAGCCAAGTTCATCGGCATAGAAGCACTTGTGGGCAAGAATAACCGCCTCTTCGATGGTGCAAACCCTCAATGGGTCTATAGTATTCTTTGTCGTGCCTTTTACAAAACCGAGAGCGTTCATAAATCCCATTGCCTCAAGTGCCCAGTCTGCAATCTTTCCCTTGTCTGAATAGATATCGAGATTTGGAGTATATACAGTATATCTGACACTTGAATGTTCTTTTATGTATTGAAGAGCATTAAAGAAGTATGCAGACATTTCCTGACGTGTGACTGGGGCATCGGGTGTAATAACATCTGCACTTTGACCTGATATGATTCCGGCAGCATAAGCCTTAAGGAGATAGATGTCATCCGAATCTGTAAATGTGCCGGCAGGAGCCGCCTTGATGCTCTTTCCTGTCACTTGTTCAGCCAGTTTGACAGCGAGAGATGCGAGTTGACAGCGAGAGATGTTCTTAAGGTAATCTGTTCCGAGCATCTGCTTATCGATAAGACCGTTCGCCATTGCCCATCTTGTGTCATTTTCCGCTTTCGGATTGATTTTGGCACCATGATCATCATCAGGGACAGCAAAAAATCCCGGATAATCAAATCCTCCTACAAACACATTAGCAAGAGCCTCCTGCTTTTGCACTGCATCCCAAGAACTCAACATCATCTCCTTATACTGTGCGAGGGTTATCTCATCGTGACCTGCCATGAGGAGATCTTCCTGAGTGAAATTTGAAATCTCCTCTTTTCCGTTATGACCACACCAATAGCAGCTTATCTGATAAACCTTTTCTCCTTTTGCATTGCGGCCAACATAGTTCTTTTCTGAAAGATCATATTTTACATATGCGTGAGAGTATGCCTCGGTCTTGTCTTTCCAGAATTGATCCTTTTCAAATGTATGTTTAGGATTATGTTCGCACTCTCCACAATACTTGCAACTATAGTAAAACTTAGGGTTTGCCTGACAGGTCGGATGTCTCATAACCGTATGGGCAGCAACCACAAGTGCCGAGAAGTTATGTCCCGGACAATATGCCTTACACGCGGAGGCTCCCTTTTCAGCGGCCTGATTGACATCTCCGGTATAAAGGAGGGTCT
>SUZO01000025.1 GCA_015059805.1 Rikenellaceae bacterium
ACGGTAACCTCGCTGCTCGTCTTCTTCGTGAGGAGACTCAGTGCTTCGCATTCCTTGCTGGTCACGAGTCTTTCGCAGCTGCTGAGGGCGCAATCAAGATTGCTGAGATGGCAAACAAGGTTCGCGTAAATCCACTCCGCGTAATCCTTAACGGTCTTGGTAAGGACGCTGCAAAGATTATCTCTCGCATCAACGGCTTTACATACGTTCAGACACAGTTTGACTACTACACAGGTGAGGTTCACGAGGTAGAGACTATCGCTTACTCTGACGGTCTTCGTTCAAAGGTTCGTTGCTACGGTGTAGACGATGTACGCGAGGGCGTAGCAGTTATGTGGAAGGAGGATGTAGATGTATCTATCACAGGTAACTCTACAAACCCAACCCGCTTCCAGCACCCTGTAGCAGGTACATATAAGAAGGAGCGCGTTCTTGCAGGTAAGAAGTACTTCTCTGTAGCATCAGGTGGTGGTACAGGTCGTACCCTTCACCCAGATAACATGGGCGCAGGTCCAGCTTCATACGGTATGACCGACACCCTCGGCCGTATGCACTCTGACGCACAGTTCGCAGGTTCATCTTCAGTTCCAGCACACGTTGAGATGATGGGCTTCCTCGGTATGGGTAACAACCCAATGGTAGGTGCAACTGTGGCAGTTGCCGTTGCTGTGCAGCAGGCTATGAAATAGTTATTTGTAACTATAACTTCAACAAGACACACTCTAAAGGTGTGTCTTGTTCTTTGGGTTGTTACCATTAAATATTGACATATCCCCTAAAGAAGCTGTCTAACAAGGTGATTTCTGCGTTACGCTTGCCCTCAAATTCCTCAAAAAAACGTCATCCAATCAACTTAAAAATATTCTATTTGGACACACTTGTACAAAATGGAGATAAATAGTTGCAAAAGTAGAAATAAAACAATACTTTTGTTATAGATATTTCTTATAACAATAAAAAATAGGACGATTATGCAAGTTGTGCAAGCGATTGGAGCGGTAAAGGTCGCAGAGGTAGCTTCAGGAGGCGTGAAGGCGCTGAATATCAGGCAGAAAGTTATTGGCATGGTATTACATGGCTACAAGAAGATTTACCACGACGACAATGTGACCATTGCCGAGGCTGGCGATGTTTTTCTATTCAATGAGGGGCTGCACCACATTGAGGAGTGCGCTGACAATCAGCGATTTGAGCAGATTCTATTCTACATCTCCGCCGAGGAACTACACAAGCACATTGTAGCCTTAGTGCATGAGTACAATTTAGAGTGTTTTAGTGCTCACAACTGTCGCAAGTGTCAGAGTCACAACTTTGTGGTCAGCAAACCTACCAAGGCTCTTTCTGAGTTCTTTGGCAGCATAAACAACACCTTCAGCAACGACAACACTCAGATAGGCGACCACCTGAGGCAGATGCGCACCATAGAACTTATATACCACATCTTGCGCTCTGAAGATGATTGTCTGCGCAACCAACTACTTATGGGCGCTGATGTCGATAGAGTGAAGTTCGTGGGCTGCATATACGACCATATCCTTAAAGATTGCACCGTGGAGAGCCTTGCAGAGGCTACTCATCGCTCACCAACATCGTTCAAAAAGGACTTTCGTAGATATTTCCACACCTCCCCACATAAGTGGTTTATCAACCAACGACTGCAAATAGCTCACACAATGTTGCTCTCTACAGAACAAACCGTAGAACAGATTGGCAACTACTGCTGCCTCCATAACCCGTCACACTTCATCAGCCGATTCCGCGAAAGATATAATATGACACCAAAAGTCTTCCGCCAAACCGCCCGCGGTCGTAAATAACCCTCAGCACAGCGTTAGGATGCGCAGTTAGGCTACGCAGTACTGCCCGCTTTTTGAAAAAAGCAGGGCGTGCAAAAACTTTTGGAAAAACTTCGTTTTTCTTCCGTGCTGATGCGGATTTAGGGTAACTCTGCGAGTTATTGAAATAAAAAATATCCACCTTCGGTTTCAAGCGAGCTTGACCTTTGGTGGATATTTTCTCTTTCACTGCCTTGCGGCAGCAACCTAAATCCGAATAAACACTTACAGACGAAGTCTGTACCACTGAAAAGCTAACGCTGCGATTAAGCCGAGAGCAATCAAGCTTGTTTGAATTGCCGAGGCGGAGCAGGGTCGGGTTGCCGAAGGCAAGCCAACAGCCAACACTACCACTCTTTGGCAACAGAATGTGGTAGCTGTAACGCTCGCCATAAAAAACAGCGAAGGGCTGTACTTAGTCGTACTGCCCTTTGCTGGAGTTTATGGTAGCGGCAACAGATGCCGCATTATCTTGCCAAAGACTACTTGTTGTAAGCCTTCATAACAGAGATAAGGTCAAGCACCTTGTTAGAGTAACCCCACTCGTTGTCATACCAAGAAACAACCTTAACGAAGGTGTCAGTAAGAGCGATACCAGCCTTCTTATCGAAGATAGAAGTGCGTGCGTCGCCGAGGAAGTCTGAAGATACTACATCCTCCTCAGTGTAACCGAGAACACCTGCAAGCTCACCCTCAGAAGCAGCCTTCATAGCAGCGCAAATCTCTGCATAAGTAGCTGGCTTAGCAAGGTTTACAGTAAGGTCTACAACAGAAACGTCGAGAGTAGGAACGCGGAAAGCCATACCAGTGAGCTTACCGTTGAGCTCTGGAAGAACTACGCCTACAGCCTTAGCAGCACCAGTTGAAGAAGGGATGATGTTGCCAGCAGCAGCACGACCACCACGCCAGTCCTTAAGAGATGGACCGTCAACAGTCTTCTGAGTAGCAGTAGTAGAGTGAACGGTAGTCATCAAACCGTCAACGATACCGAAGTTGTCGTTAAGAACCTTAGCGATTGGAGCCAAGCAGTTTGTAGTACAAGACGCGTTAGAAACGATAGTCTGACCAGCATATGTGTTGGTATTAACACCGCAAACGAACATAGGAGTCTTGTCCTTTGCAGGAGCTGACATAACTACATACTTTGCACCAGCCTTGATGTGAGCCTCAGCCTTCTCAGCAGTGAGGAACAGACCTGTAGACTCAACTACATACTCAGCCTCAACCTCGTTCCACTTAAGCTCCTCTGGGTTACGCTCTGCAGTTACGCGGATAGCCTTACCGTTGATGATAAGAAGGCTCTTCTCAGCGTCGAAGTCAATAGTACCCTGGAACTGACCGTGCATAGTGTCATACTTAAGCATGTAAGCCAAGTAATCTACTGGGCAGAGGTCGTTAATACCTACTACCTCGAACTTGTCAGTCTGATTGCAAGCTGCACGGAAAACCATACGACCGATACGACCAAAGCCGTTGATACCAATTTTAATTGTTGCCATAGTTTTTATAAAATTATAATTAAAAAAATGAAACGTTTTCGTTTGTTCACCAATATCTGCGCAAAGTTACAAAGATTACGCAAAACAGCAAAGAAAATTAAAGTTTTTTTATAGCTATTGGCTTTTAGCCGTTAGCCATTAGCCTTAAGAGGTATCCGCATAGCGGATTTATGATATTAGCCGTTAGCTTTTAGCTGTTAGCCGTTTGCCTTATAGAGGTTTTTAGTCTATATTCTTGCTGTACAGCCAGATTATTTACCACGCGCACGCTTTGCCATTGCCGAGGCAAAGACAAAGTCGTTCAGTTCGGGGTTGTCGGCACTTAGAATGTCGTCCTTAGTGCCCTCCCACCACTTGTAACCAGTGTGTATGTAAACAATCTTCTCGCCAATCTCCATCACCGAGTTCATGTCGTGGGTGTTGATGATGGTGGTGATGTTATACTCACGAGTAATGCTCTGGATAAGGTTGTCAATGACGATACTTGTCTGCGGGTCAAGACCTGAGTTTGGCTCGTCGCAGAAGAGGTAGCGCGGATTGAGCACTATAGCCCTTGCGATAGCCGCACGCTTAATCATACCGCCCGAAAGCTCAGAGGGATAGAGGTGTGGTGCGTGCGAAAGCTCTACGCGCTCAAGGCAGAACTCCACCCTGCTGCGCTTCTCCGCCTCCGAGAGCTCTGTAAACAGGTCAAGGGGCAGCTTGACATTCTCGTAGACCGTCGATGCATCAATGAGCGCACCGCCCTGGAATATCATACCAACATCCTTGCGAATTGCCTTGCGCTGACGGAAATTGAGGTCGGTGTAGCAGATGTCGTCAAAGAATATGCGACCCTCATCTGGCTCGTGCAGTCCCACTAATGTCTTGAGCAACACCGTCTTACCAGAGCCACTACGACCGATAATAAGGTTGGTCTTGCCCGTCTCAAAAGTTACCGATATATCGTTAAGGACCGTGCGACCCTCAAAAGACTTGAATATATTTTCGCATTTAATCATCGCATCAACTGTGTTAGGATAAGGTTGAAAATCATAATCATAATAGAACTCATAACCACCGCCGTCGTTGAAGCCTTACCCACCTCAAGCGAGTTGCCCTTGGCGTAGTAACCATAAAATCCTGAAATTGAGGTGATTAGAAATGCAAAAACAGCCATCTTCACAAGCGAATAGGTAACCTCATAACTGTCAAAACAGTATAGCAGTCCATCAATAAAGTCATTAGGCAACATAATACCCATACGCGCCACCAAAAATCCGCCGCCTATGCCCACAATCATACTGAACGCCGCAAGGAATGGGAAGAAGATCATCGTGGCAATAATCTTTGGCAGAATAAGATACGCCGCCGAATTTACACCCATAATCTCCAGCGCATCAATCTGCTCAGTGATTCTCATAGTGCCAATCTCCGAGGCGATGTTACTGCCCACCTTGCCCGCCAAAATTATGGCGATAACCGTAGACGAAAACTCAAGAATCATCGTCTCCTTTGTCGCATAACCAATCATCATCTGCGGAATAAATGGCGACTCAAGGGTAATAGCCATCTGAATGGTTATCACCGCACCAATGAAAAAGGAGATTATCGCCGTCAGAGGTATAGAGCCTACACCTAACTGCTCCAACTCAACAATCACTCGCTTGTAGTATATGCTCCACTTCTCAGGGCGAGAAAAAACCTTGCCCATCAAGATGCAGTAGCGCCCAAGTGTCTCAAAAAATTTCATAGTATAGCTGTTGGCTTTTGGCTTTTAGCCTTTAGCCTTTTAGTGGTGTCAGCTATGCCGACAGTGTTTATAATATTATCTACTCGCTACGCAGTACCGCCCCTTTTTGAAAAAAGCGGCACCAAAAACTTCTGGCGAAACTCCGTTTTGCTTCTACCGTTGCGGATTGGGAATAACTTATTGCTAAGTTATTGAAATAAAAATAGCTATCATCGCTTCCAAACCAGTTTGACCTCAGATAGCTATTTTTCTTTCACTGCCTACGGCAGTAGCTCCCAATCCGAAAAGCCAAACAAACTCCCAACCCCAATTTTTATTTTAGGCAGGAATTTACAACGCCCGACATAATTTTGTTGTCAGAGTGGTGGATTTATACCCAACCCCAATTTTTTATTTTAGGCGAGGATTTACAACGCTCGGCGACAAATGGCTGCGCAGGATAGTATCAAGACATACAGGCCAGCAGACATTTGGCGCTAGCGGCAGTAAATCCGCCGCTATCACAACAAAATTACTCCTCTTTGAAGTCCACATACTCCCCCACATCATCACTCACTTTGGGCTCATGGTGCGGAACGTGCAGGGTAACCTTGCCGTCCTGAGAGGTGTGAGTTCTGCTGCTGGAGCCTGAGGGGTTAGCGCCAGCAGTACGGCGATGGTGATTGTGGAGCTGGTCCTCCATATCCTTCTGCACCCTACGCACGCGATACATCACTGCTACCCAACCAATTACAGCAATGAGCATCGGAATTATAAGTATCAGCGCAAAGACCCCCAACACCCCTGGAGCAGCTATGGCGAGCATAATTACAAATAGGGTTGTTAGCGGATTTCGCTTGATTATTTCCCAAAGAGTACTAAAAAAATTCATCATAATTTTTGCTTTACACAGTAAGCAACGCAAAGATAGTGAAAATTATTGTAATCTGCTATCCCATCTGCACATTTTGGATATATCAACATAAAAAGGCCCTCCATTGGAGAGCCTTTGTGAGAATATTATATACGGTTTTACTTTGTGTACTCAACCTTAATTTTATAGATATAGCCATCATAGCGTTTAGACTCTCGATAGCATACAAGGCAAGGAGCCGAAGGACTCACTGCAACACCGCTGACAGCGCCGGTATATGTATTCATAGCATCATCAACTGGGTTCTCCTCTGCAGAGTATGTTGAAGTACAATAGATATCACTCTTTACTCCAGTAGACGCCTTTGTGCCTGCTGACAAATAAACATTTCCATAAGTTGCGCTATCCATATTTGAAAAATCAACATTGCGCGACTGAGCCGCCATATCAACAGTTACTCCAAACGACACATTCTTTCCAAACTCTGGCGATACAATAGCTCCATTATAAACATCACTACTAAATGTACCAGCACCAGCAATAAATGCACACTTGTAATAATAGTACTCATATGAAGGTCTGAAGAAAGAACCAACATTTACCTTAACCTCTTTAGTTGTAAAGGATAAACTTCCTGCAAAGCTCCAATCTCTATAACTATCGTTCAAATAATCAGCTACACAAGGCACACCAGTAACATAAACTGTTGTAACATCTGATGCATACTCCTCACCATTTACAGACCACTTAACCACAGCCTTGTACTCGCCAAGTGCGAGGTTTGAAACAGTTGTAGTCTTACCTGGAGTAAGATCTGCAGCCTTATTACCGTTAAGGTAGAGTGCGATAGTTGCAGAGTCTGCATTAGTAAGAACTACATCCTTAACATAGATTGTACGACCATCGAGTGAGTTATCCTTATTGGTATAAGAAGTATAGATGTTACATGACACTGTTGCTGGCTTAGGGTTCTTCCACTCAACATTAAGGATTGTGCGCTTGCCGTTTACGAAGTTCTTTGCTGGAACTGCTACGGTGTAGGTTGTGCCGTCGGTTGCGGTAAGGGTCAAGTTAAATGCGAAGTCTCCCTCTGCGATGTTGAACACTACAGTGTCGGTATTAAGTCCCTCTACAGTAGCAGTTGTGCCATTGCAGAAGTCTGACTCAGAGGTGATTGTAGCCGCGCTGATAGTCTTACGAGCAGCACGACCCTCATCCCAAACGCGAATCTCAAAGGCTGCAGAGTGGTGCTTCATTGCAATTGACTCGCTGCCAATGTTATCAACAGTAGTTTCCTCAACTGTACCTACAAGGGTTGGGGTCCACTCTCCTGTCTGAACGTAGCCCAGAGTCTTATCGGCATTAAGAGCTGCTGCAGGGTAAACAAACTTAAAGTCTGCAACCTCAGTTGTTGAGTAGTTAAACTCCTCTGTTCCGAACTTGCCATTCTCCTTAAGTGAGAGGGTGTTTACAATCTGGTCGCCAGCAAGCTGAAGTGCAGCAATCTTGTCTGTAGACTCCCAGCTCCACTTAAGATTCTCGTCGTATGCACGAGTCTGGTCATCAAGAGCAACCTCCAAAGAGGTTGTAAGGTACTGCGGAGTGGAAACAACCTCCTCCATCATATCTGTATTACAGCCAACAAGTGCTGCAAGTGCTATAATTGCAAAAAATATCTTTCTCATAATCGTCATCTACCTTAAATTAAACCCATCCTTCTTCTCCGTTGTTCTCTCCATCTGGTACATCAAATCCTGAACTGAGCGAAAAGCCCTGCTCGCACGCCATAACCTCCATTTCAATGGTTGGCTGCTCATAAATCTTCTTAATCATCTCTACTATTATTTGTTAGTTAAATATTACCTAATCAATGACTTGCGGGCTGTCCGATTTTAGCCGAAATCGGGGCAAAGGTACAATTTTTAATTTTTATAACACACTAAATTCCTAAAAAATTTTAGAAATTTTCAACGAATCGGCAATTTTTATCCACGAAACCAATTTTTGGCTGTTAGCTATTAGCCATTAGCCATTGGCTCACCTTCGGTGACCCTTCACCGCTCCGCCTCGGCAATTCAAACAAGTTTGATTGCTCTCGGCTTAATCGCAGCGTTAGCTGGCTGACGCAGAACAGAGAATTTAGTGAAGTTAAGGAGATTAAAAAAGCCAATAGCTAATAGCCAACGGCTAACGGTCATTTTGTCGTCAGAGGGATGCATTTACAACGCTCGGCAAAAAAATTAGCACTGCCAACCAAAATGCCATCAGAGCGAGCTATTTTTAGGCTTGCGTAGACTGCAAAACCGGAGCATACTGAGCGTATGTGAGGATTTTGCAGGCAAGCGTAACGACAAAAGAGCCGCTCTGATGGCAAGCAAAAAAAGGGTTGCTTGACAATCAAGCAACCCTTTTTTTGCGGTTTTGTATTTTACTCCTCAGCAACTACAGAAATAGCCACCTCAGCCTTAACCTCGCGGTGAAGCTTAACGGCAACCTTGTACTCGCCAACGGTCTTAATACCCTCAACGGTGATGTTCTTCTTATCAACCTCAACGCCCTTAGCAGCCAGTGCCTCAGCAACGTCAGCAGAGGTGATAGAACCGAAGATACGACCCTCCTCAGCCTTAACGGTGAAGGTGAGGTTAAGGTTCTCAAGTGTAGCTGCAAGAGCCTGAGCGTCAGCAAGAATCTTAGCGTCCTTGTGAGCGCGCTGGCGGAGGTTCTCTGCAAGAATCTTCTTTGCAGAAGCGGTAGCAGCCTTAGCGAAGCCCTGTGGAATCAGGTAGTTGTTAGCATAGCCAGGACGAACAGTTACGATGTCGTTAGCGTAGCCCAAGTTCTCTACATCCTTAATCAAAATAATCTCCATAGTGCCTCCTCCTTATTTCATACAATCGGTTACAAATGGCAGAATTGCGAGGTGACGCGCACGCTTAACAGCCTGAGCCACCTTCTTCTGGAACTTCTGAGAGGTACCAGTAAGACGACGAGGAAGGATCTTACCCTGCTCGTTGAGGAACTTCTTCAAAAATTCGCCATCCTTATAATCTACATACTTAATGCCGAGCTTCTTGAAACGGCAATACTTCTTCTTCTTTACATCAACCGATACTGGGTTGAGGTAACGCAGCTCACCTGCCTGATTTACTTCCTGTGCCATAGTTTACTCCTCTGTGTTTTTGTTAGCAAGCTTAGCACGGCGACGCTCTGCGTACTCTACAGCGTACTTGTCCTGCTTGAAGGTTAAGAATCGGATAATTCGCTCGTCACGACGATACTGGGTCTCAAGGGTGTTGATAAGTGAACCCTCGCCTGTGAACTCTACCAGGAAATAGAAACCGGTGGACTTCTTCTGAATTGGATATGCGAGCTTACGCAAGCCCCAGTTCTCCACATTCACAATAGATCCGCCGTTCTCGGTAATAATGCCCTGGAATTTGTCAGCAACCTCTGCTACCTGAGCCTCAGAGAGCACTGGAGTGACAATGAAAACGGTTTCGTAATTGTTCATAATGTTTTAATTTTTAGTTATTTGCTACAATAGCGGGGCAAAGGTAGTAAAACTTTTCTGAATATTCAAAGGTTTTGTGAAGTTTTTTACCATTGGCTGTTGGCTGTTAGCCATTAGCTTGCTGACGCAGTACAGAGAATTTAAGGAATTTAGGGAAGTTAAGGAATATAGCGAAAAAAAAAACACTAAACTCACTAAATTCTCTAAACTCACTAATCTCACTACAATCAGCGCACCCCATTTTGTCGTCAGAACGCGGTAGATACGACGCTCGGCAAAAATCCCAGCGATGGATAGTACTTAACGTACAGCCATTGCTGGGATTTTTGTTAGCGGAAGTAGATATCCGCGTTATCACGACAAAATTATAGTCCGAGGGCAGGCTTCACAATACCAAACAACAACCACGCCACAAAGAAGGTGAAGATGATGTTGAAGGTCTGTGCGCCGAGGAAGGTGTAGAGGATGTTACGATTCTCCTTTGACACTATATCCTTAAGGCGGGTATCCATACCGATGCAGACGAAGGCGAGAGAGAAGAAGAAGCCAGAGAAGTTCTTTGCCATAGAGGTCTCGGCGAGCTTCTTAGCGGCAAAGTCTGGGAAGATTTCGTAGCTCTGGAGCATGCTAAAGACTGCTGAAGCAAGGACAAAGCCCAGAACGAACTTAGGGAACTTCTCCCAAACAATCTTGAGTGATGGGCGGTGGAGCTTACCGTCGCCAGCGCTCTTAGAGGAGAGGTAGAGGGCGATGAAGAATGCCACAACGCCGATAAGAACGTTCTGTGTAGCCTTAACAATCATTGCAATCTTATTCGCCTCGTCGCTATAAATAGCCGATGCAGCACCTACGCCGCTGGTAGTATCTACAGTACCGCCAATCCACGCACCTGCAATCTGAGCCTGAATAGTTGGGTCGTCAGTAAGCAGTGGCACAACGAGCTTTGCGAGGTAAGGCATTATATATATCATAGGTACAACGATAATCAGCACCACAGATACGATATAAGAGAGCTTCTTACCATCTGTATTTGCAACACCAGCAGCTGTAATACAAGCTGATACACCGCAGATAGATAGACCTGAAGAGAGTGTCATCGCGCTACGCTCATCAACGCCCATCTTCTTTGAGAGGAAGAAGGCGAACATCCAGACGCAGAAGACCACCACGCAGCCCTGGATAAGAGCCAGTGAACCTGCAGCCAAAAAGTCGCGGAACAGGATAGTAGCACCGAGGCAGACAACGCCAATCTTGATAAAGAACTCGCCCTGAATAGCTGGCTTGAGCCACTCTGGGATATGGAAAGCGTTGCGGATGATAAGTCCGAAGATTACAGAGAAGAACACAGCCTCAAAGCCCCAAGCCTTGATAAAGCCAATCTTTGCAGTGAGCTGTGCGAGCATAGATATAGCAAACACAACCACAAAAGACCAAAATAGACCACGCAATGGACGTGAAAGCAGTCTATTTCCTACATAGAGGACAACAAGAGCCAAGAGGAACAGTGCACCAATATTTAGCCAAGACTCTGAATGCAACAGATCTGATGGAACAGAGAGTACATTCTTGATAGATGGGAACAAGCCTGCAAGACCTGCAATAATCAGAAGCGGAATAGAGAGAAAAGTAACGACCCAGTCCTCAACTAAAAGTTTCTTAAGTTTACTCATAATATTTCTATTTGTTTGACATATTTACAATTAGAACAGTGCAGTTGCCATCAGATAGAGGCAATTTCCATTAGGCTTATCGCCCAGCTTACGATACTGCTGAAGAGTGTATTCAGCCTGCAGACGCAGATGCTTCCAAGGATGGTAAGAGATTGCTGCAGAGTAGTTTATCTGGCAGCCATCAGCATTTACATTCTCATCAAAGTAGTCAAAGCGAACACCTACAGCACACTTGCCAAGGAACTTATAGCCCACCTGAGCATACGCACCCTCTGAAGTAAGGTCACCAGTCTTTCCGGCAATATACTCTGAACGTGCATAAAGGAACTTGTTGTTATAGTCCACACCACCTCCATAGCGGCTATAGGCAACATACTTAATATTATTCCAACCATTGATAATTGCTGGATACTTTGTAGCTAAAGTTGTAGCATCGGCCTCACCCCAGTGGTAGTAACCTGCAATCTTGAGCTTTTTTGCTGGCTGGATAGTAAGGCGAGCTGCAACATCCTTAGTCTTATTGTTATCCTTGGCATTGAGACCTGTGCCATTGAATACACCAACCTCGTAGTTGATAATGCTGAAGCCATCCTTCTTGATAAAACCACCAAAGAGCTGCACTCCTGTATCACGACCAGTAGAGCTGATACCTGTCATATCGCCACTACCCAGACGAGCAAGGCGCTGAACAACCTGAGCATAGTTTACAAACTCCAGTTTTGTGGCGTTGTAGTCGGTATTCTCAATAGAGACAGGGAGCTTAAACTGACCCACCTGCACACCAAACTGATTTACAGGCTGATACTTAGCCCACAAATCGACAATCACTGGGGTACGACAGAAGTCAATCTGCAGACGATAGCTTGCCTTTGCGCCCTTCTTACCATTGTAAACATCGCCCTGCATAGTCATACGAGCACGACGGAGATGGAAAGTGGAGGTAGTTGTTCCATCCTCATTCCACAGATAGTCATAACCAGCCTGGATATAACCAGATAACTTAAATGCGGGCTTGAGTTTATCCCATACAGCAGAACGCTTCTCAAGCTTTGCAACACGCTCCTGCAGAGCCTCTACATCGACATCGGATGTGGTTTGAGCCGATACTACGCCAAGCGCACAGAGCGACATGATTGTTAGTAAAAATCTCTTCATAACATTTTTATTTGACATTAAACTCCATAATTACCGCAAATTTAGCGCTTTACATCCGAATCTTAGTAGGTAAAAATACCTACTTTCAAAAAGACAAAAAATCCACCAAAGGATAACCGATGGTGGATTAGTCTATTAAATAGTTATCAATTAGCGGGTAGCCTTAACGGTAAATGCTACAGGCTTGTTAGGACCGATATAGAAATTCTCGGCAACGAAGCTAACCTCGTACTCCTTCAGATTCTTATCAAATGCTGGCTGCTTAGCATCAACAAGCAGAGGGCGCACCGTGTAAGAGTAGGTTGAGAATGGAGGAATAACAACATAGCGAGCATACCAAGTATCTCTTGAGCCCTCGCCCTTAGTAAGGGTTACAGGAATTGACGATACATTCTCGAAATTGATAACGATATTCTTGTCGGTAAACTTCACGCTCTTAACCTTGAGGCAAGCGTGGAGAAGCGGACGAACCTCCTGCTCACGACCGTAGACATTACCCTCAGCGAATACAGCTGTACGACGTGCATCAAAAGCCTCACGAACACCGGCAAGCGACTTCTCAGTTGCAAATACCAATGTCACTGGGCGGTGAGCACCGTGAAGATAGTCTACCTCCATAAAGAAAGGTGCGTGGCAGTCAGAGTTTCCAAGCATAGCCAGATTGTTCTCAAGAGCCCACTGGTGACCCTCAGGGGTGTAACCACATGCCATGTTGTAGATCTCGATTGCATCCATATAGCCCTCCTTGAGAATCTTCTTGTGAGCCTTATGCATCACTGTCTCATTTGGAGCCTGCTTGCACCAGTTAGGGTGGTTCCACATAAGGAATGCGCCCTGCTTGCGAGCCTCACGAAGACCTGCCTCCATAGCAAGTACGTGGTCGTGGTCAAACTCCTCAGCTGCAGCACAAATAGCGTCATTATCCTTAACAAAGAGGCAGTTAAAGTGACCTGGAGGCATGCCAAGGCGGGTAATCTCACCTGCATGAACAACAAGCAGGTTCTTACCAGCAGCCTTCTTTGCAAGCTTATAAGAGTAGTCACGATCGCACTTCTCCTTTACAAAAGTACCATTATTGACCATCTTCTGATGACGAGTGTCAATATGCTCAGAGATAGCAATCACATCAAGACCCTCCCAGATAGCCTCCTGCACACGAGTTGTAGGCCATACGGTTGCATCAGAGAAGACTGTGTGAATGTGGAAATCGCCCTTAAGAGTCTTGTAGCCCTCAATGTCCGGAACGACAATCTTATTGGGCGTAAGCTGTGCATAGGCGCTCATAACGCCCGCAACAGCCATCACTGTTAAAAGAAATCTTTTCATCTTTGTAAATTTTAGGTTTATGCAAAGGTACTATTTTTTTTCTTTATTTCAAAGTAAAACTTACCGAAGTGCGAATATCATCAGCTGCTGCGCCTACTATTGCCACAAAAGTTCTGTAAAAGGTTTTCATATAGATTTGGTTTTAGCTTGTTTAAAATCTCTCTCTCAACTTTCCGACAAGGTCCGTCTCCACACTGTGTAGCGTTGAGAGAATCATATTTTTGATAGCCTCTGGTGTAGACTTGCCATGTCCGATAGTGACAACCGCGCCAACGCCAAGCACTGGTGTTCCACCCGCCTGCTCATAGTTCAGCCCCTGCCAGAATGGGGTTACAACGCCATCTGAAGCGTTAATTGCATAGAACCCCTCGGTAAGTTTAAGCACCGTATTGCCAACAAAGCCGTCACAGACAACCACATCGGCAACATCGCCCGTAAAGATATGCGATGGCTCTACATTACCCACAAAATTATAGCGACCTTGCTCGGCAGCTTGACTCATAAGCTGATAGGCAACCTTTGCTTGAGCATTTCCCTTGCTGCTCTCCTCGCCAATATTAAGAAGTGCCACGCGCGGCGAGGATTGACCAATTACCTCGGAGGCATAGACCGAGCCTATTACTGCATACTGCTCAAGCACCTCAGGGCGACAGTCTACATTGATACCTATATCTAATATTGTAACTTTGCTACCCTTTACCGTAGGGATAGATATAGCTATCGTTGGTCGCAACACCCCCGCAAGCGGCTTTGCCACCATCATAGAGCCGACCATCATCGCGCCAGTACTACCTGCACTTGCAAAGCCGTCAATCTCGCCCTTTGCAAGCATATTAAAGCCAACAACGATGCTTGAATTTATCTTTGTGCGGAAGCTATCAGCAGGATGATCACCCATCTCTATGCGCTCTGGCGCATGGACAATATCAAACAGCTCGGCACAGCAACCCCTCTGCGACAGCTGCTCCATAATAGAGCCTCTATCGCCCAACAACACTATGCGACAGTCAGCTCCCAGAACACCCTGAGCCGCTATCGCACCCTCAACAACAGCCTCAGGTGCATTATCCCCACCAAAGGCATCTATACCTATTTTTATCATCTATACCTCACAAATTTAGAAGTTGTTTAATCTTAAACAACTTCTAAAACCAATAAAGCACCGCCAACGGTGCTTTATTGAGCTAATGTCTACTCAATTACTCAACTACCTTCTTCTCGATAGCCAGCTTACCACGGTAGAAACCGCACTCAGGACAAACTCTGTGGTAGAGTACTGATGCACCGCAGTTTGAGCAAGCCACTACTGTAGGAACTACTGCCTTGTAGTGGGTTCTTCTTTTGTCGCGTCGTGTAGACGAGACTTTGTGTTTTGGATGTGCCATAATTATTCTTAATATTAAGTTGTTAAAATTATTCCGTTACACCACTTATACGCGCAATCATGTCGGGGTTACACTCCCCCTCCTTGTGTGCGCGAATCATTGGTAAAGCCAGCATAATGCTATCGTACACAAATTGAGCGATATTAAGCTCGTCGCCACGCTGAAGAGTCACCTGCTCACCATCAAAAGCCTTAGCCTCATCGCCAAAGAGAACCGTCATTTCAGCCTCAACCTCAACCTCAAGAGTTACATCATCCAGACAACGGTCACACG
Organism: Rikenellaceae bacterium; assembly: GCA_015059805.1. Classification (GTDB taxonomy): domain Bacteria; phylum Bacteroidota; class Bacteroidia; order Bacteroidales; family Rikenellaceae; genus Alistipes. The sequence goes on from SUZO01000025.1 coordinate 15,240, forward strand.
GTGTTACCACAGTTCCTGTACCTGTAAGCTCTATAACAGACCTATTTGAAGCCTCCTTATGACCACTGACTGAAAGCTTAAAATCGACTGCAGAGATCTCTGTCATCTCCATCGCCTCAAAAAGCTCCATACCCACCTGCAGATCAAACTCAAAGTCGCTCTGCTGTACTGTCTGGGCGTCAATTACATATCTCTTCATATCACTTTTGTGCGCTTTAGGTCGCAAAGGTATAGTTTTTTTTTTGATTTTACAAACTTTTTTAGAAATTCGCAATGTGACAATAGTTTATAACTCCTTGAAATTACTTTTTCTGCACAAAATTTGATATTTTTGTAATACTTAAACAATAAAGTAACGAATTTATCCGTTATTAAAATACAGAAAACAATAAAAACAACAACTATTATGACACAATATTTTGATCTTACAGGACAAGTCGCCGTAGTTACTGGCGCATCAACAGGTTTAGGACTTCAGATGGCTAAAGCCTTTGCTAATCAGGGTGCAAATTTAGTTTTATTAGCTCGCAGATTTAATCTCTTGGAGCAGAATGCCGCACAAATCGCTGAGCAGTATGGCGTTGAGGTGTTACCTATCGCATGCGATATTACAGACACAAATGCCGTTATCAATGCCGTAGATAGGACAATGGAGCGTTTTGGGCGTGTAGATATTTTGGTAAATAACGCTGGCACAGGAGCTATTGGTGATGCAGAGACAATTACCGACGAGCAGTTCAAGCACGAGCTTGAGATTGACCTCTTTGGAACATTTGTCTGCGCACGCGAGTTTGGCAAGAAGATGATTGCAGCGGGCTATGGTCGCATTATCAACATCGCATCTATGTATGGTCTTGTGGGCAATATGATTGCAGGCAGCTCTCCATACCATGCAGCTAAGGGTGGCGTGGTAAACCTCACCCGCGCCCTTGCAGCCGAGTGGGGCAAGCACGGCATTACGGTAAATAGTATCTGCCCAGGATACTTCTACACAGAGCTAACAACGGCGACACTTGACAGCGACTACTTCCAGTCAATCGCAAAGCGTAGCATCCCACTTGGTCGCTATGGTCGTGAGGGCGAGCTGAACACCTGCGCACTATTCCTCGCCTCGCCAATGAGCACATACGTCAATGGTCAGAATATCGCCGTTGATGGCGGTTACACCAGCATATAATAACAAGGGGAGGCTATGATTTTAGCCTCCCCTTATCCTATTTGTGGTTGAATTATTCAGCCTCCTACTGCTTTGCGCGGTACTCCTTTAGATAGTCAATCTCAAAGGCAGCCTTCTGCTCCTGGTACTTAGCGAGCTTAGAGCCTGAGTGCCAAGTGGTATAGCCACCCGTAAGGCCTGCATCGTAGAGTCCGCGAATCTCCTTCTCAACATTCTCGGCATTGTACTTAATACCGTTACGGTCTACGTGGCGCATAACGTCGTACGCCTGTACCCATGTACGGACAACTGCTGGCGTAGGAGTAACCTCCTGACGACCCTGCACGCGCTCACCCCACGCCTTGAGAATCTGGTAAGGGTTGTTCCAAGGCTTCTTAATACCGTAGTAGCCATTTGAGAAGTGGTCTGGGTAAGGCATACCGCAGATAGCATCAGCAATATTTGAAATTGCAGGCCAGTACTGACCATAGGCTGTCGTATAGCCAGGATTTGCAGCCTCGCCAAAGACATCTATAGAGACGTAAGCACCCACAGCGTGAATCTCGTCACACGCATACTGCACAAAGCGCTGAATAGCCTGCACCTTACTCTCGTTGTACTTGTTGTGGTAGTCAATAAGGTTTTCTACCTTTGTCATACGGTCTGGGAAGCGGACATAGTCAAAGTTAATCTCGTTAAAGCCGAACTTGCGCACCGCCTCCTTTGCAAGCTCAACATTGAACTGCCAAACCTTACGGTCGTATGGACTTGGCCAGTATGCCTTGTTGTGCTTAAATGGCTTGCCAGTCGCCTTCTCGGTAATAGCCACCTCTGGGTGGTCCTTGACAAGATATGAGTCCTTGAAGCAGGTAATTCGTCCCACAACATAGAAACCCTCCTCGTGCAGACGCTTGACAACCTTCTTGTAGAGCGCCTCCTTGGTAGCACCCGCACGAGCATAGTTTGTTGGCGAGTAGAGCTTCATCGCCTCAGCCTTATAGCCTGGGCACTCGTTGTCCTTGATGTCGATGGTAAAGGTGTTGATTTTTGTCTCCTTAGCAAAGGCTATGTACGCCTCAATATTACCCAAAATCGCTGGCGAGATATTGAGATAGAGCGAGTAGCAAGCCTCTGGCATCTTGTTGTTCTCAAATACCACGCGCTCAGTTGGATAAAAGTCGCAACCGATAGCCTCACCACCTCCAAATGGGTTCTTAATAGCCATGTGTACCTTGTCGTAAACCTCTGCCTTGTAACGCTTTAGTGCCTCCTCTTTATCATATACGGTATACTTGGCGTAGATATACCCCTCAGTATTGCCCTGACGGACAATGTAACGATTTACGCGACCGGTCGCATAGAGCGTGTCGTAGCCAATAACCTCAAGCTCAGCGCCCTTGTCTGCATTTGCTCCAACCTTTGAGGTGGCAATGTCTGAGATTATAGATGCAGGTGTGCGCACAAAGATGCTCTTCTCCAAAACCACCTCGCGGTGCGTTGCCACAAGAGCAGCCGCTGGCGCATAGAGGGTCTGCTTAGCAACCTTTACGGGCAGATACTCCACATCGTTAAACTTTTTCTTGCCATTCACAACAACACTTAACTGCGCACCACGCACAAGGGTGTCCGCTACACTGAGCACCTCACCCTGCTCATCGGCTACGTAGAGGTAAGCCTCTGGACGCTCCGAAGCCAGATAACGCACCTCAATAATCTCCTCGCTGCTGCACGCTACCAGAGCCACAACAGCCACAATCTGGGTTAATAATCTTTTCATATTCATCGTTTTCACTCTTTTCAAACATAATTCGCCACAAAGGTACAAAAAAATCTTGCGGATGCAAGATTTTTTGGCTGTTAGCTGTTAGCCATTAGCCGTTGGCTCGCCTCTGGCGACCCTTCACCGCTGCGCCTCGGCATAGCTCAAGCAAGCTTGACTCTGCTCTCGGCTTAATCGCAGCGTTGGCTTGCCTTCGGCAACCCGACCCTGCTAACGCAGAACAGAGAATTTAATGAGATTAGGGAATTTAGGGAACTACAATGGCAGAAAATGACAATGAATGACAGCGGGCTAACGCCCTTAATGTTGCGCGCACAGCGCGCTATTCAATGCCATTGAGGGCTGAAAGCCCTTGCTATTAAATGTCATTCACAATTACTCCGCCAAATCAAAGCCCCAATTTTGTCGGCAAGCCGACACAGCTAAAAAGCTAATGCAGTACAGAGAATTTAATGAATTTAGGGAATTTAGCGAAAATCCATAAACTCGTTAATCTCCTTAAACTCCTTAATCTCACTACTTTAGCAATGCGCCAGACTTCTAAGGTCGGGCGCAAAGATTAAAGCCTAAAGCCTAAATAGTCGCTTCGCTCCTAAAAAGCGGAGACGGCGCGCACATAGCTGTAGTAGTGCTTATCGTCGTAGTAGGTGTCGCCATTGTACATATAGACATCCCACGCGCAGAACTCATCAGATGAATATTTATAATCAGCCTCTGTTGACGACCAATACAGACGTTCATGCAATTTATCAGTTAAATTAGGATTTAGCTTATCTTGGTATTTATAGATTGTACGCAGTTCTCCTTTTGCTGGCAGATACCAACCCTCTCCAAGGTCAGCGCACCACTTGAAGGCAGGGTACTTAGACTGCCAACCAGAGATAGCCTTGACTTTTGCCGTATTATATGCACCATCAGTTTCGCTATTGGCACCTATTAGCCGTTTTTGTTCTGCGCTATCTGATGACCACTCTAACTTCTCTGCGGACTGCTTCATACTGACAATCTTGCCGTGGCGGCCGTCAGCACTGACCTCAAAGACAACACCCTCACGCACACCGTCATTGTAGTAGTCGCCTACCGCGTATATACCCAGTCGTCGTCTTCGCTCTGCCTCTTCGCGAGCTTTACGTTCCGCCGCCTCACGGGCTCTGCGAGCGTTATACTTATCAAGCAGGCGAATCTCTATATAGTCCTCATAATCCAAATCGTCTACATCAAGTAGTAGCTCCGTACAATCCTCCTCACACTCCAGACCTACAAAATAGAGCTTATGCTTGCCCTTAGGAAGGCGAATTTCAGACAGCTCTCCACTAACGGCTGTTCCAACCTCCTTACCGAAGCGCAATATGCGGCAATCAAGGTCGGTATCTATGCGAATCAATGCGCCCTTGCCACTTTGTGTCTTCTCACTTGTCCGTATTGACAGAACTGGTTGTATACGATTGACAACCAACTCTGTCACCGAGGCTTTAAACAGTTGCTCAAAATCTATATGCGAGAATTGATGCTGACCGAGGCTCTGCTTGACCTGCTCTGGAACATTATCAGGGAAACCATCAAACTCCTTGTTAGGATTTACTGGAACAAAATGGCGTTTTTTGCTAACGGCAAACTCAATCTCCTTTCTAACCCAGTCGTCATCATTTACACATCTATCAAGCGAGTGGGCAGAGAGCATAAAGACAAAAATTGGCGCTTGTTCAATAGCATCCATAATGCGCTTATCAAAGACACCATCTTTTAGCTCATCGTAATCCAAAAAGACGCTATACCCTCGTTGCTCAAGCTCGGACTTTAGTGGGCGCGCATACTCGGCTCCACCATGTCGGCGGTAGCTAATAAATATATCGTATGGTCTATTTTCGCTCATCGTTTGGATTATGATTTCACAAAGGTAATAAAAAAATCTTGCGGATGCAAGATTTTTACCATTAGCTTTTGGCTGTTAGCAGGCTAACGCAGAACAGAGAATTTAATGAAGTTAGGGAATTTAGGGAAGTTAGCGAAAAATCCCTAATCTCCCTAAACTCCTTAATTTCACTACTGTCGGCAAAGCCGACACCGCTAAAAAGCTAATAGCCAATGGCTAATGGCTAATAGCTAACAACCGACAGCTACAACAATCGCTTAAGGTGGCAGAACATCAGTTTGCCATTTTCATCCCTTAGGTGCATGCCGTTGCCCTTGCAGTAGCGGAAGTATGAGCAGTCGGCGCACTCGTCTGTGCGCATCCACTCACGGTTGCGGTATGGGGCAAAGCGGTTATTCCAGACCTCCCAGAAGTTATCGGTATAGATATTTCCCTGATTATAGTTTGCGCGGATGCTTGCGCATGCAGATATTGCCCCATCGGCAAGCACAGAGCCCACCGTAACGCCCGCCTGGCAACTAAAGAAGTGGTTTCTCACATCGCCCTCGTATGCACCCAAGAAGCCCTCACAGCCATACTGCACAGCGATTTTGCCCTCCTTGCGGGTATCTACGATATACTGCATCAGTTTATGCAGCTGCTCACGGTCAAGTTGCAACTCTGGATCTGTGGCTGCACGACCTGCTGGAAAGACGGTAAAGAGTCGCCAGCGCTTACAGCCTAATGCGAGAAGGTGGTTTTTAATATCGTCAAGGTGGTCAATATTTCGTCTATTTACGCACGTGACAACATCAAAGACAAAATCCTCAGTCTGCGCCATCATACGGATAGCCTCCGTGGCGGTAGTAAAGCTCTTAGCATTGCCACGCATAAAGTTGTGGTCTGCCTCAAGACCATCTAACGAGACGGTTGCCGTATGCATTCCCGCACTAAGGAGCGCATCAAAACGTTTGCGGGTCATGGCAAGACCATTGGTAACCATACCCCACGGAAAGCCCTTCTCATATATCGCCCTACCGCAAACCTCAAGGTCCGCACGCATAAGCGGCTCGCCACCCGTAATAATGACAAAGACCTTGTGCGGATCGGTATGCTCAGCAATATTATCAAGAACTGCGAGGAAGTCTTTAAGGGGCATATCCCTCTGTGTAGCCACATTTTTGCAGTCGCTACCGCAGTGTCGGCAGTTAAGATTGCATCTTAGGGTACACTCCCAGAAGAGCTGACGCAGTGGATGATTTTTTACGCTTTCGTTCTCAAGTTTACGCCACAGCTCAAGCGCCAAACGACGACGAAGCCCCAACTTTGTTACATCCCTCATAGCTACTCTTGCTCGCTATTTGGCGCTATACGGTCAGTGCTATCAACACTGCCAGTTTTACCGCTCTGCTCCTGAAATTCGCCATTTGGAGTGCCATACATAAGCTCCTGCTCCTCAGGATTACATGAAGAGGCTGCAAAGCCCAACAGGGCAAGCAGTATATAACTCAAAACCCTCTTCATACTACTTAGCCTTAAGTTTTACATCGGCTGTAACCTCATAATCTCCACTATACCAGCTACCATCGCCCTCGGTAATTTGAGTCTTTGGCAGTGTGTGAAGCTCTACGGTTTTAGTCTCAAACTCTCCGCCATTCTCAGCTCCGTCTGTATCGGTAAATGTCAGCTTGCCATACACACTAAACGCCTTGATACGCTCTGTAGCGAAGCTTCCATCCTCTGCGCTCACCGCCTCAAGAGTCTTATCAACGCCAACGTCACCTACACCCGTAGACGAGATAACAATGCCCTTGATTGGGTTGCCATCGGCATCTGTAACCCTACCCTTAACAGCAAAGTGAACAGTTGGCGTGCCATACTCGCACAGAGTTCCACCACCTCCGTCATTATCTCCGTTTTCGCTACAAGCCGTAAAGCCGAGCGCGCCAATAAGCAGATAGATAAGTTTTTTCATAGCCTCAACAATTTGTCAGCAAAGTTAATAAAAATCTACTAAGTATGCAAATTTTCGGACAATCTGCGCCATAGCTCCCCTACTGTGTGGTTACTCAATATCTATACGAGAGACTTCATCCACGCCAGGGATAGCGGCAATAGAGGCTATAGCCTTTTCAAGTTCGCCGAGGGAGTGAATTGTAAAGTCAATAGTACAGACGCCAATATGGTCTACAGTTTCGGTAGCAATTCCGTTCATTGAGAGGTGCAGCTGCTCAGTAATGCAGAAGATAAGGTCTGAGAGCAGGTGATACCTATCAATGCCGCGAATACGTATACGCACAGGGTAGAGCATATCCTCGCGCTCATCAAAAGATGTAAGGTCGTTCACTATAGAGTCGCCCTGCTCAGATGCGAGGCGTATAGCTGTTGAGCAGCCGCGCTTATGGAGTGTAATATCGCCATTTTCATCCTTAAATCCCACAACTTCATCCCCTGGCAGTGGGTGGCAGTGTGTACAACGCAGATACTCAAGCTTTGGCTGAGCGGCGAAGAATGAGTGCAGAGCCTTCTTTGCCTTGAAAGTTCTCACAGAGCCAAGCCAGTCAGGCTGAGGAACGATACTTCTATCTGTTGCAATCTCTACACAGTCGCCACGACTAAGTTGCGTCTTAACAGAGCATAGGCGACCATTTATGCGGGCATAGTGCGCATATCTACCAATATCACTATGGATTTCAAAGGCAAAATCAAGTGCAGTAGCATTCTTTGGCAGTATAATTCCCTGACCAGTAGGGGTAAAGACCATAATATCATCGTTATAGAACGACGAGGTGACACCCTCCATAAACTGAATGCCATTTACCGCCACATCGGTCCTAAGGATAGCCTTGAGCTTCTCTAACCACTTATGCACATTCTGCTCCGTACGCTCGGCAGCACAACCAAGGCGAGAGTTGCGCACCATTCGCTCTGAAGAGATATGTATCTCCTCCCACTCGCCCTGCTCACGCAGCAGCTTGACATGGAACGACTGATAACCATTCTCCTTAGGGGCGTTGATATAGTTTGACACGCTACCAGGGCGCTCCTTGAAGTAGTCCGTCAGCGCAGCGTAGATCTTAAGTGCAAACTCCTTCTCTGAATACTCCTCGCTATGAGGATAGATTACACGAATATAGTGACGACCTGGAACGTGCGAAAAGTCGCAATGCTTTGCCTGCATCTTGCGCCAAATGCTATAAGGGCGACGATAGCGCACCTCTGTACGCACCTGAAGCCCTCTTGCCGCCAGAATCTCACCCATCTTAGCGATAAATGCCTCGATATGAGGGCGCTTCTGCTCAATATCGTGCTCAACCATCTGCTCTAACTCCAGATACTCGCGCGGACAACGATAGCGGAAAGAGAGATTCTCTAACTCACTCTTGACATGATACAGTCCAAGGCGATTGGCAAGAGGTGCGTAGAAGTAGTCGGTCTCACCTGCAATCTTCATCTGCTTATCCGAGCGCATACTGCTCAGTGTACGCATATTGTGCAGTCGGTCGGCAAGCTTAACAAGCAGGGCGTGAATATCAAAGCTCACAGACTCAAGGATTTGGCGGAAGTTATCCACCTGCTTTGAGTGCTGATACTTTGCCTTCTTCTGCTTAGTCACCGCACCAACAAGTCGCGCCACATCATCACCAAAGCGCTCACGAATCTGCTCTATTGTATAGTCTGTATCCTCAACAACATCGTGCAAAAATGCTGTGATAATAGGATTTGCGCCCAGCTCTAACTCCTCGGCAACAATACGCGCCACGGCAATGGGGTGGATGATATATGGTTCTCCACTCTTGCGTTTCTGCTCCGCATGCGCCTCGGCTGCCAATAGGTAGGCACGCTCTACGCGCACCATATCCTCCGTAGAGAGCCTCTGCGAAATATTACAAAACAGAGCCTCAATGCTCTTGTCTATCTGTTGGGTGTAGTCTGTCATATCTCCTAACTAATTTATATCCAATCAAGCAACAATAGGCAACCATACAGCACCAAAACGCCGCACAAATACCTACTGTAAACCCGCTACTTCATTGTTGCCACTTGTGGCGCAGATGCCCTATCCTGCTGCTCAGGTGGCATTTGAGTGCCATTTTCGTCGTGAGCGGATTGATTGTCAAAGTGGGCAATAAGCTCTTGTTCTGTGCGCTCAACCATAATTTCGTCAAGAAACTCCAATGCCCTCTGGCGACCAGACTCGCGTCGACTGTTCATCTCCTGATCGCTAAATGGGATGATAGCACAAGCATGGTTAAGCGTGTCGGTATTTCCCTCAACATCGCACTCATAAAGCGATGCAGAGATGTTGGTTACCATCTCCAGTTCATCCGGATTACTGCTCAGATAGCTCCTCACAACCTCTAACTCCTGAGCTGTTAGTGTTCCACTGTCTACAATATACTTGCACAGTAGGTCGTCGGTTACAATTCTTGACATATTATCCTTATTTTCAGTTGTTTAACCACCAATTTATCAAAACAGGCTACCCTTGGCATCTATCTCTACCTGAGACCCTCTTTTTCATCACCCTGTCAGTACCCATAGCCAACAGTATAGCCCTCAGCTCAATATATGCGCGACTCTTTATACAGTTCACCTCCGCCTCGTCAGCCTCTCGCATATCTCCATGGCTCTTACGCCACTGAGTCAAAACCTTTGCCACATTTACTGAACGACGCGCCTTACCAGGTTGCAGACACTGCTCCAAGACAAGGCGCTGCTCCTGTTTCTTAAGCTTACAAATAGCCTCCCGAAGCATTATGTCGTCACTTGTCTGACCCGTATACTCCTCGGCCGCAACAGCAATAACACACTTCTCAATATCACTCTGAGGCTTGCTCATATACTTGCGTCGCACCTCATTAAAGTGGCGAGAGGCGGTAATCATCAGCCAACTGAAGAAGATGCGCTTAAGTTGCTCGCCCTTATGCTCATTGTTACTGTTAAAGCTCCTTATAGCGTGAAAGTCCGCCTTTGTAAGGTTGATGTATATGTCGTTAATAAGCCCATCAAAAAGCTCTGCCGTACAATATTTGAAGTACTTAGTTGCCGCCTTACGAAGATGAAAGTTAAAAGTATAATCAATATACTTAGCCTCTAATAACATGTAGGCAATCGCACCACCATCGCCCTCTTGCGCAGAGCGTATCAAGTCGTCAAAGGTCAAATTTTGGTAGTGTTTCATCGTCGTGTTCATAGTCAAAAATGGATTTAGCCAGAGTAAGAAGCTGTTTACAAACAACTAAACAGTTTCTAACAAAGTACCTCAACATAGTACAAATTTAGTCTAAAATATCCATTCTTCAAACATTTTCTCCAAAAAAATGGCTTTTGAGCGCATACACAACCACCTTTATAGTTATAGAGGGGGCAAAGTGAAAATTCTCGCACACTTTTGCCAATAAAAAAGAGGATGACTAAAAAATTAGCCATCCCCATATAAAAGTGAACGTTGAATACTACCTAACCTCACCCTTACGAGGGCGACCACGACGACGTGGTGCCTCAGCAGTACCAGAGCTCTTCTTTGCGGCAAGAGCCTGGCGATTTGCTCGCTCCATATTCTTCTTAACATCCTCCAAAGTCACAACAACGCCCATGTGGCAACGGCGACGGATAGCTCGCGGTGTATCACCCAAGAACTTTCTGCAGAAGAGTGAGAAGTGTCCATGGCTGGTAAAGCCATACTTCTTTATGATACTCTTAATAGGAATTGATGTATCATTAAGCAGTGCACCAATCTCTACAGCACGATTCTGCTGCATCCACACATATGAAGTCAGGTCAAAGTGCTGAAATCAAGCATCTTTCGAAGATGCATTATGAATAAACAAATGTGGAGTACAAGAGAAACACACCGTTCTCTGTATACGCCACTTATATTATTTAATATTCAGCAATTTGCTTATATAATTGCGTACCAACATCTTCCATTTGAAGAGAAATAATAGTTAAATCCATCTTTATTACATGGAAAAAGTCTAAAGTACTTGCCTCCTAGTTTTGCATAAAGGTAATCCCCCTTTTGATATACAGAAAAGTTTGTTGGATAAGATGATTTAGTATTGGGATAAAACTTCCAATCTCCAAGATACTCATATGATTCATCTGACTCTATAGTAATATGATTAGCAACCTCAATGCTATTATCCATTGCATGTACAGCAGAAATACTTAATGCACTAAGAACAAAGCAACCTAAAATTAGACACTTTTTCATTTTTTTGTTTTAATATTTTTATATCTACTCACTTCTCGGCTTTTCGATTACTCCGTTGTACCTTGAGTATTTTTAACCAATACGCACAAAAAAAGCGCGGTACTTTTAGTGTATCCGCATTTCAAGGTGTTTGGCGTAACCTACCGACAGAATAACCAAAAGCCCGCACAATTAAGTGCGAGCATTTTTGCAGTATTCTTGTCGGTATTCATTAGTCGCCAAACTTTCGAAATGACAGAATAAAGCTAAAACGCTTTTTCAATATGTCTAAAATGTGCGCATTAAACTATATGCAATGCTTCATAGGCAAAATCTTTAACATTTTCACAAAGGTAGTGATTATTTTCGTTAAGTACAACTAATTATATTTATATTGACTACATAGAAGAGAGCATAAAAGGTAATATCACCTTTTTTACTTTGTCTATCAATAGTTTCGGCGGTGAATGAATTCACCGCCGAAAGAGTACAATCCTTGTAAATCCGTTTTCTTATCTTACCTCACCCTTACGAGGGCGACCACGACGACGTGGTGCCTCAGCAGTACCAGAGCTCTTCTTTGCGGCAAGAGCCTGGCGATTTGCTCGCTCCATATTCTTCTTAACATCCTCCAAAGTCACAACAACGCCCATGTGGCAACGGCGACGGATAGCTCGCGGTGTATCACCCAAGAACTTTCTGCAGAAGAGTGAGAAGTGTCCATGGCTGGTAAAGCCATACTTCTTTATGATACTCTTAATAGGAATTGATGTATCATTAAGCAGTGCACCAATCTCTACAGCACGATTCTGCTGCATCCACACATATGGAGTCTGGTCAAAGTGCTGACTAAAGAGCAGCTTAAAGTGAGAAAGGCTATGTCCGCACATCTTAGCAAGAGCCTCCACATTCTTTGCATGTGGGGCGTTGTTAATAACAAGCGTTCTGAATGAGAGGTTGTTATTAAACAGACTGTAGAATGTACGCAAAAAGACCTCGCGTGGATAGAAGTGGCGGAAGATTACAAACATCTCCTCCATCTTTGCTCTGTGCATAGACTCCGTATTGACATTGTGCTCAAGGAAGAAGACCACAGAGTCTACAAACCCTGCCAGTACGCTCTCCATAGGCACTGCTGAAAACTTGTATGCAACCTTAGACATCTCTGCAGCAACAGAGCGATATGTATCCCCATCACCAGTAAGATTACCAGTGACAAAGCGCGCAATTAACAAAGAGCAATCCTCCTGAGCCACAAAGGTGTAGCTATGAAGACGCGACAAGAATAGCGCGTTATTCTCACGTACAAAATAGTCTGTACGTTCAACAGAAGAGACTACAAAACTGCCGCTTCTTAGGAATATAAGATGATTTACGTCATCTTGTTCAATGACTAAAGATTTGCCGGCTTTAATAGTACACAAATAAAATCCCGGCTCGGGCAAAAGTGAATTAGACGAGCAGGAAGTGGAACATAAATTGTTCGTCATTTTCATAAAAATAAAATTTTACTGTTCAAGAAATCGTAGTCTTCGAGAGCGCACTTCTTAAAAGCTACCGTTTCCAACCACGAAATTAGTAACAATTTCTCATATAAACAAAAATAAAATTAAAAAAATGTAGCACTTTTTTCATAAAGTACTGCAATTCAGCGGTAAAACCAAAGTGAATAAATGAATATCTTGTTGGTTATAGGTGAGTCAAATACATTTTTTTGTTATTTCGTCCTCCTACACTGCCACCCAAACTGACATATAAATTTACGCCCCAAAAATATATACAACTGCACTCTAATACTGACTCAGCGGCGTTCCATAGAGTGATTGGCGAGCAACAAATCCATAAAATTAGGCTGTCTAACCACCTCAAGATTCAAAACTCTTTCCTCTTTTATCCTAATCTCTCCAGCGAAAAACGAAATTATATTCCAAAAATCAGATAGTGACTCTTCCCCAATTTTCATTTTTTCTAAAATTGGGCTATCTTTGTTATCAAAATCGGAAGAGAGTATGGAAATTGTGAACATTCAGCGCGAGATTATGCAGGTCCCTTTTGCGAATAGAGAGGATGTCGGCATTAAGGTTGCCCTCTTTGACAAGGGAATATCATCCGAGCTACCCACATCGGATAACCGCGAGGGGTATATACTCATCTGTCACAGCGGAACAGCGACCTTTGACTATAACCACACAGCATATACCGCTCGCGCACGCGATATTATAGTAGTATTCCCAGGGGATATATACACTCTGACCAAACCGTCTGCGGACTTTACCGCCTCATGGGTCAGCTTTACGCCACAAGCGATGGAGGAGGCGTTATATAACTTTCCGACCTCTTTCTTCAGTCACATTGCAGACCATCCGATATACAACCTCTCTGACAATGAGCACTACACAAACCGCATGGAGTATCTAAAACTCCTATACACGCGCCTTGCTGACCAGAGTAACGTATGTCGCTACGAGATAGCACTCGCCTTTCTGCGTACGCTGTTCATGGAGATTCTTAACCGCATAGTCCACAACTTTAACATAGACACCTCGGAGCCAAAGCATCGCCAAAGGCTGCTTGATGAGTTTGTCAGCCGCGTAACCTCAACGCCTCAATGCCGCGAAGTTGCCTACTTTGCTCAGCTGCTCTGTATAACACCAAAGCACCTCTCTGCAATCGTTGCCGATGGCACTGGATTTACCGCCAAGGAGTTTATAGACCGCACAGCAATCTCCGCCATAAAGCAGCTGCTGCGCACAACAGAGCTCTCGGTCAAGCAGATTGCCGAGCGCCTTGACTTCTCTGGTAGTGGTAACCTCTGCCGCTTCTTCAAAGCCAACACAGGAGTTACAATCTCCGACTTTAAGAGAGGGTTAAAGGGGTAAAACTCCTAATACTTAAAACTACTTCCCCCAACAAACTCTCTAAGCACAGAGTCGAGCGGAATCTCCTCGGTAGAGATTGGGGTAAAGTTATCAAGGAACTCAAGCAGGCGATACGCCTCGCCATACTCAGGCACTGTATCTGGAATCTCGCGCAGGATTGGCTCAATAATTGGGCGTAGCACGCCAATCTCATAGAAGAGCGAGGTATTGACCATAATGTCGGCATTCTCCTGATATGGGAAGATATGTTTCTCCTCACCACGACGCACACTCTGCCAGCGGGCGATAGTATCATAGGCGTTATTTCCACGAGTACGATAGTCACGTGTAATACGGCGCAGAAGGCGGTTGTCCGTAGTATGTATTCGTGTAATATTATCCATAGCCACCGAGGTGAAGCAGGAGAGGTAAATCTTGAACTTAAGTCGCTCCTCAAGCGCTGGAGTGAGCTTTGGATTAAGGGCGTGGATACCCTCCATAATTAGCACCGAGCGGTCATCCAACTTCAGCGGTTGCTCATGCCACTGACGTGTACCAGTAATAAAGTCGTAGCGCGGGATTTCAACGCTCTTACCATCAATCAGCTGCTTAAGGTCATCATTGAGGCGTGCCAAATCCAAAGCCTCAAGAGCCTCATAGTCATAATCCCCATTCTCATCCCTTGGGGTATCCTCACGATTTACAAAGTAGTCGTCAAGCGATATAAGCACTGGATGCAGACCCAGAACGCGCAGCTGAATACCTATTCTCTTTGCCGATGTTGTCTTGCCACTTGACGATGGACCAGAGATAAGCACCACCTTAGCGCCGCGCTCGCGGTTAGCCTCATAGATTTTATCGGCTATGTTTGAGAACTGCCTACTATGTACCGCCTCGGCAATCTTTATCAACTCGCTTGTATCACCCTGCAGTATGCGGCTATTGAGTTCGCCCACTGTAGGCACACCGACAACATCCATCCACTCATGGAATTGGTGGAACAGCCCCGCCATCTTATCCGCCATAGGCACACGACCTAAGCGTAGTGGATTTGTACGGTCTGGCAGAGCGACTAAAAAGCCCTCATTGTATGGGATAATGGCAAAATTATCTACATAACCACTCGTTGGAGCAAGCGCACCAAAGAAGTAGCCCACACTCTGCCCCATATAATATATATTATTGTATAGCTTAGGGCGTGAACGCAACAAGGTCGCCTTATCGGGGTATCCCGCCGCCTCAAGTTTCGCCACAATATCTACAGTCTGCTCCTTCTTTCGCTGAATAGGAAGATTTTGGGCAGCAACCTCCTTTACGGCATGCTCCAAGGCGATACACTCCGACTCGCTAAAGCACGACTTGCCCACCGCCTCGCAATAGATACCAGAGCCTACCGAGTGGCGTATATGGAATGGATTGTCTGGAAACAGTGCTGCCATAGCTCGCTGCAACAAAAAGGTCACTGTGCGCTGGTAGACTCTATGTCCCTCAGGGTGAGAAATATCAATAAATCGCACCGAAATAGGAGTATAGACGCGGTAGTTAAGCTCCTTAATACGATTATTGACGTATGCAGCAAGAATTGGATAGTTATGCTTTAGCTCTAAACATCCTGTCAGCTCCAAGAGTGTTGTTCCCATCTGAACCTCTATGTACGATGCACTATTCTCGCAATAGACTTTTATTCCATTTTTCATAATTAAGTGATATTTATCCACTCAAAGATAATCATTTTGTTTGACATTTCAAAATCACATCAATAGGCGGGGATAAAATTTCCCCAAAATCGTCATTTAATAGCTCAAATTGACATTTTATACCGTTTTGCTAATTCACAAATAATCATTATATTTGTGATAAATACTACAGGAAATAACCTATAATTTAACTAAATATCATTATGAAACTACAATCTATCTTTACAAAGTCTATCATTGCAACAGCGCTATTGCTTGCAGTTGGTTGCTCAACGACCATTGAGCGCGTAGGCGTACGAACTGAGGCGTTAGACGATGCCGCTTGGCAGAGCTCTAAGTGGATTTCAGTGGTCGATGCACCAGTTGTGACAGAGAAGAACGCTAAGCGCGCAGCCGATGGCGCAAACTGGTTCTTAACCACCATTACAAACGAGAAGGCAGTTACATCTGCAAAGTGGATGGCAACATCCTTGGGTGTACATGAGATATATGTCAATGGCAAGCCTGTAGGCAATGAGTTCCTCAAGCCAGGCTTTACACACCGTGAGAAGCGACGCCACTCATTCACATACGATGTCACTGAGGCATTCAACCTTGCAGCGGGCAAAGAGAACACTCTCTCAGCGCAGGTAACCCCAGGCTGGTGGGCAGACTACATCATCACCCCTTCACGTTTCAATGGACTTTTTGGCAAAAAGTGCGCCTTCAGAGCCGTCTTAGAGCTCACCTTTGCCGATGGAACAACAAAGCTCTACGGCACAAACCTGGAGGATTGGAAGGCTGGCATCGCTGGTCCAGTGAAGCATGCGGCAATCTTTGATGGCGAGGAGTATGACGCTCGTGAGAAGTTGGGCTTCCAGACCCCTGAGCTCCTCTCTACACCTGAGGAGAATCTTGAGTTTACAGGCTCTATCTCCCCTGCAAATGGCGCTGAAGTCTACCTGCGCGATGACCTTACACTCTCTCCAGTAGAGTCTTATATCTGGAAGTATGCAGAGAATAGCAACGAGTGGGAGTATGGCAAGGTGGTTATCGACCGTAAGTATGAGCCTGGTAAGACAATAACCCTCAACCCGGGCGAGACCCTTGTTGTAGACTTCGGTCAGAACTGCGCTGCCATTCCAGAGTTTACATTCAAGGCTGCAGAGGGTACAATCCTCACCTGCCTTCCTGCAGAGATGCTCAACGACGGCAATGGAGCTAAGAGCCGTGGCATGGATGGCCCTGAGGGTAGCGTATACCGCACCAATCTCCGTATAGCAGATTTAGGCATGATACTAAAGTATACATTTGCAGAGCAGTGTGGCTATGTGACTTATCATCCAACTTGCACCTTCTATGGCTATCGTTATATCTCCGTAACAGCTACAGAGAAGGTTACAATCAAGAGCATCAAGTCTATCCCTGTAACCTCAATTACAAAGCAGATGGAGAGTGGTACAATCACCACAGGCAACGAGCTTATCAACAAGCTCATCTCTAATACCTATTGGGGTCAGCTCTCAAACTACCTCTCAGTACCTACAGATTGTCCACAGCGTAACGAGCGCATGGGCTGGACTGCCGACACACAGGTATTTACCGAGACTGGTTCATTCTTTGCCAACACAGCACAGTTCTTCCACAAGTGGATGGGCGATATGCGCGACAGTCAGAATGAGCTTGGCGGTTTCCCTGGCGTAGCGCCTGTAGCACACTACGGCACATCGTACATGCGTTTAGGTTGGGCAGATGCTGGCGTTATTGTTCCATGGACTGTATGGAAGCAGTTTGGCGACAAAGCTATCATTGACGAGAACTGGGACTCTATGTGCCTATATATGAAGCATATAGACGAGACAAAATATGACCACGACGCCCTTAAGAAGGAGAATGGCAATAGCCAGTATGCCGATTGGTTGAGCTATGAGCCACTTGAGAGCCACAGCAGGGGTCAATATATCAAAGTTAATGGCAAGATAAAGCTCAACCCTGAGGCTGTAGGCTACTGGAACTTCCTCAGCGCTGCATATTGGGCTATTGATGCCGCTATGATGGCAGACATGGCTGCTGCTGCAGGTCGTGATGCTACACACTATCAGGAGATGAATAAGAGGGCTAAAAACTACATAAAGAGAGAGTTCCTCAACGCTGACGGCACATTCAAGACCGCTATTCTCAACACTATGCAGACCCCAGCACTCTTTGCACTCAAGGCTGGCGTTGTTGAGGGTAAGGCTAAGGAGGATATGATTGCTCGTCTCCGTCAGAACTTCAAGGAGCATGACAACTGCCTACAGACAGGCTTCCTCGGCACATCAATACTTATGTCTACCCTTACCGAGAATGGCATGGTTGATATTGCCTACGAACTCCTCTTCCAGCGCAAAAACCCAAGCTGGCTATACTCTGTAGATAATGGTGCAACCACTATTTGGGAGCGCTGGAATAGCTATACCCTTGAGGATGGTATGCACAAGAAGAGTATGAACAGCTTTAACCACTACGCTTATGGTTGTGTCTGCGAGTGGATTTGGGAGGTAGCTGCAGGTATCTCATCCGTTGTAGAGCATCCAGGTTTCAAGCACATTGTTATGGCACCTATTCCGGATAAGCGACTCGGTTATGTCAAGGCTGAGTACAACTCGGCTGCTGGACTTATCAAGAGCGCTTGGAGATATGAGGGTGAGCAGTGGATTTGGGACTTCACAATTCCAGAGGGCACAACTGCTACAGTTACTGTTCCTGGTGAGGATTGCTCTCAAATCTACCAGAGTGGTACATATAGCATTGTCAGATAGCCACAATTTAATTATTAAACAGCGAGGATGTCCAATTTAGAGGACATCCTCGTTTGTTATTGAATAATTTATTACTACCTTTGTCGTGAACCATAATATTTTAACAAGATGAAAAAACTTATATCTGTCATCGTTTTTATCGTAGCATTCGCCAGCATACTTTTCTATCGTTCAACACTTCGTGAGCGCGAGGTTATCATTCTATCCACCAACGACATTCATGCCGTTATCGACCACTTCCCAGAGCTTGTCACCGCAGTAAATCTCTGCCGCGACACCGTTGCCACGCTGCTTGTTGATAGTGGTGACCGCTGGACTGGTAACGCATTTATAGATAGAGCCGAGGGGCGACTGCCGATTATTGAGCTGATGAATCATGCGGGCTACAATGCCGCCACATTGGGAAATCATGAGTTTGACAAGGGCAAGGCTCTGCTTCAGGGGGCTATAGAGTATGCCCACTTCCCTATTCTGTGCGCCAACATGAAGAGTAACACAGACTCCCTAACAACCCTCCCAGGCTCATTGACCCTCAAGGCTCGCAATGGAATTAAGCTCTTCATCGCTGGTGTTGTGACAAATTACGACAACGGTCACCCAGACGGCAACGACGACATTTTTGTTGGTCTTGACTTCTCCGACCCTATTGAAGCAGCAAAGAGCGAGGTCGCTCATCACCGCGCCGATGCAGATATTGCCCTACTTCTCTCACACATGGGCGACGATAAGGATATGCAGTTAGCAGCAGAAGATAACTGCTACAACATCATCCTCGGTGGACATACCCACGCCATTGCCGACACACTCGTTGGCAGCACCATCATCGGTCAGACTGGGCGATACCTCAAACGCCTCGGCGCTACACACATCCGCATGAAGGGAGAGAAGATAACCTCCATAGAGTACCGCAACATCCCCCTTGAGGGATATGCCAAGGATAGCGCAACCCTCGCCATTGTAAATCGCATAGAGAACGACCCTATCCTCGGCGCTGCTGTAGGCTCTCTCGCCGCTCCAATTACACACACAGGTTTCGCCAACATGATTACTAAGTGTATCGCCGAGGCTACAGATGCACAAATCGGCTTCTACCACTATGGTGGCATCCGCCTTGCTAACCACGACGCAGGTAATATTAAACTGGCTACAGTCTATAACCTTGAGCCTTTTGAGTCAAAAATCCACACTATTATCATGACTCCAGCTCAGATGCGCGCCATGATAATCGCAAAATTTAACGATACAAATAATAGCAAAGAGTCTCACCGCGTAGATCTTTTTAGCACTACCCCATATAATATTATTGTTGATAAGCGCGGCGAAGCTGTAGACGTTGTCTTCCCAAAGCTGCGCGAAAATCGTAAATATCGCGTCGCCCTCTCAGATTATGTTGGCAAAAAATACCAGGCTGTTAATGGCGACAAACATACTACACACAATATTTTGGTGGTAGATAAACTGCTTGAACTCCTAAATAGCCAAAAGCAAACCCCTGTAGATAACACCGCATACCAAAAAATTATCAAACAATAACACACAGATAATCAAACAGTTGAATAATAAGAACACTTTTTTCTTAAAAAAACTTCAAAATTTTTCGCAAAAATATTTGCACATAAAAAATATTTGCTCTATCTTTGCACTCGCAATCAGGAAATAATGGTTGCGACATAATTCCGGAGCGGAAGTCTACATGCGGAAATAGCTCAGTTGGTAGAGCACAACCTTGCCAAGGTTGGGGTCGCGAGTTCGAGTCTCGTTTTCCGCTCCAAGTCCAAAAGTTTTGAGGACAAAATCAAGCAAAACCCTTTGAAACATCGTTTCAGAGGGTTTTTCATTTGCTGTCGGTAGGTATCGCTCCGACACTGAGAAGCCCTTACCCGACATAGCCCGAACCTCGAAGTGTCGGCTCTGTCGTAAATTCCGGTGGGGAGCGAAAAAAATCATGCAAAAATAGTAGCTAAACGAAATATAAAGAAAGGTATGTCGGCTACACCCCTAAACTGATTTCTGAATGCTTTGACTTTTGCATT
>SUZO01000043.1 GCA_015059805.1 Rikenellaceae bacterium
TCCAACGCCAATTGTCGGCTCAATAATGGTTGACGGTACGCCAATTAACGCCGATGTTGCGCTTGACGGTAAGGCTGTGGGTCAAATGCCTCTTAAACTTAGCAATCTGCTTGTCGGAGAGCATAAAGTTACAGTCTCAAAATCTGGCTATCAGCCTTATACTGCGATAGTTACCATTTCTGAGGGTAAGACGGCAACCGTTAGCGCAGAACTTATAAAAGGTAAAATTTATAAGGTTGGCGACTACTACAATGAGAATGGCAAAGAGGGTGTAGTCTTTGTGGTTAGTGCCGACGGTCGTAGCGGTAAGATTGTGAGTATGAAGCAGTCTTCAAAGGAATTGCAATGGTCATCGGATAGCGCAGAGGCAAAACGCCTAATAGGTGCTAATAGCACAACTGATGGTGCATATAATATGGCAAAAGTCAAGGCTATACCTGATTGGGAAACAAAATATCCTGCCTTTAAGTGGTGTGCGGACCTTGGCGAAGGTTGGTACCTGCCGTCAAAAGAGGAACTTAAGACCTTAACTCTTAACGATGCTGTTCACGACGCTGTTAATCGTACTCTCATGGCAAGAGGTGGTACAAAGTTGTGTGATAGAGGCGAATGGAAGTGGTACTGGTCGTCAACGGAGAAGAATTATAAATTATCAAGCGGCGAGTTTTGCGCGTGGTATGTCTATATGAATGGCGTAAGCACCTTCAACGGCAATAAGCTCAACGACTGCTATGTGCGCGCTGTCTCCGCTTTTTAGGAGCGAAGCGACTATTTAGGCTTTTGGCTTTAATCTTTGCGCCCGACCTTAGAAGTCGGGCGCGTTGTTAATAGTAGGGAGTTAAGTGAGTTTAGGGAGATTAGTGAGATTAGTGTTTTTCGCTAATTTCCCTAATCTCATTAAATTCTCTGTTCTGCGTTAGCAAGCTAACGCCGCGATTAAGCCGAGTGCAACAGCGGTCGGACACCGAAGGTGCAAAAGGCGACAATTGAAAACGGGAGCTTGCTCACAGATTTTCAATTTCGCATTTTGGGGCATTTATGCCGCGACTGATATTGCCGAGGCGGAGCGGTGAAGGGTTGCCGAAGGCAAGCCAACGGCTAAAGGTCTAACACTATGCCCGACTTTTTGGTCGGGCATAGTGTTAGTTTATACTGATAATTGAGCCGTTATACTGCACATCGGGATACCACGTGGAGGCGATAGTGAGCGTGGCGCTGCCTGAGGAGGAGTAGATGTCAAGCGAGAAGTTATAGTCTGTAGCCGAGAAGAGCGAGCTGCTAAATGAGACGTTCCAGCCATCGCGGGTCTGCTCGGTGATATATTTTGAGACCGATGGCAGGGTGTAGTTCAGCAGTACGAAGTAATATGGTGGTGTTACGCCCTTGATATATGGCAGGCAGACATCAACTTCGGTATCCCAAACTGATAGTTCGTAGTTGGGATTATAAAGCATTCGTGTTGAGCCAGCGGGTTCTTGCTGTACTGATGTAGGGACAAACTTAAAGTTACGTGCCAGCACTATTGAGTCCACAAATCGCTCATAGGCGGCAAGGCGTTCTGCTCGGCGCTGCTCGCGTGCCTTATGGCGCTCTTCGCGGGTGTCGTTAATGGGCTTCTGGGCGGTTGTGGCGGCTGCCGACTTACTGTTTTTGCTCTCCTGAGAGTTTACGACAATGGCAGTAGTTGCGGCTACGGCAAAAAGAATTAGCACTGTAAAGATTTTCCGTTTCATAGTTCACAAATTTTTGGTTACGTCGCTATTGATGCAAAAACAGAGCCACTAATTGAGAACTACTGTTGCAACTCTGAATAAAAAGTTCTATCTTTGTGCTACTTACCTAAAACTTTCACTATGGATAGAAAAGAGTTTCTCAAGCGATTAGGCATGCTTACCGTAGGAGCATCGCTTATTGGCGTTGATGTTAGCGCGATGACAAGTGAGGCTGCAGCAGAGGCTACAGCTCCTGCCGATGGTGGCAAGGCGGCAAGCAAGACCCATCCAGACCTCGATTTTGATGTGCGACCTCTCAAGGCAAAGACCGACCGCGCTATTACAGCAATAATTATCGGTGCAGGTAGCCGCGGAACAACATACGGCAGGTATGCTACACAGTTTCCAGATGCGATGAAGATTGTGGGCGTGTCGGATATTAACAACTTCCGCAAGAAGCGCACCGCCAAGGCTCACAATATCCCTGAGGAGAACTGTTTTGGGGATTGGAGCGAGGTCTTTGCGCGTGAGAAGTTTGCCGATGCGGTGATTATCGCTACGCCTGACAATTTGCACTATGAGCCTTGCATGAAGGCGCTTGCTATGGGATACGATGTGCTCCTTGAGAAGCCTGCAGCCCAGACCGAGAGGGAGTGTAAGGATATTCTTGCGCAGGCAAAGAAGTACAACCGCATCGTTGCTATCTGCCACGTGCTGCGCTATGCACCTTACTTTATCGCTATGCGCGAGGCTGTGCATTCGGGTCTTATTGGCGACCTTGTAAGTATTCAGCATATGGAGCCGATACAGTATGCGCACATGGCGCACTCCTATGTTCGTGGTAAGTGGCGCGACAGCAAGCAGACAACGCCTATCATCCTTGCCAAGAGCTGCCACGACCTTGATATTATCCGCTGGATTGTAGATAAGCCTTGCATTCAGATTGCTGCCGAGGGTACGCTGATGCATTTTAAGGAGGAGAATGCCCCTAAGGGCGCACCTGCCCGCTGTACAGACGGCTGTCCACACGAGGCGACATGTCCATATTCGGCTATAGATATCTACGTGCGCCGTAAGCGACACCTGGGTGTCTTTGACCTGCCTGACCGTAAGGACGAAAATGCGATTATGGAGAAGATTCGCACCACGATGTTTGGTCGGTGCGTCTATAAGTGCGACAATGACCAGCCAGACCACTATGTGACAACAATGCTCTTTGAGGGTGGCGTTACGGCAAGCTTTACTATGGATGCCTTCACTCCGTGGGGTGGTCGTAGAACACGTATAATGGGTACGCTCGGCTATATTGAGGGCGATGGTAAGAAGTTTACCCTCTACACCTTCCGCGATAATAAGAAGCGCGTATGGCATAAGAGCGTTGCCGAGATGGCTGAGTATAAGCACGCGGGACATGGCGGTGGCGACCACGCCCTTGCACGTGACTTTGTGGAGGCTGTGGCGGCGCAAGACCCTACAAAGCTCTCAAGTACTATTGATGCATCTATTGAGAGCCACATTATCGGTTTTAAGGCGGAGAAGAGCCGTAAGAGTATGAAAAAAGTTAAAATCTAAAGAATATGAAACTACTATTATTGGGAAATCTGGGCGGAATGGAGATTCTGCTTATTGTACTGCTTGTGTTGCTACTTTTTGGCGGTAGAAAAATTCCAGAGCTTATGCGCGGCATAGGCAAGGGTGTTAAATCCTTCCGCGATGGTATGGAGGGAAAGGCTGACCCTGAGGAGGATACAAAGGATAAGCAGTAGATGATTTTTTTGCTCTGTTGAGTTGTCGAGATTGGCTGAAAACAAGTCAATCTCGATTTTTTTTTGATGTTTTGTTACATAAAACCTTGTATTATAAAATTATTTTTATACCTTTGTACAGTAAATAGATGCAGAAAATAGGTTTTCAAATATATAAATATGGAAAAATTAGCAAAAATTTATAGCACACCCCTCATTGAGGTGAATGAGGTGGTAGCGGAGAGCGGCTTTGCAATAAGTGGCTGGGGAGACGATAGCGACGACTCCGAATTTGGAAGCCCCGACTCTAATGGATAAATACTAATAACCACTAACATTGTATGAGTATGAAAAAGATATACTACATAATGACGGCGTTGGCATTATTGTCATTCACCTCTTGTGTCAATGACAACACCGAGACCAATGTGTCCGACACACCCGCTGAGGGTAAGCTTGTACAACTCACTTTCGGCACTGCCGATGCCGCGGGCACGCGTGCCGTATGGAAAGATGAGACCGGCAAAGGAAATCTTATTTTCAATTGGGACTCCGACCCTAACAGTCCAGCAATGGTGGCTGTAATATCAAATGGAGATCATTTTATCCCCAACTATCCGGCTTCTAATAATTGGAGCGAGTTACAGTGTCATACCTTGCTGACTGTTACTCCGCAGGAAGATCCTCACTATGCCACATTCAAGACGGAGCGTTATTATTTCGAAAATGAAATAAATACTGATGCAAAGAAAATATTTGTCACGAGTGGTTACAATAGTGATACCTTCAGTGATTTGTCTCTCTTTAGAACCCTAATGCAGATGCCAAACCTGTTTACCCAGCAAGCCTCACAGCAACCAGATTTCTTGAGAGAGTGGATGATGTTGTACGGCGAGGCCGAGATGAAGAATGGTAGTGCACTGATTTCATTCAGACATATCCCTGCTACTTTCCGCTTCATCATCACCAACGAAAGACCTGCAGCGACGACAACCATCAAGAGCATTCAGATGGCTCTTGTTGATACCGATGGCATCCTCCAGCCGATAGCATCCAATAGCGTAGATGTGTTGATCGACATCGAGATCAATACCATTGAATTGTACTACGGTAATGATACATCCCATACTCATACATCAGTCACCACTCTGTTGGGTCAAAATGGCACTGCTGTAGCGAAGGGAGAACAGTACATAGCGTATGCTATGGCACTGCCAGTAGGAAAAGCCGATACTGGAAAGCCCGATGAAAACGCCTTCATGGAGAAGAAAATCCAATTCACCATTGAGGCATTGAGTCCAGACAACAAACACCTCTCTTTCGTGTTGGATGCAGACAAATTGGCAGCTGCCAATCCGGGCAATGTGTACAACTGGGTAGGCGGCAAGTCCTACACCATCCGTATGAGCCTGAACGATGTGCTTACCTTTGAAGGTATCACCGTGGACGACTGGAACGAGCAGGATATATCGGGTGGCGAGGCTGTTGAGTGGGTGAACGGCTTTAGCGAGACAGGCGAATATGAGCCTGCACAGCAGAACGCTGACGGCTATTACGAGATAGCCAACGGCGGTAACCTCTTCTGGTTTGCCAACTACGTCAACACCGTGGACAGAACGGCAAGCGCAGTCATCACGGCAGACATCGACCTTGAAGGCAGACCGTGGACCCCTATCGGCTCCACAGGCGAGGAGAACAATAACTTCCGCGGAGTCTTTGACGGACAGAACTACACCATCCGAGGATTGAATGTTGAAGGTGGTATAGACGGTCTCGGCTTCTTCGGTGAGGTCAGAGCCGGTACTGTCAAGAACTTCACCATCTACGGTGAGGTGGTCGTGAATACCGAAGTTGATTACGTCGGCGGTGTCATAGGTTCAATTTGCGGTCTGAACGGTGAAAACGACCTTGAGCGCAACGGCGCGATTGTTCAGAACATCACCTCTTATGTAAACCTTACCACAAAGGTACACGGTGTCGGTATAATAGGTGGTTTCGTAGGCTATGCCAACCACCAGAGCCTTATTGAAAAATGCTCTTGGTACGGCACCTTTGATGCTGGCGAGTACTGTGTTGATTTGGGTGCCGGGGGATTTATCGGCAAGATTCAGGAGAATACGAGTGAAGTGACCATCCGCAACTGCGCGGCATACGGAACCATTAAGACTTCTTACGCAAAGAATAGTTATAATAACACTCCAACCATTTATATGGGCGGATTTTTGAGTTTCTCCAACACGGGTGCAAAGACCACCCTTGAAAACTGCCTGTTCGCAGGTAAGTTTGAGCGCGGTGCAAATCTGACTGACGAGGCTCGTCTTGGTGCATTCGGTACGCT
>SUZO01000026.1 GCA_015059805.1 Rikenellaceae bacterium
CATTCCGAACAGAGAAGTTAAGCTCACTAACGCCGATGGTACTGCGGTTTTCCCGTGGGAGAGTAGGTAGCCGCCTCTTTAAGACCAACTATTTATGGTTGGTCTTTTTTTTGTGCTTATGCGAACTCTTGAGGTGGTTTCCGTTTGCCTTGTTATTGCAATAGTTGGTCTTAAAGAGGCGGCTGAGCCAGTAGTTGTGTTACCCACCCCCTAAATCCCCCTCCTGTGAGGGGGACTTATGTTTCTGTCGGGCAAATAATTGAGAGATAGATTGCATAGCAATCCTCGGCAAGTTAAGCTCACTAATATCTTTGGCTATTGCCGCACTTGATGTGTTATACAACTTCTAACGAAAAGCGAGTGTCTAAATAACTTGTTAGACACTTCCCTTCTGTTTCTGTCGTGCAAATAATTGTGAGAACGATTGCATAGCAATCCTCGGCAAGTTAAGATCGCCAATATCGTAGGTTGAGTAGATTATACTACATTCATCACTTTACGGCAAAGAGTTATTTATCTGAGCTTTTATGGTTTGTACTATCCTGAGCATATAATTTATTTCTCGCTTTGTTTAATCTTATTGTTAAATTTTAACTATCTTTGTATTGAATATAAACAGATAAATATAATGTTACCGCCGCTGTTATCTCTTTTTCAGAATGCGATATTATATCCAGATGGTCATCTGCAGACTATATGGACTAAGGTTATCACTTCGCGGTGTGGTCCAGTTTATATTGATTATTCTGGTATGTTTGCTGAAGCGCAAATTTACTTACAAGATAGAGGTTTAGCGCTATTATACATGCCTTTGCGCTCTTATAACAAAGAGATTTTCAACTATTTATCTTCTCCACCGAGTGAGTTACTCTGTCCCTATATTTTGTTAGAGGATGAGCTGATTACATACGATGGAATGGGAGATGTTCGCACGTATGATCTGATTCTTCAATATATTCCGCAGGGTGAGCTATTAGCATACACCCCTTTAGGGAGTGATGTGTTGCCGATGATTGATGAACTTGAGCAGGAGTGTAGGCGTGTCGGGTTTAGCCACAACAATCTCAATCCGTACAATGTTATTGTGAGCAATTTAGGACAGTTGCACCCTATACGTTATCATTTTGCGACTATGGATGGTGCGAGGGATAATTTTGATGCTCTGAGAGCAATGTTTCAGCCTAAGCCTCACTCTAAGGCTGAGTTGAACGATGCGGATTTTATTTATGATGTGGGTGACTGTGAGATTTATGATGCCCATCAAGGTTTTATACGATTTTTGAAGGATGGGCTTTATGGGTATAAAGACCTGGCTGGCAATGATATTATTCCAGCGCAGTTTATCTGGGCAACCGACTTTCTGGAGAATAGAGCCATAGTTGCAACGCAGAGTGGTTATGGCGTTATAAATACTGCTGGCAGGTATATTGTTCCACCAGAGTATGAGATTCTCTATTACAATACAGATTACATGATATTTTACTACTTTGAGTACGATAGCGTGGTCGGTTTTGACTATAATGGTAGACCGTTAGAGCCAGACGATTACCGTTTTGAGCATCTGCTGAAGTATCGCTATACCAAGCCACCTATTATTTATAAATAGAGAGATTTTTAGAGGTTAAATATTCGCAAAATGGGGGCATCCAGATAGATTTTTGTCTGTCTGGATGCCCCTCTCTTTTATGTTGAAATTCGGGGACAAAAAGTGTAACAATTCGTCTTTATTGTATCTCAAAATGTCATTTTTGAAATATTAACATAACCTAATTAAAATGAGACAGATTTTACTAATTTTTGTCAGCCTATCAATGTTATTTGTAGGCTGCTCAGAGAGTGGTATTCCCGAAATTGTTAAGCCGATTCCGGAGAAATTGCTAACTCCAACAGGTCTAATGATTGACCAGAATGAGGTTACCTCTACATCTTTAGCTGTTACATGGGAGGCTCTTGATAGCGATGAGGTTGCAGCGTATGAGTTAGAGTATAAGCGTGCCGACGAGGAGCAATATACGGCTCTGAGCACCTATACTAATAACTGTAAGCTCACTGGATTGCAGCACTCTACACTTTATCAGTTGCGTCTGCGTGCGCTCTCTTCACATGGCGAGGAGTTCCACTCTGACTATACAGAGGGTGTTGAGCAGCAGACTCTTATCGTCTATGTGGTTACTGCACCAGCAAATGTTCGCCTTGTAGAGGGTAAGATTACCTCGTCATCATTTATTGTTGAGTGGGATGCTGTTGAGAACGCTATTAGCTATGTTGTTACATGTACTGCAAAGGATACTGGTGCGGTAATGGAGGTGATTACTGAGCAGACAAGCATTACTATTCGCGGTCTACAGCCTAATACTCAGTATGATATTAAGGTTAAGAGCCGCTCTCGTTCTGGTGAGGAGTATGATTCAGAGTATAGCTCTTCTCTGGTGGCAAAGACTAAGATGCGCGGTGGCGGTATCTTTACTGCCTCTGACTTTATGGACTTTGCTAAGGCTCTTGAGGCTGAGTATGCCGAGACAGGAACTGCTTTGGGTCTTGACTATGTAGACGAAAATGGTGTTGTCAATATCAAGGATAACCTTGACTTTACTGGCGTTGAGCTTGCGCCAATTACTTCATTTACTGGCATAATTGACGGTAATAACTTTACCATCAGCAACTTAAAGCTCTCTACTTACGGTGAGAACACAGGTCTGTTTGCCTCTGTAGAGAATGCTACTGTTCGCAATCTTACTTTTGATGAGAGCTGCACAATCACTGTTGTTAATCTCTCTGGTGCATCAAATGCAGGAGCTGTTGCAGGTTCTGCACATGGTAACTGTACCTTTGAGAATGTTACATCAAAGGCTACAATTACGGGTGCAACATATGTGGGTGGTATTATAGGCTCGGCGATATATAAGGATGGCGAGATCCTCTTTAAGGGCTGTAAGAACTATGGAGACATTACATATCCAAATATTACTGCTGTAGCAAATGTATCACTCGGAGGTATTTGTGGAGCCAATGAGATTGGTGTTACCTATGAAGATTGTGCTAACTATGGCGCGATTACATTAAATGCTACTGGTGGCAATAAGTATCTCAATACAGGTGGTATTGTTGGTATTGGTTCTGACCACGATATGTTCAACTGTACAAATGAGGGCGAGATAATAATCGACTGCCGCGGTGCAAACAATGTCTATATGGGAGGTATTGTAGGTCGCGCTCATCGTATGCACGCTGAGAATTGCGCGAATAGTGCAAATATCTCTATTACAGAGAGTTCTGAATGTGTAGCACTCTATATCTGTGGTGTTATTGGTACTCTTGAGGGTACAGCTACGCGTGAGACTAAGATTTATAAATGTAGTAACAGCGGAAATATCACAGCAAAGTGTAATGCTACAAAGGATACACAGGCTGGTGGTATTACTGGCTGGGTGAAGGTCTCTGGTTGTGAGATTAGCGAGTGTACAAATAGCGGAAATATTGCGATGACATCTGGCGTAACAGGTTCGTTTGCTGCAGGTATTGTCGCTGTACAGACAAGTACCCTTTCAGCGTCTAATATTAAGACTCTTTCAAAGGTTGTAAACTGCTCTAACACAGGAAATATCACCTTTACAGGTACAGAGAGCAATAGTGCTTGGAACGCTCCTGCAGGAATTGTTGGTAAGTGTACTGCAGAGTTTGGTATTGAAAATTGTGAGAACCGTGGTGATATAACTGCGGACAATACTACCCGTTCAAATCCTGGTGGTATCGGCTCGGAGATTAACTGCGACGTTATTGGCTGTACAAACTACGGAACAGTTTATACAACAGCTTGGCATCAGGATTACTATAGTGCTACAGGAGGTGTTGTTTCACGCTTCCTGACCGCTGGTAAGAAGATTAGCGGCTGTAAGAACTACGGAACTATCATCTATAATGGTAAGGGCTTTAGAAAGGCAAATGCCAATAAGGGCATTGTCGGTCAGGGCGGTATCTGCGGTCTGCTCTACGCTGGTGCGGTAGAGAACTGCGAGAACTACGGAACTATTCTTGGTAACGAATACGATGCTTCTCATGGTCTTGCCTCTTACCTCAATGCTAAGGGCGCGATTATCGGCTGGGGCGGTGCTAACTCGGCTGTCACTATCAGCGGCTGTAAGGTTGGCGGAGCAGTTGGCAACTGCGACGATAGTGAGCCAGATATGGGCGCAAGTAAGGCTACAGCGGTGACTGCTGAGAACTATAGCAATCTGATTTATGGCGGTGATGCTAAAAATGGCGTTACTGTTACAAACTGTTCATTTGCAGAGTAATTTCAACAACATAAAATCAAACAAAATGAAAAAGAACAACATTTACACAGCACCTATCATCGAGGATATGGTATGTGCAGTAGAGAAGGGCTTTACCGTTAGTGAGCCTTCAGGAGCAGGATTTAAGGACTATACAGAGGAGGACTTTGCCTGGTAGTAGCAAAATTGTTTAACCTAAAAAATGAAAGAAACAATGAAAAAGATAACTATGCTTTTTGTTGCTGCTGCCGCTCTGTTGGGCGTAACAAGTTGTAATACAGCAGCTATTGACGAGGTAACACTCGGTCAGACTACAGTTACCGCATCTTTTGCCGATAGCCGTACGGCTCTTGATGGCGTAAAGACCCTCTGGAGCGCAGAGGATAAGATTGAGGTTAATGGCGTAGAGTTCACCCTTACCCAGGGCGCTGGTGAGGCTACTGCAACCTTCGCTTCTAACACTCCACTTGCAGCCGCTGAGCTTTATACTGCAAAGTACCCTGCAGGTGTGAGCGCTATTCCTACAACTCAGAAGGCTGTTGCTGGCTCTTTTGACCCACAGGCTGCACTCGCTGAGGCTTCTGGCGTTAGCGCTGATAACCTACTTTTTGAGCACCGCCACGCACTGCTTAAACTGGCTCTTGCAGCCCCTGCAAGCAAGGTCGAGGTGCTCGGCTATACCCTTGAGGGCGCTCTTGAGGCTGAGAAGACCTACTATATCGCCGTTGCAGCAGAGAACTATGAGGGTCTTTCTGCTAAGGTTGATGGCGTAGAGGTTCGCAGCTCATATAACACCGTAGCCCTTGAGAATGGTCAGATTCTCAACCTCGGCACACTGCCAAATGCAGCCGCTGAGGCAGTTGGTATCCGCACAGCAGCAGACCTCGTTGCCTTTGCTACAGAGGTGGCGGCTCAGATTGCAGCCGAGCAGACTCCAGATGGTGGTAAGTTTAAGGATGCTAATGGCGTTGTAAATATCCTTGCAAATATTGATATGAAGGGTGTCGCTTGGACTCCAATCTCAAACTTCGCAGGTACTCTTGAGGGTAACAACCACACTATTGACAACCTTGTTGTTGAGAATACTACACACGCAGCTATGTTCAAGAACCTTAGCGATGCAACTATTCAGAACCTTGTATTCGGTAAGGGTTGCTCATTTACCGCTTCAGGTACAAGCAATTCATATGCTGGAGCTGTTGTAGGTCAGATTCTGACTGGTGCAACACTGAAGAACATCACAAACTATGGTGCTGTTTCAAGTGCTGTTCTCTGTGGTGGTATCTGTGGAGCTGCTAATAAAAAAGCAGGTGATATTCTGTTTGAGAGTTGTACAAACTATGGTAGTGTAACCTTCCCTGCTATTGCAGCCCCAGCAAATGTTATGGTTGGTGGTATCTGCGGTACTATAGAGATTAAGGTTGAGCTAAAGAACTGCGTAAACAATGGTAATCTATATCTCTGCTCAACCAGTGGTAACAAGTATAACCAGATTGGTGGTATTGCTGGTGGTGGTGCAGACATTGTATTATCTGATTGCTCTAATACCGGAACGCTTAATATAGATACAAGAGGTGCAAACAATGTTTATATTGGTGGTATCATTGGTCGTGTTTTTCGCCCTGTAGCTGTATCTAACTGCGTTAACTCTGGAGATTTTAATCCGTCATCAGATACAGAGAGCGCATCTTTTTATCTCGGAGGTATGTTTGGTGTTTGCGATGGTAATGCATCCGCTGCAAACTATATACGCGGATGTTCAAATAGTGGAAGTGCAGTAATAAATTGTAAGAACTCAAAGGATGTCCTCTGTGGAGGTATTGCAGGTTGGTTTAGAATTGATGGCTGCACAATAGAGCAGTGCTCAAATAGTGGTAATTTTGACGTTTCATCTTCTATAAGCAACTCTGGCTTGGGTGGTATCCTCGCTTACGGAAATGTTACCTCAAAGATAGATGCCTCTACTAAGGTTTATAAGTGTGAGAATACTGGTTCTTTGACAGTTCATAAGTCGGAGAAGTCTGGCGCGTGGTTCCACTTGGGAGGTATTGTAGCAAAGAGTTCAAATAACGATTTCTCTATTGAGGAGTGTGTAAATAGAGGTAATATTACAATCTCAAGCCCATATTCATCTTCTGCCGGTGGTATAATCTCTGAGTGTAAATGTGATGTTAAGAATTGTACAAACTACGGAACAATCTACTCTACAGATGCTCACCAGGGAGGCACAGATGCGAAAGATTTAAGTGCTAATGCGGGTATTGTTGCTCGTCTGGTTGCAGTACAGACGGTTTCAGGCTGTAAGAACTATGGTACTGTTATATATAATGGTAAGGGCTTCATTGTAGAGAACCTTGAAAAGGGTGTTGTTGGTCAGGGAGGTATTATCGGTCTTATGAATATGGGTACTATTGATAACTGCGAGAACTACGGCACAATCCTGGGTAATGACTACGACGCCTCACTCGGTGGCTTAAGCTATATCAATGCTAAGGGCTCAATCGCTGGTTGGGGCGCAAGAGATGCGGCTGTAACTATCAAGAACTGTAAGGTTGGTGGTGCTATCGGCTCTTGCGTTGAGGCTGATAAGGACTTTGGAGCTGCCAAGGCAACTGCAATTACTGCCGAGGACTATGCAGGCTATATCTATGGCGGTAATGCTGGTAAGGGAGTAACAGTTACTGATTGTGCTTTTGCACAGAGTAAATAAATTACTATCTTAACGCTATGAAAATTAGTAGAATAATAGTTTCAATGCTCTCTGTTGCAGCCCTTATCTTTGGGGGCTGCACCAAGGGCGGCGAAGAGGGTGGTAGCACAGGCACAGGAAGCACTCCCAAGCCAGGAGCTATTGAGGTAGCCGAGGGCAAGGACCTTGTCGGTTATGTGCTCTGGGATGACGGCACGCCAGCAAAGGGTGTTGTTGTCAGTGATGGCTTTAGCTGTACAGCTACAGATGACAAGGGAGTCTATCAGCTGACACGCAACATTCGCGCCCGCAATGTCTTCCTCTCCTTCCCGCAGATGGCAGAGATTACAGTAAAGAAGAATCAGGTGCCTGACTTCTTCCACTCTATCAATGCGAAGGCTAATGGTATTATTCGTCACGACTTTACCATTGTAAAGCGTAAGGGTGCAGTGCCTCGTCGCTTCCAGCTTATTATCTTTGCAGATAGTCAGATTCGCCGTAAGAGTTTTGGCGAGCACTTCTCAAATGACTTCTGCCCAGATGCTAATAAGACTGTTGCCGAGTCAAATCTGCCGACAGTAGGTATCACTTGCGGTGATGATGGCGATGATAACTTGTGGCATCAGAAGCGCGATGGCGAGGATATGACCTATCAGACAGTTGCGGACTGCTATGGAGCACTTAGCTTCCCGATGTTCCACTGCGCGGGTAACCACGACCACGATAAGTCGCACTCTGTGCCAAAGGCGGAAGGTACAGCCACAAAGGATTACTATGACTACTACGATGCATCAGTAGCTGCGTTTGAGAAGGCATTTAACCCAGTGGACTACTCGTTCAACTATGGTAGCGTTCACTTCGTTATTATGGATAACATCCGCTACTATGGTCCTTCATCATACGATATTGGTTTTACAGATGAGCAGATTGAGTGGCTTCGTCAGGATTTGAGCTATGTGCCTACAACTATGGCAGTATTTGTCAGTCTGCACGCCTCTTACTATCGCCGCAATATGCAGAACAAGGAGGAGTTTGCCTCTCTTCTTGCTCCGTATGCAAATAAGTGGCTCTTTATTGGACATAGCCACGTTAATGACTTCAAGCCAGACATTAACGACCCTAAGGGTGGAAAGATGACTGAGTGGGTGCTTGCAACGCCGATGGGAACCTTCTATCGTGCAGATATTAACCAGACCAGCGAGCCTGCTGGTTATGGCGTAGTTACTGTTAGTGGTACCGAGGTTATTGACCGCTACTACAAGGGCGCATACGTCAGCCGCGATGAGCAGGGCAGAATGTACGACACCTCTTGTTTTACCCATTGGAAGAGCGAGAAGGATACTGACGGCATAGCTTGGAAAGATAAGGTTGTGGGCGTAGTCTTTGACAAGACCTACTTCAGTATGACCGACCAGTGGACTGTTGAGCTGTGGGAGGATGACAAGTTCTCTACAGTCATGACTCGCTACAAGGGTATTGACTATGCTGTATTTGATTGTATCAATGCAACTGATTTATCAAAACTTACGGCTTCTCAATCGTCAGTGATTCTTTATAAAGCAACCCCTAAGAGCAAGAGCTCTAAAAAGAAGATGCGTCTTGTAGACTGGCTTGGTCGCGAGTATTGGGTTACAGAGATGACTACCACGCTTGAAGATGAGATTACAGGTCTTGAAAACGGAGGCAAGTAGCTATATTGTACGCTGTTAGAGATAACGTTATGGCAAAAAAGATTTCACACGCCCAGTTAGAGGGTAAAAGTGCAAACGAGAGCTTTGAGCTGCTATATAACACCTATATAGACGAGCTATATGCTTTCGGCGTGAGCATGGGTGCAAATCACACCTTTGTCAAGGATGCCATACACGATGTGTTTCTTGCAATGCTGACCAAGAAACGCGATTTATCTCAAATTCGAGACATAGAATCTTACCTTTTCCGCTCGCTGAACAACCGAATTGTTGATGGATGGCGTGCCCAGCCTAATGAGGTGAATGTTGAGGCACTATTCTCTATGAGTGTTGAGCCAACACAGGTCGAGAGTATAGACGAGGCGTGGATATCTTCACAGATGGCTGCGCATCTAAACCTTGTGATGTCTAAGCTTACTTATAGTCAGCGCAGTGCGGTCTATCTGAGGATTATGTGCGATATGAAGTATAGCAAAATTGCTGCCATACTCAACTGCACAGAGCATGCCGCCCGAAAATTTGTTTCTAAGGGTCTTGCCAATCTTCGTAAGCATCAGAGTGAGTTAGGTAAATGGATTAAAATTAGAAGTTAATGATAAAGTATCTTGCAAATATTGATTTTGTTCTTTGGAATCTGCAGGGTAGACCTGCCGTATCCAAGTGGAGCAAATATGCCGATAAGCACCCTGACGATGAGCAGTTTTTAAGAGCTTTATCTGTAATGAGCAGAATCTCCTTCAAAAAGCCTAAATTGACGGAGGAGGAGAAGAGAGGACTGTACAACTCTATCATTGCCCAAAACAGCAAAAGTTTTAGCCTTCAAAGGGTTGCCAAGTTTGTAAGTCGTGTGGCTGCCGTGGTTGTAGTCGCTCTGATTGTCGGCGGTGGCGTGTGGTATGCAGTGAACCACAACGTCAATAATCCGCAGACCACTTCCGCAGAGCGCCTACTTCCACTAAGCAGTGTGGAGATTCCTGAGCAGGTTACTTTGGTCGCTAACCAGAGCCCAATGGCTATCAATAGCTCCTTTATGGCACGTGTAGAGTGCCGTGCAAGCGGTGAGATAGTTGTCAATGGAGTGTCGGTGGCTACCAATTTTGACAAGAGCTTTGATTTGCTCGTGCCAAAGGATTTCCGCGCAGTGGTCACTATGGCTGACAATACAAAAATTTGGCTTAATGAGAACACCAAGCTCCGTATATCCTCACAGAGTGGTCCAAAACCACGTTCTGTAGAGATTGACGGAGAGGGATATTTTGAGGTGACACACAACCCCGCTGCACCATTTGTGGTGAGCGGTCAGGATATTGTCGCAGTGGTTAAGGGAACAACCTTTGACATCTGCAGCAGCTCCAAGCCAAGTGCAATACAGTATGTTGTGCTTGTTGATGGTTGTGTCGATGTGGCTATGCCAGCAATTGGCGAGAGCGTTACCCTTGCCCCTAAGCAGGTGTTGAACTACAACAATAATTGCTATATCACCACCGCTGCCGATGTAGGCTCGTATGTTGGCTGGCGCGAGGAGAGCATAGTGATAAACAATGACAGCATTGTAGAGGTGATTGCTAAACTTAGTGAGTATTATGGCGTTGAGGCTCATTGCGCAAGCGATGTATCAAAGGCATATTGCTCTGGTCGTTTAGTGCTCTTTGATGATATTAACAAAACCCTTGAGGTGCTTACAAGCATAATGCCTATACGTTACAAGTGGAGTGGCACTATGCTCTATATTGAATCTAACTAATAACTAAAAACAGATCTATCTATGAAACAACACTCCATTATTGGCAGTTTAGGCGCTTATCGTCTGCGTTTTGTGGCGATAGTGGCTGCCTTTGTGCTTTTGTTAATGGGAGGCGTGGAGGCTAAGGCAGCACAGGCTGGCAATTTAGTTACTTTACGTCTAAATTCGGTCTCTCTTGTACAGCTGTTTGACGCTATAGAGGACCAAAATGGTTACTCGTTTATCTGGGATGAAAAACTAAATGCTAAGCTGCAGCACCGAGTATCTATAGACGTTACTCAGGTGCCTATTGAGCAGGTTCTTAGCTCTAAACTCTCAGGAACAGGTTTGACATTTAAGATTATTGAGAAGCAGGTTGTTATCAAGGCAGCTCAGCAGAGTGCAG
The DNA here is from genome assembly GCA_015059805.1 of Rikenellaceae bacterium. GTDB lineage: Bacteria > Bacteroidota > Bacteroidia > Bacteroidales > Rikenellaceae > Alistipes. The sequence goes on from SUZO01000026.1 coordinate 10,784, forward strand.
CCCCAGCCACTAAGAGCAATGAGGTGTCGGGTGTGGTTATTTCCTCTACAGATAGCAAACCGATTCTCGGTGTAAGCGTCTATGTTGATGGTACAACTGTCGGTACGCTTACAGACGAGCAGGGTCGCTATACCCTTCAAGTGCCTGCAGGAACAACAGAGGTATGCTTCTCATATATGGGCTTTGAGGATAAGGCAATTCCGCTCTCGGAGCCACTGCTCTTCTCGCTTGTAACGCTTATTGAGCAGAATACGACTATGGATGAGGTTGTCGTTGTCGGCTTTGGTCGTCAGAAGAAGGAGTCACTCGTTGGCTCAATCTCTACTATTGCCCCTTCTAAACTCAAGATGACTTCGTCAAACCTCTCCTCGTCGTTTATCGGTAAGGTTGCAGGTATCGTCTCTGTGCAGTCGTCTGGTGAGCCTGGTGCTGATGGCTCAAGCTTCTGGATTCGTGGTATCTCTACCTTCGGCTCTAATAAGGAGCCACTCATTATCCTTGATGGCGTGGAGATTGACAAGACAATCCTTAACTCTATCGCTCCAGAGACCATTGAGCAGTTCTCAATTCTTAAGGATGCAACATCTACAGCCCTTTATGGTTCTCGCGGTGCTAATGGTGTGATGCTCATTACAACTAAGAGCGGTGCAAACTCGGAGCGTATGTCTATCAATGTTCGCGTGGAGAATGGTTGGTCAATGCCTACACGCATCACCCCTATCGCTGATGGTGTGACATATATGGAGAACTACAACGAGGCACGTCGTATGCGCGACATGGCAGAGCACTTTATGCCTGAGAAGATTGAGAATACCAAGCTCGGCACAAACTCAATTATCTATCCAAACAACAATTGGTATGAGATGTTGTTTAAGGATTTCTCTATGAATCAGAATGTTAATGCCAATATTCGTGGTGGTAGCAACAAGATTGATTACTTCCTTAATGTATCGGTACATAACGAGGGTGGTATGCTTCGCAACACCAAGATGTCTAATTACACAACCAGCGAGAATATGCAGAAGTACACCTTCCAGAGCAACATCTCGGCATCTGTAACTAAGACAACTAAGGCTGCTCTGAAGCTGACAACACAGCTGATGAATCGTAAGGGTACTTCGGCAGTGGCAGAGGATCTGTTCGGTTATACAATGACTGTAAACCCAGTAGACTTCCCTGCATTTTTCCCTGCACAGGAGGGCGATGAGCATGTTCGTTATGGTAACGCTCCTGGTTGGGATGGTGGCGCAGCGCAGATAAACCCGCTGGCTATTCTCAACCGTGGATATTGTAATAAGTTCTGGGGTAATGTGCTCGCAACATTTACCCTTGACCAGGATTTGAGCTTTATTACTGAGGGCTTGAAGATTGGAGGTCTTGCATCGTTCAAGAACTACACATACTCAAACACTTGGAACCAGCTCAACCCATACTACTACAACCTTACCGATTACTGGATGGGCGCAGATGGTAACTATGTCTATGATATGGTGGAGATTGGTACTACAGGTACAAACTACCTCACTCCAGGTGTATCAAACAGCGGTAACAGAATCTTTAACTTCCAGGTTACAGCCGACTACTCTCGTAGCTTTGGTCGCCACGATGTGGCTGCTACGCTTGTATATCACCAGCGTGAGACTATCGCAAACGTTCCATCAGCTGAGCAGAACAAGATTCTGCCTTACCGTGAGCAGGGTTTTGCTGGTCGTGTAACATACGCATACGACTCTCGCTACCTCTTTGAGGCAAACTTTGGTTATAACGGCTCTGAGAACTTCTATGCCAAGAATCGTTGGGGATTCTTCCCATCTGTGGCTGTTGGTTGGGTAATATCTAATGAGCCATTCTTCTATGGCATTAAGGATGTGCTCTCACTGCTCAAGCTGCGTGCTTCGTATGGTCTTGTGGGTAACGACTCACTGCCTATGCGATTTGCATACCTCACACTTGTAAATATGAACTCTGGAGATAACGAGTTTAAGGGATACTTTGGTGGTGACGCCTTTAAGATTTACAATGGTATTCAGGTTACTCGTTGGGGTAACGCAGATGCAAGTTGGGAGGTTAGCCGCAAGCTCAATATCGGTCTTGAGATTGGTCTGTTTAACGATTTGACCATTATGGCAGACTTCTTCCACGAGCAGCGTAACGACATCTTTATGCTCCGCCGCTCTATCCCAGCGTCATCAGGTTTCCAGGAGTCTACACCATACGCAAATATCGGTGCAGTGCTCAACCGAGGTGTTGATATGTCGCTGGAGTATAACAAGGCAATCAATAGCGACCTTGTAATCTCTGTTCAGGGTACATTTACCTACGCACACAATGAGGTTGTTGAGAAGGATGAGCCAAAGTATCAGTATGACTATCAGAAGCTTATCGGCAAGCCAATCAACTCTATCTATGGCTATGTTGCTGACGGACTTTTTGCAGACCAGCAGGATATAGATAACTCGGCAAAGCAGGAGTTTGGTGCTATTATCCGCCCAGGTGATATTAAGTATAAGGATCTTAATGGCGATGGAGTGATTAACGGAAACGATATGACCTCACTCGGCTATCCTACTATTCCAGAGATTACTTATGGTTTGGGTGCCTCTATACAGTGGAAGAAATTTGACTTCTCGTTCTTCTTCCAGGGCGTGACAAATGTGGCTATTGAGATGAAGAATCACCACCCATTTGTTACCAATGTCTACTCTGGCTACAATATGCAGCAGTGGATTGCAAAGGACCACTGGACAGTTGAGAATCAGAATGTAAATGCCGCTTATCCTCGTCTGTCAGCTACTTGGAATACGAACAACACCCAGACCTCATCGTTCTGGATTAAGGATGGCTCTTACCTGCGTCTGAAGAACTTGGAGCTGGGTTATACCATCAAGTCGTTCCGTATTTACGCTGCGGCAACAAATCTGTTTACCCTCTCTCCATTTAAGTATTGGGACCCAGAGTTGGGTAGCGGTAACGGACTTAAGTACCCACTTCAGCGTCAGGTTAAGGTGGGTCTGCAGTACAATTTCTAACAGATAATAAGTATAGGATATGAAAAGATTATATATAATATTGTTGTCACTTCTTACGCTTACTTTCAGTTCGTGCAACTATCTGGATGTTGTGCCAGATGATACTGCAACGCTGGAGGATGCTTTTAAGAATGAGGAGAATGCGCAGAAGTTTATCTACTCCATCTACGGACATATTGGAAATATGAACCGCTACTGGATGCCTGGTCAGATTTGTGGTGGTGATGATTGTATAACAAACTCAAAGGGAACTACTCGTTGGTTTGGCTACAAGAGTATGCTCTATGGTGAGGAGACTGCAAATACTACCTACCACAACTTTATGCGTGCTACAGGAGCCCCTACAGGTGGTGTGAGCTACGACTACTACACCGCTATTCGCTACTGCTATATGCTGCTCAATAATATCAACAACATTCCTGACATCTCGGAGCAGAATCTGCGTGAGTGGCAGGGTGAGGCTTGGTTTATGATTGGTATGTTCCACTGGTGGATGGTTGAGTACTATGGTCCTATCGTAATTGTAGACCGCGAAATCTCTCTCAACGCCTCTGAGGATGAGCTTTACGCTCCACGCTCTTCGTTTGATGAGTGTATTGACTTTATCTGTGACTGCCTTGACAAGGCTATTGAGTATCTTCCTGCACGCCAGCAGAACCTTAAGTGGTATGGTCGTGCAACATCTGCTGCCGCTTATGCCTTCAAGGCACGAGTACTGCTCTTTGCAGCCTCTCCGCTGTTTAATGGCAATGCAAAATTCTACGCAGACCTCAAGAACCACGATGGTAAGGCTCTGGTAAATACAAAGTACGACCCTGAGAAGTGGAAGAGGGCTATGGATGCTGCCGAGGAGGCAATCCAGTTCTGCGAGCAGAATGGTTACGCGCTCTATAAGAACGCTGCAAATGGTACACTCGACACTTTCGAGCGCGGTGTGGCAGATTTCCACGACCAGCTTGTCGAGATGCGATACAACGATGTGGAGTTCCTCTGGGCATTTTGTCACTCAGACTCTCAGGCGGAGATTCAGAAGCGTTCAGGTATCCGTACTACATCGACATACTCTACTAATGGCTGGCTGACCAACTTCCAAGTACTCTTCCCAGCTGTAGAGTCTTACTACACAAAGAATGGTCTGCCACTTGAGGATGACCCATTGACAAAGGGTCGTAACCTCTATGTCTATAATGCTGTTGAGGGTACTGCCGAGTTGAACCTTAACCGTGAGCCACGCTTTTATGCTTGTGTGACCTATGATGGAGGTGAGTTCCCAATGGATGGTACTGTGTATAAGGTGCAGGCAAAGGCTGGCGAGATTCACGGATATACAATGAATGGCAACTCTCCTGATATGTCAAAGGAGTATGTAAACGAGACTGGTTATTTCCTGCGTAAGTTTATCCACAAAGATACTGCTTACGATGAGTCAACAAAGACATTTGCGTACCACAACTACGCTTGGCCGCTTATCCGTATGGCAGAGCTATATCTTAGCTATGTAGAGGCTGACTTTGAGTACAACGGTTCGTTGAGCATCAAGAGCTTTGAGTATCTAAATAAGGTGCGTGAGCGTTGCGGTCTGCCTACATTCCAGGACTCTTGGGCAATGGCTGGTGGTATTCCTACAGGCGAGAAGTTGCGTCAGGTGCTCCATAGCGAGCGAAACAATGAGCTGATGTTTGAGGGTCACCGCTACCGCGATATGCGCCGTTGGATGGATGCCGAGAAGCACATGCTCAAGGAGTGGAAGTGTTGGAATGTGTGGGGTCAGACTGCCGAGGAGTACTACACAATCAAGCAGTGGGAGGACTTTGACCAGCACGAGGGTCAGCGTACTCTTCAGGTGCCTCGTTACTACCTGCTCCCTTATCCACTTGCAGAGATTCAGATTAACCCTAACCTGGTACAAAATCCTGGTTACTAATTTTATGATGATATGAAAAAGATAGTAATATTGTTTTTGGCTGCCGCATTCTGCGCACTCTCTTGCTCAAAGAGTGATTATGTGGTGTATGAGAATATCCCAGCAGCCTTCTATATCTCTGAGTCAGGGGTTGTTGCTGTAGATGATTTGCTGAGCGAGTTGCCCTTTACAGTGGTTAAGGGTGGCGATGCACACTATACAGCGCAGGTAGATGTTGTTGTTGATACAAGGCTGATTGTAAAATATAATATATCTAACGACTTAAACTATATTCCACTGCCACAGGAGTGCTACACCCTCTCTGAGAGTAGCCTCAACTTTGGCGAGGATGTAAAAAGTCAGCAATTCTTTGTTACCTTTGTAGGTGAGCAGATTGCAGCGCTTGATAAGGGTAGCTATGCTGTTGCGCTGGCTTTGGAGTCTGACAATGCTGTTGTAAACAGCGAGAAGGGATATGTTTTATTGTTGATTGAAAAATAGATGATATGAAGAGATTAGTTTTATCACTTTTTGCTCTGCTTGCAGTTGCTGCAGTAGGTGCGCAGAATATTACAGATGAGGCGAAGGCTCGCGCAGCGGAGCTTGTAGCTAAGATGACCCTTGAGGAGAAACTTGACTACATCGGCGGATATAATAAGTTCTATATCCGCGCTATCCCTCGCCTTGGCATCCCTGAGATTCGTATGGCAGATGGTCCGCAGGGCGTGAGAAACAATACCCAGAGTACTATGTTCGCTTCAGGTATCGCAGCTGCAGCAACTTGGAATCGCGATGCAGTGTACAATATGGGTGTCGGTCTTGGTCAGGATAGCCGCGCTCGTGGTGTGCATATCCTCCTTGGTCCTGGTGTGAATATCTATCGTTCACCTCTTTGCGGTCGAAACTTTGAGTACTTTGGCGAGGACCCTTACCTTGCATCGCAGACAGCTGTGCAGTATGTTAAGGGCGTTCAGAGTCAGGGCGTTATGGCTTGTATCAAGCACTTTGCAGCGAATAATCAGGAGTGGGATCGCCACAATGTCTCTTCAGATATAGATGAGCGCACACTTCATGAGATTTACCTGCCTGCATTCCATGCCGCTATTAAGGAGGCGGGTGTAGGTGCTGTTATGTGTTCATACAATCTTATCAATAGCGTTCACGCCTCAGAGAATAGCTATCTCAATATTGATGTACTGCGCAATATGTGGGGCTTTGAGGGTATTCTGATGTCAGACTGGAATGCAACCTACTCTGCAATCAATGCAGCCAATGGAGGTCTTGACCTTGAGATGCCAAGTGGTAAGTTGATGAACTACAAGCACCTTGCAGGACCTATTGCTGACGGTATTGTGGATATTCGCACTATTGATACAAAGGTGCAGAACATTCTGCAGACCCTTATCAGCTTCGGATTCTTTGACCGTCCACAGAAGGATGAGAGTATCTCAGAGCGTAATCCATTCTCTGACAACGCTGCACTTGAGCTGGCGCGTAATGGTGTTGTAATGCTTAAGAACGATGGTATCCTGCCACTTAAGAAGGGTAAGGTCACTGTCGCTGGTATGCATGCTCAGGGCGTTCCTACTGGTGGTGGTAGTGGTTTTGTTCACCCATTTGAGACATGCTCTGTATATGAGGGCCTCTCTGCTGTAAAGGGTTATAAGACAGTAACTACTGACAACTTCCGCACAAGTTCTCTTCAGGGTAAGTTCTTTACCTCTGCCGACCTTAAGAGTGCTGGTCTGAAGGCTGAGTACTTCAATAATAAGAAACTTGAGGGCAATGCGGTATATAGTAGTGTAGATACGCAGATTAGCTACAAGTGGAGCGGCTCTCCTGCAAAGGGTGTTGCTGCTGACCGCTTCTCTATCCGCTGGTCTGGTGTATTCTATAGCGCTGAGAATGAGCAGATTGAGTTCTCTGTTTGTGGCGACGATGGCTACCGTATGTTTATTGATGGCAAGCAGGTACTTGCTGATTGGGGTAACCACGGTACTACTGAGCGCACCTATCTGTTCAATGCAGAGGCTAACCGTAAGTATGATGTTCGCATTGAGTATTTTGATAATAGTAGCACAGCTCGTATTGAGTTGAAGATGTTTAACAAGGCTTATGTTGAGCATAACCGTGAGAGCTTCGCAAAGGCTGACGCAGTGGTTATGTGCGTAGGCTTTGACTCAACAACAGAGAAGGAGAATAGCGACCGCAGCTTTGAGTTCCCATACAATCAGGCTGAGATGATTCGTCAGATTGCCGCAATCAATCCAAATGTGATTGTTGTAGTCAATGCAGGTGGCGGCTTTGAGATGGAGAGCTGGATTGATAGCGCAAAGGCTGTTCTGTGTGCATGGTATCCTGGTCAGGAGGGTGGTCAGGCTATCGCCGAGATTATCTCTGGTAAGCTAAACCCAAGTGGTCGTCTGCCAATCTCTATCGAGCGCAAGCTTGAGGATAATCCAACGTGGGGCAGCTACTACCATAACCTTGATGTTCAGGTGAGAAGCAACCCTTACAAGCGTGTGAACTATAAGGAGGGTCTGTTCCTTGGCTATCGTGGTTATGACCGTAAGCAGGTTAAGCCGATGTTCCCATTTGGATATGGATTGAGCTATACAACCTTCAAGTATGACAATCTGAAGGTTACAAACGGCGCTAACGGTTACCTTGTGGAGTTTGATGTGACAAATACTGGTAAGGTTGATGGTGCAGAGGTTGCACAGGTATATGTTGGCTATAATAACAAGAGCGTTATTCAACCAGTTAAGCAGCTCAAGGGATATGAGAAGGTCAATATTGCAAAGGGCGCAACTCACCACTTCGCAATAGAGATTCCATATAGCAACCTTAGCTACTATGACATTATCTCACACGACTTTGTTGATGCATCTAAGGATGTTACCATCTATGTAGGTTCATCTGCTCAGGATATACATCTTACAAAGTAGTTATTTAGTATTTAGTAAAAAGGGGGAGAGATTGCTGTCAAGTCTACTTGAACAAGCAATCTCTCCTATTTTTGTGCCTATACTACACTATCGGATAACGGAGATGTTGTCAATAGCGAAGTAGTTAGGGTATGTTGGATACTCGGCAGTAGAGTCTACACGTTTACCGCCCTCGGTAGTACCCTCATACATGCGGAACTCTACACGCTTAACCTTGCCTAAAGCTTTAAGGTCCCACACTCTCCAGCTGGAGAAACTTCTGCCGTCATAGAGGTAGCACTCTAAGGTGTTGGTCTTGCCGCCCTTTTCGTCAATACCTGTTGCCTCAATGCGGATATAACCATTCTGAGCCATTGCGGGGCTAAAGGCGTTACCATTCTGCACAACGGCATTGGTATATGCAGTAGGAATTATGTATAAGCTCTCAATAACTCCCGTGCCATACTTAAACTCCAAGAATGGAGGGCATAGATTGGTCGCCACATAGCAGACGGCGAAGTTCTTGCCCGACACTGGGCTTACACCGATAGTGAGCTGCTGCTCGTAGGTCGGATTTTGAGGATTCTCGACATAGTTAGAGATTGCAATACCTCCGCCGAAGAAGGTCTTGTCGCCCCAATAGTCTGGCAGATACGAGGTTAGGGTAGTCTGATTGTCATACCACGCATAACCATTACCACCATAGAGCAAATCGCCTCCATATTGCAGCTTGTCAATATATTGCGCCCACCATGATGTTGTAACCGTGCTGCTACCCTCGCCATCGCCACCAGCAAAGGTGCTATCCTCAAAGGTTATTGTGGTCTGTTTAGTTACTGGGTCAATTTGCGCCTTCTCGCAACTGGCAGCAAGAAGTAGTGCGAATGTTAAAAGTGTGAATTTTCTCATGTTCTATCTCTTTATTGGGGAGGCGTCAAGTGCTATGGCTATAAAGATAAGAATCGTAAAGCCGAGTAGCGATGAGCCACCATAACTTATCAGTGGTAGAGGAATTCCCATTACGGGCACTACGCCCATGGTCATACCTATGTTTATAAAGCAGTGGAAGAATATTATTGATGCCACGCAGTAGCAATAGACTCGACCGAAGGTCTCAAGTTGCCTATCTCCCATTCGCATCAATCGGTAGATGAGCATAACCATGAGCGCAAAGAGTACCAACACCCCTAAAAAACCAAATTGTTCGCCAATGGTGCAGAAGATAAAGTCTGTATGCTTCTCAGGCACACGGCTATAGCGAATCATCACACCCTCTAAGAATCCCTGACCAGAGAATCCTCCTGCGCCAATGGCAATCTTTGACTGCGCGACGTTGTACATCAAGTCCCTATCGTGGTGCAGACCGAGGAATGTGCGGATACGGTTCTGCTGGTGCTGTGGCAGGTGGTGAAAGACCATATCTGACGTAGGTAGACAGATTACCGACACGGAGAATATCAACACCAAGAAGTAGAGCTTGCGAATATTTGCACGATAGGCGTAAATAACCACCACGACCATTGAGGCTATAGTCACATAGAGCAGGCACTCATAAAAGCCGAGCTTTCCTGGTGCTATAAAACAGAGTATCAGGAATAGTAGTGCGCTCAAAAAGAGTAGTGACGCCACATATTTGACACACATCTTCCACTTGTCGCGCATAATCATGCCCGCGCTGAATGTAAAGATAACTATCAGCGCTACGAGCAGAACTGCTGGCGTAAAGAGGAACGAGAGGATAAATAGCGCAGCAAAGAATATCGCCGGCACGCAAATCCAATGGTCAAGACCCTCGCGGTAGAACATAAAGAGGAATGAGCAGAAGACCAGTCCCGAACCAGTATCGTTCTGCAGTATAGCGATACCTAAAGGTATGCAGAGCAGAGCGCCAACGGTCATCATATCCCCAAATCGTTGAACCGAGAAGTGGTAGTTGCTCATTATTCGCGCCACAGCGAGCGAAATGCCCACCTTAGCAAGCTCCATAGGTTGCAGAGTAAAGCCACCAACGCCCAACCACGCCTTTGCACCATTTACAGTCTTACCCAACGGGGTAAAGGTCAGAAGCACAATGAAGATGGTTATTGCGCAGATGATATATGCGAATTTATGCCATAGACTACGGTCAAGTAGCAGTATAACAAGCGCAGCGATGTATGATATACCCAACCACACCAAGTGCTTGATATACTTATGCTCAAAGCTAAAAAAGCCCTCAGAGCCCTCAAAGTATGTAGCGCTAAACACTGCCACAAAGCCTATCATGGTGAGGATGAAATAGAGCAGTACCATACCCAAATCAACCCCCTGAAAGAGCTGTATGTCGCTGTTATTTCTTCTTCTTATGTCTGTCATACGCTTTATAGTAGTCTAACTCAAGATTCTTTACATGCTCAACAAGCCATGGGCGGGTGATGGTGTCGGTCAGGTACATCTCCTCAATAAGTGAGGCGATAGGCACTGCCGCCGTAGAGCCCCAGATACCATGCTCTACATAGACAGCAATGGCAATTTTTGGATTGTTGCGCGGAGCAAAAGAGATAAAGGTCGAGTGGTCATCACCCAATGGATTTTGAGCTGTTCCAGTCTTTCCGCAGACATCTAACCCCTCAAGTCTTGCCGTCTGGCAAGTACCATCGCGGTTTACTGCACGCCACATACCCTTAATTATGGTCTCAAAGTGGTGCTTATCCACTGGGGTATTGTGTGGTGTGCGATACTTTATATCTATAGAGTCCTGACCCTCTATCTGCTTGATAATGTGCGGAGTGTAGTAATAGCCGCGATTGGCTATTGTTGCCGCAAAGTTGGCAAGCTGCAGTGTTGTAGACTGAATCTCACCCTGACCAATAGAGACAGAGAGTACAGTAAGGGCATTCCACGAGCCACGATAGAGTTTATCGTAGTACTTGCGCTCCTTAACAACACCTTGACGCTCTCCAAGTAGGTCAATGCCTAACTTTGAGTTAAAGCCAAAGCTCTCAACATATTTGCGCCACGCCTCATAGCCCTCTTTTGGAGATTTATACTTTTTGTTCTCCAAAATGTTACGGAATACATTTGCAAAGTAGGCGTTACATGATGTAGCGATTGCAAAATCAAGGTCAAGTGGTGAGCGATGCTCGTGGCAGCCCATCTTCACATTACCAGAGCGGTAGCCCTTGTTACAGCTATATCTATATTGAGGTTTTAGCACCCCCTCCTGCAGACCGATTAGTCCATTCAGGAGCTTAAATGTTGAACCTGGAGGCTGCGATGAGGTGATTGCGCGGTTATAGAGTGGGCGGCGTGGTTCATTTAGTAGGCGCATATAGTGATTACCTCGTCCGCGACCAACAACAAGCTCATTAGGGTCAAAGGTTGGCGAAGATGCCATAACAAGAATCTCGCCCGTACTTGGCTCAATAGCCACCACAGAGCCGACCTTTCCCTCCATCAACTCTTCAGCAAATGCTTGCAGACGGGCATCAATCGTGCAGACAAGGTTTTTACCAGCCACAGCCTCTAACTCCACAATGTCGGTAGTGGCGTGGTCGGCAAATTGGTTACGGCGAATACGACCCTTCTCGCCTCGTAGCTCTTGCTCGTATGCGGACTCAATACCCTGCTCGCCAATGTAGTCACCCATAACATAGTACCCCTCCTCATTCTGCTGCTCCAGAATCCTTGGAGATACCTCGCTAAGGCTTCCGAGTAGGTTGCCGCCGATATTACGTGGGTATTGTCTGATTGTTCGTGGAACGGTATAGAAGCCCGATGGATTCCACTCATCTAACTTAAGCTTAGCCTCGGCAGAGAGGTACTTGACAACAGGTGAGGCGACTCTGCGACCCGCCTTATTTGCCTTAAAGAAGGCATCTCTGAGGCGTTGGATGCGCTCACCAGTGATGTTCATCAGGCGCAGCGTATCTATGCCACCCTTAGGCATCTCACGAGGTACAACCATAAGGTCGTAGCAGATTTTATTCTGGATAAGATACTCTCCATTGCGGTCAAAGACCTCGCCTCGTGGCGGGTAGGTGATAATGTAGCGTATTACATTATCCTCAGCCTTGCTGAAGTAGTCACTTCCCTCAATAAGCTGCAGGTAACCAGCCACGCAGGTAAAGAGCATAAAGACTGCAAAGACAATCCAGCGTAGCACTCTGTAGCGCCACGTATCATTTCGGGCATTATTCATCGTTGTGTCAGTTTTGCGGTGAATATGCCAATGAAGAAGTAGACCACAGCTATTGAGATTAGCGTGCTGATGACAGTTCTCAAGGCTAAGAAGCCAAAGTTTGCTGTTGTCAGATGTTCAAAGCCGAAGAAGATGAGGTTGTGTAGTACAACCATCGCCACCACATAGTTGTGGAAGCGGCTTATACGTAGCTGTGTAGGCACGCCGCCCTCGCCATCCATGTCAATGTAGGAGGCAAAAAAGTGGAGTATCGGGCGACGGAAGTAGGCTATTGGTAGTGTGGCAATGACATTAAGACCAATAGTTCCCATAGTTATATCCATCACAAAACCCAACAGAGTACCGATAACTATCATCTTGAGCGGTGATGTACCCAGTGGGGTCATGATTATCAGCACTATATATGCAAGTGGGGCAATATATGGGCTAAAGGTCAAGTTGTTGAGTAACAACACCTGCACAAGTAGCACCACAACTACAAAAAGTATATATTGTGAACGATTCTTCATAGTTATTGGTTGATAGTATCTTCATTTACTGCCTCCAGAGTTGTTGGTGCAGCTACTGGCTCCTGCTTGAGGATGCGCACCTGCTCCACCTCTCGGTTATCCACAAGTATAACGTTGTCTATACGCGATAGATCGGCGGCGATTCTGAGTGTGCAGCTATACATTGTCTGGTCATCATTCATCTCCTTGCTCTCCACCGTGCCTAAAATCGTTCCGCCTGGGAAGTACTCTGAGAAATCAATAGCTTCAACCCTCTGTCCAGCCTCAAAGTTGGCGTACTTTGATATGTCGGACATGCGGAGGGTGTGAATATCGCCCCCCTGCCACGACACAGTGCCCATGCTCCTATCATCCGAGAGGCGTGCGCTGACATTGAAAGAGGTGTTAAGCAAAGAGATTGCAATAGAGAAGTTCTGCGAGCAGTTGGTAATATAACCCACAGCATAACCCTCAGGGGAGAGTACTGACATTCCAATGCGCACATTGTCATCAATACCCTTATTGACGACAATATAGTTAAGTGAGCGGTTGAGGGTCTTGCTAACCACCTGCGCTGGCACATACATATTTGGTGAGAGGTCAAGCTCCGTCTCTACGGTCTGCGGATAGAGCGCCTTATAGTTCGCCAGCAGACTCTCCAACTCGGCAATGCGCTCATTGAGTGCGATATTATCCTGCTTTAACGACAGATAGTTTCCCAGCCTGGTAAATAGGCTGCCGCTCCAGCCACAGATGTAGTGGCTCACACTGCTAAGGCGCGAGAATGAGTAGGGCGTAGCGTTAGAGTAGAAGTATATAGCCATAACCTCTACTGTCAAGAATATAAATGGGATGTATATCTTCTTTAGGAAGTATATCAGTTTGTGCATATTGTGCCCTTGTAAATGAGATAGGCTGTCCGCATAAGACAGCCCACCTATCGCTGTTACAACCTACTATGCGCGAATAAGGAACGAGTAGCGGTCCATATTCTTGAGTGCCAAGTTTGTTCCGCGAACAACCGCACGCAGAGGATCCTCGGCGATGTGGAACTGCAGACCAGTCCTATCTGACAGACGCTTTGTCAGACCCTTAATCATAGCACCACCACCGGCGATATATACACCATTCTTCACAACGTCAGAGTATAGCTCGGCTGGCATATCTGAAAGCACAGACATCAGAGCATCATCAAGCTGCGCGAGTGAACCCTCAAGGGCGTATGCAATCTCGCTATAGTTAAGTGTAACGGTCTGTGGCAGTGAAGTAAGCACGCTTGGTCCGCTGATTGACATATCCTCTGGCTCATCCTCAAGCTCTGGCAGCGCAGCACCAATCTTGCACTTAATCTGCTCAGCTGTACGCTCACCAATACGGATATTGTGCTGTACACGAACATAGTTCTTAATGTCCGAAGTAAAGACATCACCTGCGATATTGATAGACTTAGAGCATACGATACCACCCAGTGAGATACAAGCAATCTCCGAAGTACCACCACCTATGTCAATAATCATATTACCCTCTGGAGCTGTAACGTCAAGACCTGCACCCAGAGCTGCAGCCATAGGCTCAAAAATCATAGCCACCTCACGACCACCAGCGTGCTCAGCAGACTCGCGCACCGCACGAATCTCTACGTTGGTAGAGCCTGAAGGGATGCAGATTACCATCTTGAGCGATGGAGAGAAGAGTGAGCCTGTAGTACGAATGCGACCAATCATACCCTTGAGCATCAGCTCTGTAGCGTCAAAATCGGCAATTACACCGTTCTGAAGTGGGCGAATGGTGCGGAGGTTGTCTGGACACTTACCAATATAACGTGCCGCCTCATGACCAAAAGCCTTCAATTTACCCTGGAGATCCACCGCAATTACAGATGGCTCCTCTACTACAATCTCGTCATTGTAGACAATAAGCGTGTTGGCAGTACCTAAGTCTATAGCCAACTCATGTGTTAATGAAAAAAGACCCATGTTATCTATTTTTTTACTTTTTCAACCCGATCTTCACCCCGATTTGGGGCGAAGTGCTATCTGGTTACAAAGGTACAAAAAAACAAATTAAACTTTTACAAAAAAATCACACTTTTTCACAATTTTTTTTATTACCTTTGGAGTGCTTTTAGATAAACACATATAACTATATAATAAACATCAATTTATGGAACTAATCAAGCTTGATACCCGTTGTGCTGGTATCGAAATTACAGAGGAAATTAAGCGCGAGGCTATCGCTGCAAATGAACTGCTACACGCAGGTGAGGGTAAGGGTAACGACTTCCTCGGTTGGATAACACTGCCTTCAGAGATTGATGATGCTCACCTTGCTGCTATCAACGCTCAGGCAGCTAAGCTCCGTGAGGTTGCCGAGGTGGTTATCTGCATCGGCATTGGCGGCTCATACCTCGGTGCTAAGGCTGTTATTGATGCTATGACAAACTCGTTTGAGCTTCTGCATAAGAGTCATAAGAATCCTATCGTTCTTTTCGCTGGTCAGAATATCTCTGAGGACTATCTTGGTGAGATGATGGAGGCACTTAAGGATTATTCTATCGCCACTATCGTCGCTTCAAAGTCTGGTACTACTACCGAGCCAGCTATCGCCTTCCGCATCGTTAAGGAGGAGATTGAGCGTCGCTATGGCAAGGAGGATGCTAAGAATCGTATCGTCGCTATTACCGACAAGTCTCGTGGCGCACTTAAGACCCTGGCAACTCAGGAGGGCTACCCTACATTTGTTATTCCAGACAACGTAGGTGGTCGCTTCTCTGTGCTCTCGCCTGTAGGTCTGCTCCCACTGGCTGTGGGTGGTGTGGATATCGCTAAGCTCGTAGCTGGTGCAAAGGCTGTAGAGCAGGCTACTAAGGCTGGCACTGCTTATGAGGATAATATCTCTGCTCAGTATGCCGCTGTTCGTAACGCACTCTATCGCGCAGGTAAGAAGATTGAGATTCTCGGCTCATACGAGCCCAAGCTCGTAAATATCAACGAGTGGTGGAAGCAGCTCTATGGTGAGAGCGAGGGTAAGGATGGTAAGGGTATCTACCCAGCCTCTGTAACCCTTACTGCCGACCTCCACTCTATGGGTCAGTATATCCAGGATGGCGAGCGCACACTCTTTGAGACTATTATCTCTGTTGCCGCTCCAAAGTACGAGGTTCGCGTATGCTCTGATGAGGAGAACCTTGACGGTCTGAACTACCTCGCTGGTCGCCGCCTGAGCGATATTAACAGCATGGCTGAACTCGGCGTTAAGATTGCCCACGTAGATGGCGGAGTGCCTAACCTGCGCGTTGAAATCCCAGAGATTAACGAGCTTACCCTCGGCGCCCTGATCTACTTCTTCGAGAAGGCTTGCGGTATCAGCGGATATATGCTCGGCGTAAACCCATTCGACCAGCCAGGCGTTGAGGCTTATAAGAAGAATATGTTCGCCCTGCTCGAAAAACCAGGCTACGAGGAGCAGACAGCAGCTATCAAAGCTCGCCTGTAACCCTGACTACGCAGCACGGCTACGCAGTACGGCTGACGCGAACTGCCCGCTTTTTCGCGAAAAAGCAGGGCGTGCAAAAAGCTCTTGGCAAAACTCCGTTTTGCTTCTATGCTGATGCGGATTTAGGGTAACTCTGCGAGTTATTGAAACAAAAAATATCCACCTTTGGTTTCAAGCAAGCTTGACCTTTGGTGGATATTTTCTCTTTCACTGCCTTGCGGCAGCAACCTAAATCCGAATAAACACTTTCAGACGAAGTCTGTACCGCTGAAAAGCCAACGCCGCGATTAAGCCGAGAGCAGAGACTGCTTGCAGGCTTTGCCGAGGCGGAGCGGTGAAGGGTCACCGAAGGTGAGCCAACGGCTAATGGCTAACAGCTAATAGCCACTTTTGTCGTCAGAGTGGTGCATTTACCACGCTCAATGAAAAATGCCTGCGCAGGATAGTACCAAATAGTACAGCCCAGCAGGCATTTTTTATTAGCGGCAGGAAATGTGCCGCTATAACGACAAAAAACTATTTGCGAGCCTCTTTAGCCTCAATACACTCTGTAGCGTGAGGTACGCGGAGCAGGCGCTCACGTGGAATAAGTTTTCCAGTAGTCTTGCAAATGCCGTAGGTCTTATGTTCAATACGGATAAGAGCCAACTCAAGGTTCTTGATAAACTTAAGCTGGTGAGCTGCGAGGCGTTCTATCTCCTCCTTAGAGAGGGTCATTGCACCCTCCTCTAACACCTTGAAGGTTGGCGAGGTATCCTCGGTATCATTGTCAGCCGAGCGAGTTATGGAGGCGCGCAGCTGCTCATAGTCACTTCGTGCCACCTCTAATTTCTCCAGAATGAGCGCCTTGAACTCGGCTAGCTCGGCGTCACTATATCTGGTTCTAATATTCTCTGCCATAGTTTTAAGGTTTTGTTTTACCAAAGATAATAATAATTATCTACACTTACAAATTTTTTGCCTATTTTGTTAAACCATGCAGGGCGCTGCGCATAAAAAAGAGTGGCGGATAGTACTTGGTTGTACCACCGCCACTGGTTTTAATAGATGTGCCGTAGGTGGCACGCTATCAAGTAAAATTATCTTACCTTGAACTCTGGGTCTGCCTTCATAGGGATAGGCATTGAGCTGTAATAGCCAGACTCAAACTTATCACGAACAGCCTTAAATGCGTTGATTGTGTACTCAACGTCCTCCATTGTATGAGCTGCGGTAGGGATTACGCGCAGGATAATCTCACCCTTAGGGATTACTGGGTAGATTACGATAGAGCAGAATACGCCGTAGTTCTCACGAAGGTCTACGATAAGGTTTGTGCCCTCCTCATTTCCGCCCTTCATATATACAGGGGTTACAGGTGACTGAGTAACGCCAATCTCAAAGCCGTTAGCCTTAAGACCGCTCTGCAGTGCGCGGGTAATCTCCCACAGCTTCTCCTGATACTCAGGGTGGTTGCGGATAAGCTCAAGACGCTTCAGAGCGCCAATAACCATTGGCATTGGCAGTGACTTAGCATAGAGCTGAGAACGCATATTATAGCGGAAGAGGTTGATAAGCCAGCGTGGACCAGAGACAAATGCGCCGATACCAGCCATAGATTTAGCAAATGTATTGAAGAGCACATCTACGCCATCAACAACGCCGAAGTGAGCTGCAGTACCGCGACCGCCAGGACCCATAGTACCGAAGCCGTGAGCGTCATCAACAAGCAGACGGAAGTTAAAGTCCTTCTTTGCCTTCACGATAACATCGAGGAAGCCCAGGTCGCCCTTCATACCGAATACACCCTCAGTAATTACAAGTACGCCACCCCTCTGCTGCTCAGCAAGGTCAGTAGCGTGCTGGAGCTGAAGACGAAGAGAAGCCTCGTCGTTGTGTGCATATACAAAACGCTTACCCTTGTGTAGGCGCAGACCGTCAATGATACAAGCGTGAGCCTCAGCATCATAAACAACAACGTCGCGGGGTGTAAGCAGACAGTCAATAATAGAGATCATGCCCTGATAGCCGAAGTTAAGTAGGAAGGCATCCTCCTTACCAACAAACTCAGCCAACTCGCGCTCAAGCTGCTCATGGTACTTAGTCTGACCACTCATCATACGAGCACCCATTGGGGCTGCCATACCAAACTCTGCCGCACCTGCAGCATCAGCCTTACGAACCTCAGGGTGGTTTGCAAGACCGAGATAGTTGTTAAGGCTCCAGTTGAGCATCATCTTGCCACGGAAGCGCATGTGAGGTCCAATCTCACCCTCAAGCTTTGGGAAAGCGAAATAACCATGTACATTCTGCATGTACTGACCAATAGGTCCGCCTGTGTTTTTTTCAAGGCGCTCAAAAATATCTACCATATTGCAATATAAATTATTGTGTTTTTGACATTAAGTATCGCAAAGGTAATAAATTATTTGGAACATTGTATCGTAAAAGTACCTATTTTTCACACTCTGCCACCATATATATAATATAGGTATATCATGAAAAGAGAGAAATTTGCATTTTTTTTAACAAAAATTGCTCAGACTCTTTCATTTTTCATAAAACTATTTTATCTTTGCACTCGATTTTGCGACTCAAGCAGTTGAAGGGTTGTTAAAATCGGGTTCTTTGACGGAAAGTAAAAAAAAGTGCGAAAAATTTTGCAGATTAAAAATTTTAGTCTATCTTTGCACCGCGGTTGGGGAATACATCTGCCGATGTAGCTCAGTTGGCCAGAGCAGCTGATTTGTAATCAGCTGGTCGGGGGTTCGAATCCCTCCATCGGCTCTAAAACAACTCCAACCAACGGGAAGATACCAGAGTGGCCAAATGGGGCAGACTGTAAATCTGCTGGTTTTTACCTTCGGTGGTTCGAATCCATCTCTTCCCACTAAGTAGCGGGCGAAGCGCATGCGCATTTTACTTGCGGAAGTAGCTCAGTTGATAGAGCATCAGCCTTCCAAGCTGAGGGTCGCGAGTTTGAGCCTCGTCTTCCGCTCAATGTTTGCAATACACCTTATAGAAGGTGTATTGCTTGCATAGTATAAAAGAAACCTTAAAACAAAATATAAAAGTAACTTTTTAAAAACTTAATAATTTTACAGCTATGGCAAAAGAAAAATTTGACCGCTCGAAACCGCACGTAAACATCGGTACTATCGGTCACGTAGACCACGGTAAGACTACTCTTACTGCTGCTATCACAACCGTTCTTGCAAAGAAGGGTCTCTCTGAGCTTCGTTCATTCGACTCTATCGATAACGCACCTGAGGAGAAGGAGCGTGGTATCACCATCAACACTTCACACGTAGAGTATCAGACTGCAGGTCGTCACTACGCTCACGTAGACTGCCCAGGTCACGCCGACTATGTAAAGAACATGGTTACCGGTGCTGCTCAGATGGACGGTGCTATCCTCGTAGTTGCTGCTACTGATGGTCCTATGCCTCAGACAAACGAGCACGTTCTTCTTGCAAAGCAGGTAAACGTTCCTAAGATCGTTGTTTTCCTCAACAAGTGTGATATGGTTGACGATGCAGAGATGCTTGACCTCGTTGAGATGGAGGTTCGTGATCTTCTTGCAAAGTATGACTTTGATGAGGATTGCCCAATCATCCGCGGTTCTGCACTCGGTGGTCTGAATGGTGAGCCACAGTGGGAGGAGAAGATTATGGAGCTCATGAACAGCGTTGATGAGTACATTCCAATCCCAGCACGTGAGAACGAGAAGCCATTCCTTATGCCAGTTGAGGACGTATTCTCAATCACAGGTCGTGGTACTGTAGTAACAGGTCGTATCGAGACAGGTATTATCCACGTTGGTGATCCAGTTGAGATCGTAGGTCTTGGTGAGAAGTCAATGAACTCTACTTGTACCGGTGTTGAGATGTTCCGTAAGCTCCTCGATGAGGGTGAGGCTGGTGATAACGTAGGTCTTCTTCTCCGTGGTATTGACAAGAAGGAGGTTAAGCGTGGTATGGTTGTAGCTAAGCCAGGTTCTATTAAGCCACACACCAAGTTCACCGCTGAGGTTTATATCCTCAAGAAGGAGGAGGGTGGTCGTCACACTCCATTCCACAACAAGTATCGTCCTCAGTTCTACCTCCGTACAATGGACGTAACCGGTGAGGTTGCTCTTCCAGAGGGCGTAGACATGGTAATGCCAGGTGACCACGTAACTATCACTGTTACTCTTATCTATCCTGTAGCTATCAACGAGGGTCTGCGTTTCGCAATCCGTGAGGGTGGTCGTACAGTAGGTGCTGGTCAGGTACTTGCAATCGTTGAGTAATTAAACTTGACAACATAGGGAGAGGTTTTTCCTCTCCCACTTTAGGAGCATAGTTCAAGGGTAGAATAGCGGTCTCCAAAACCGTTGATGGGAGTTCGAATCTCTCTGCTCCTGCTTAAGATAAAAGAGTAAAAGACTATGGGATATATTAAAGACTCATACAAAGAGTTAGTAGAGAAGGTTAGCTGGCCTTCTTTTGCTCAGTTACAAAGTTCAACAATTGTGGTAATGGTCGCATCACTGATCTTTGCCATTATTGTTCTTGTTATGGATGTTTCGTTTGAGACCATTATGCAGGGAATCTACAAGTTCCTCGGTAATTTAGGTCAGTAATAGTTACAAGCAATGAGCGAAACAAAGAAGGAGAGGGCGTGGTATGTAGTTCGCGCAATCGGCGGCAAGGAGCATAAGGTTAAAGAGTACCTTGATGCGGAGATTCGTCGTAACGGATTGCAAGAGCAGATATCCCAGGTACTTATTCCTACAGAGAAGGTCTATACCATTCGCAACGGAAAGAAGGTCTCAAAGGAGAGAGTCTCTTATCCGGGTTATGTGTTGGTAGAGGCTATTTTAGACGGACAAATTCCATATATCATTCGCAATACGCCAAACGTACTCGGTTTCCTTGGTGATACTAAGGAAGAGAGCCGCAAACTAATTGCAACCCCTCTACGTCCACAAGAGGTAAGTCGCATTTTAGGTCGCGTCGATGAGTTGAGTGAGGCGGAAGAGGAACAGGAGATACCGTACGTTGTTGGCGAGACCGTAAAGGTTACAGATGGTCCATTCTCAAGCTTCCAAGGTACCATTGAGAGTGTCAATAGCGAGGCGCGTAAGCTTGTTGTTTCGGTGAAGATATTTGGTCGCAAGACTCCAATGGAGTTGAGCTTCACACAAGTAGAAAAAGAATAATAAACCAAGGAAAATTATGGCAAAAGAGGTTGCTGCATTTATTAAGTTGCAGATCAAAGGTGGTGCTGCCAACCCTTCACCTCCGGTAGGTCCAGCATTGGGTTCTAAGGGAGTCAATATTATGGACTTCTGTAAGCAGTTCAATGCTCGTACACAGGACAAGGCGGGAAAGGTTCTCCCAGTCATCATCACAGTTTATAGCGATAAGTCTTTCGATTTCATCGTAAAACAGCCACCGGTAGCCGTTCAGCTCAAGGAAGCTGCAAAGATCAAGTCCGGTTCCGCACAGCCTAACCGCTCTAAGGTCGGAGAGGTAACATGGGAGCAGGTTGCAGAGATTGCAAAGGATAAGATGCCTGATCTTAACTGCTTCACTATTGAGGCTGCAATGCGTATGATTGCTGGTACTGCACGCAGTATGGGTATCAACGTAGTTGGTGAATTTCCTAACGCGTAATTAAATTACAAAGATGAGTAAGTTGACAAAAAATCAAAAGATTGCCTACGCAAAGATTGAGCCAAACAAGGCTTACAAGCTCGGTGAGGCTGCCGCTCTTCTGAAGGAAATCACCTTTACAAAGTTTGATGCTTCAGTAGATATTGACGTGCGTTTAGGCGTTGACCCTCGTAAAGCTAACCAGATGGTTCGTGGCGTTGTAACTCTCCCTCACGGAACAGGTAAGGTAGTACGAGTTCTCGTACTCTGTACACCTGAGAAGGAGGCAGAGGCACAGGCTGCAGGAGCCGATTTCGTAGGTTTGGATGAGTATGTAGACAAGATCAAGTCTGGTTGGACTGATGTAGACGTAATCATCTGTACACCTAACGTTATGGGTAAGGTAGGTGCGCTCGGTCGTATCCTCGGTCCTCGCGGTCTTATGCCAAACCCTAAGACTGGTACAGTTACTATGGAGGTCGGCAAAGCTGTACAGGATGTGAAGGCCGGTAAGATTGACTTTAAGGTTGATAAGTACGGTATCGTTCACACCTCTATCGGTAAGGTTTCATTCACCGCTGAGCAGATCGAGGAGAATGCTCGTGAGGTAATGAGCACCATTATCAAACTCAAACCATCCGCTGCAAAGGGTACTTATGTTCAGAGCATCTATCTCTCAACAACAATGAGCCCAGGCGTACAGGTTGATCCAAAATCAGTAGAAACAAAATAAAAGGAGGATTGAACAATGACTAAAGAACAAAAAGCTGTCGTTATCGACAATCTTGCTCAACAGCTCACTGAGTATCCTCACTTTTATATCACAGACATTGAGGCACTCAACGCAACTCAGACTGCTGCTCTTCGTCGCAAGTGTTTTGACAGCGAGATTAAGCTTATCGTTGTAAAGAACACCCTTCTTCGTAAGGCATTGGAGCGTGTAGAGAAGGCAGATGAGGAGTTAGTAAACGTACTTGCAGGCTCAACTGCTATCATGCTTACCAACACAGGTAAGGCTCCAGCAGTTCTTATTAAGGAGTTCCGCAAGAAGTGCGACAAGCCTATTATCAAGGCTGCATGCGTAGAGGGTTGCGTATATGTTGGTGATGATCAGTTGGATACACTGTGCAGCATCAAGAGCAGAGAGGAGCTCATTGGCGACATCGTTGCACTGCTCCAGTCACCTGCAAAGAATGTTATCTCTGCACTGCGTGCTAATGCAGGCGAGAAGATCGCGGGTCTGGTAAAGACTCTCGAAGAAAGAAACAATTAATAAAAGAAACAAAAAACAAATTTAATAAAAATTACAACTATGGCAGATGTAAAAGTATTGGCAGAGGAGTTGGTAAACTTGACTGTTAAAGAGGTAAACGAATTGGCTACCATCCTCAAGGAGGAGTACGGTATTGAGCCAGCTGCTGCAGCTGTTGCAGTTGCTGCTGCACCTGCTGCAGGTGAGGCTGCTG
>SUZO01000027.1 GCA_015059805.1 Rikenellaceae bacterium
AAGAAAACACCAACGTTATTAACAGCAATCTTTACGATAATTGCGTTATGTCTCACTACGCCCGCAGTGGCTCAAAAGGGGGTAATCAAAATGGATATCATCCCTACTCCCGTTGAGTGCGAGTTATCTGTTGAAGATTACGTGCCATTTGACAAAATCACTATCTCAACAGATGACGAGAGTGCGATAAAATGGGCAGAGAGACATCTCACATTGTGGTATAACAAATTTGCTCCAAAAGTGTATCAAAAGAGGTACGCCGGTAATTTTACACAAAAAAGTGCATACACTGTCAATATTAGCAAAAAGGGGGTGGAGATTTGTGCAAAGGGGATAGATGGTGTCCGATATGCTCTCTTCTCATTAAGGCAGATTGCCATTGCTAATCGCAACACAAAAGAGGTGGAGCAATATATCGTACCCGTTGGCTCAATTAGCGATTTCCCTGCTATGGAGTTTAGAGGTATGCATATCTGCTGGTTCCCTGAGACGCAAGAGTACGAAGTTGAACGAATGATTCGTATGGCGGCATACTACAAGCTTAATTATGTAGTATTAGAGCCTTGGGGTACATATCAGAGCAAGGTAGCTCCGTGGCTCAACTGGGATAATCCTCCAATGACAAAGAGGGCTATTAAGAGATTGGTTGCAGTAGCAAATGATCTTGGTGTTACACTTATACCTCAATTAAACATCTTTGGGCATGCAGCCTATAGCCGAAGTCGCTCAGGTAAGCACTCAACTTTAGATTTACGCCCACAATATCAGCCTCTTTTTGAGCCTATGGACGGGTGGAATTGGTGTCTTACTAATCCAGTTGCAAGAAGAGTAATTGCCGACTACATGGCTGAGTTGCTTAAAGACTTTGGAAATCCTAAGTTCTTCCATATTGGCTGTGACGAAGCTCAGCGTCCAAGTTGTCCTCAATGTGTCGCTCAACCATACTCTAAGCTCTTTACGGAGCACCTCAAATTTGCGCATAAAGTGTTAGCAGAACATGGCGCTAGACCTATGATGTGGCACGATATGCTCTTAAAGAAGGGTGATAGTCGCTGGAAAGGTCACAAAGCCAATGGTACAGTTGAAACGGCAAAAGTTGCTCAGACCCTTCCCAAAGATATTGTTATCTGCGATTGGAATTACGGTGCAGGTAAGGAGAGCTACCCATCATATTCATATTTCCAATCGTTAGGTTATGATGTTTTGGCTTGCCCGTGGGAGAACGTTAGTGGCATACATGCAGAGGCTGATGCCATTCAGCAAATTAAAGCATTTGGAATGCTCGGCACATTATGGCATCACTACTATGGAAGCAGTTTGGTGTCCATCTATACTAATGTTGCACACGCGACTTGGAATCCAACTATTAAAAAGGCTAAGGGGTCTGGTGCATTTAGGACCCATTTCAGACAAGTCTCTTGGGATATGAAGTTAAAGAGATATGATCAGTTCGGTATTCAGAATTACCAAATACTGACAAACACTGCCACATATAAATAAAAAAATTGGATATATAATGCACAGAAGTGGTTTCGTAAATATTATTGGCAACCCCAATGTCGGCAAATCAACACTGATGAACGCCCTTGTAGGTGAGCGACTGTCAATCATAACATCCAAAGCACAGACTACCCGCCACAGAATTATGGGTATTGTCAATGGCGAGGATTTTCAGATTGTCTACTCCGATACACCAGGCATTCTAAAGCCTAACTACAAACTTCAGGAGTCAATGATGAAGTTTGTTAAGGGCGCGGTATCAGATGCAGATGTTATTCTATACGTCACAGATACCGTAGAACAACCGAGCGACCGCAATAGTGAGATTCTTGAGAAGATAGCACTCAGCGGTATACCCGTACTGCTGATTATCAACAAGATTGACCTAACGACTCAAGAAAAGCTTGAGGAGCTTGTCGCATTTTGGCAGCAGCGACTTCCACAGGCGACAGTTATACCTGCCTCTGCACGTGAGGGTTTTAATATCGGTGGCATTTTTGACCGCATACTCTCACTGCTCCCTGATGGAGAGCCTTTCTATCCAAAGGATACCCTTACCGACAAGACTTTGCGATTTTTCGCCTCAGAGATTATCCGCGAGAAGATACTGCTTACATACGACAAGGAGATACCATACTGCTGCGAGATTGAGATTGACTCCTACAAGGAGGAGGCTGCTATTGACCGCATCAGCGCAACAATTTATGTTGCACGCGACTCTCAAAAGGGTATCGTTATTGGACACAAGGGCGAGAAACTTAAGAAGGTTGGTCAGGCAGCACGTCAAGACCTTGAGCGTTTCCTTGATAAGAAGGTCTTTTTGCAGCTCTTTGTAAAGGTTAATGACGACTGGAGGAACTCCGACCGTCAGTTGCGTAGATTTGGTTACGAATTTGAGTAAAATGCGGAGGTTAAAGCTCTACATACTACTTCTTGTGGCAGCCACACTCTTTGGCTCGTCAAGGGTTAGTGCGCAGTACAACCGCGAATACTTCTTCTGGGTTGGTCGTCAGCAGATGATGGAGAATGAGTTTACCGAGGCAATTCGCACGCTCAACGTACTACTCCGTTTTGATGACGATGCCCATGAGGGTTACTTTCTGCGTGGTATTGCTAAGTACAACCTTGACGATCTTATCGGTGCAGAGGCTGACTTTACAATCGCCATTGAGAAGAACCCAGTCTTTACCACTGCATATACATACAGAGCCATCACACGTTCACGTTTAGGCAATTATGATGATGCACTGAAGGACTTTCGCGAGGCTATAGACCTACGCCCAGACCTTCCAAATCCATACTTCAGTCGTGGTGTAACAAGGCTTCTAAATCAGCAGTTTAAGGATGCAATATCTGACTTTGACAACTTTATCAAGTATGAGAAGAAGGTGTCAGATGCATACCTAAATCGCGGCATGTGCTACCTCTACCTCAAGGATACAGTACGTGCATACGAGGATTTTAATACAGCCGTTAAAACCAACCGCGAGAATCCAGTATCGTACAACCGTCGTGGTTCATTATATCTTGAGCAACAGCGATTTGAGGAGGCTGAAGCGGATTTTAACAAGGCTATAGAGTGCGACTCTACCCTACCGCTATCCTTCTTTAATCGTGCATTGGTGTACAACTATACAAATCGTCCGCAACTATCGCTTGCCGACCTTGATAAGGTCATTCAGTTAGACTCAACAAGCTCAATTACATATTTCAATCGCGCCATTATCCGCAGCAACATCGGCGATTATAACCGCGCCCTTGAGGATTACGACAAGGTTGCTCAGTACTCACCAAATAATGTGTTAGTATACTATAATAGAGCAATTCTCAAGACTCAGTTAGGCGAGATTAAGCAGGCGGTAGAGGACTACAGCCGCGCCATTGAGCTATACCCCGACTTTGCAAATGCTTACTTAGGCAGAAGTCACCTTAGACATCTGTTGCGCGACAATGCTGGTGCTAAGCGCGACCGTCAGACTGCCGAGCGCAAGATTGCCGAGTATCGTTCAAGGTTAAGCGACAGCACCTACTCAATATATGCCGATACTACGCAGAAATTCAACCAATTACTCTCCTTTGATAGCAAGATTGCGGGTTCTACATTTGAGCGTATAAAGAGTAGAAATAACGACAATAGCGACAACATGACACTACTGCCACTCTATCGCTTCACGATGCGAAATCGTGATTCTATAGATATTGAGCAGTCTACCCGTCGCTTCCATAGCCAGAGGGCTGAGGACTTTATTGCAGCAATAGACAATCCGCTGCTGCAAATCTCTCGTCAGGAGACAAATATTGCTCCAGACTCACTTGTTATTCTAAACCACAACTATCGTGAGCGTGCTAAGGCGGCTGTTGGCGATACTGCATGGCGAGCCCTCTTTGAGATGGCTATCTCCGAGGCTCTTATCAAGCAATATACCAATGCAGTAAATACCTACTCACAGGCTATAGCTCTCAATCCGTCAAATCCATTCCTCTACCTTAACCGTGCGGCGACACAGGCAGAGATGATTGACTTTATCTCCTCTATTGATAACGGTTACCACCGTATGTCTATTGAGAGTGACCCTGCACGTCGTCTACATAACTCGCACACGCGAACTTACGACTATAGTGAGGCTATCTCAGACCTTAACAAGGCTATTAAGCTCCACCCAGGGTTTGCATACGCATACTATAACCGCGCAAATCTCTATGCTCTGTCAGGCATGCTTCCAGAGGCGGCAGATGACTATACAAAGGCTATTGAACTCAATCCTCACTTTGCCGAGGCGTACTACAACCGCGGTCTGCTACAGATATATATGAAGGATACGCGCAAGGGTTGCCTTGACATTTCAAAGGCTGGCGAGCTGGGTATTAAGGAGGCGTATCAGGTATTGAAAAATTACTCAAACTAAAACATAAAGTATTATGACTCAAACAATTCGTAAAAATCTCAACGACTACGGCTGGGCACGTTGGACAGCGATGGTACTTATCGCTCTGATGATGCTCTTTGCCCACATGTTTGTTGATGTAATCTCTCCTATTAAGGAGCTGATTCAGGTTCAGCGTGGCTGGACATCGGATATCTTCGGAACATACGCTGGTTCGGAGTATCTTCTTAACGTATGGGGATTCCTAATTCTTGCAGGTATTATCCTTGACAAGATGGGTCTTCGCTTTACAGGTCTTGCTTCGGCAACAATTATGATTATCGGTGCGGCGATTAAGTTTTATGCCGTATCTGATGCCTTTGTAGGTACCGGCCTTGAGAGCTGGCTTAATAGCTGGTGGACAGACTTCCCTGCATCGGCAAAGCTTGCGAGCTTCGGATTTATGATTTTCGGTTGCGGTTGCGAGATGGCTGGTATTACAGCCTCTAAGGCTATGGCAAAGTGGTTTGAGGGTAAGGAGATGGCACTTGCAATGGGTCTTGAGATGGCACTGACTCGTGTCAGCGTATTCCTTATCTTTACAATCTCTCCTCGCCTTGCAGGTATCGGTGGCGCTGACCCAAGCGTAGTGCGTCCAGTGGCATTCAGCCTCGCACTGCTCTGCATCGGACTACTCTTCTACTCAATCTTCTGCATCATGGATAAAAAGCTCGACCAGCAGACTGGTGCAGCTGAGAATACCGACCCAGAGGATGAGTTTAAGTTCTCCGACATCGGCAAGATTTTCAGCAGCAAGCTCTTCTGGATTGTCGCTATGCTCTGTGTACTCTACTACTCGGCAATCTTCCCATTCCAGAAGTTTGCAGCAAATATGCTCCAGAGCAACTTAGGTCTTGATGCAACCACTGCAGCAGATATTTTCCGTTGGTTCCCTATCGGTGCAGCGTGCGTAACCCCATTCCTTGGCTGGTATCTTGATAAGAAGGGTAAGGGTGCTACAATGCTTATCCTCGGTGCGCTGCTGATGATTATCTGCCACTCTGTCTTTGCACTTGTACTGCCTGCTGTACCAAGCAAGGTTATCGCTTATGCAGCTATCATCCTGCTTGGCGTATCATTCTCGCTTGTACCTGCAGCTCTCTGGCCTTCAATTCCTAAGATTATGGATAAGCGCTTCCTCGGTAGTGCATACTCACTAATCTTCTGGGTGCAGAACTTTGGTCTGAGCTTCACCCCTATGCTTATCGGTTGGGCTTTGGAGAAGACAAACCCTGGTGTTGCAGAGGCTTTGGCAGCTGGTGAGGCTGTAAGCTATAACTATACAGCACCAATGCTCGTATTCGTAGGTTTGGGCGTGCTGGCACTGCTCTTCGCACTATACCTTAAGGCTGACGACCGTCGCAACGGCTACGGTCTGGAGCTCCCAAATGTAAAGGAGTAAACATACAGATATAAGCTAACGAAGGTAGTAAATTTTTGTGTTTCGCAAAAATTTACTACCTTTGTCGTTATGAAAAATCAGACTACATATCGTTATCAGGTCGCTACGCAGAATGTAGATTTCACGTTGCGAGCCTCTATTGATTCATTGGGAAACTATATTCTCAACACCGCTGGCATTGACGCGCAGGGCAAGGGTTTTGGTGTTGATACACTCGCACCGAAGAATCTTACATGGGTGCTATCAAAGTTTGTGATTGAGATTGACTCTCGTCCGGAGCAGTTTGCCGAGTTTGACCTTACAACATGGGTAAATCAAAACACACGATTAGTCTCTACGCGTAACTTTACGCTATCCGATTTGGAGGGCAATGTATTCATTCGCTCCCTTTCTCAGTGGTGTATGTTGGACCTTGTCAAGCGCACACCCGTGGCACTAAATACTATTGAGGATTTCTATGCCCCTTATATTTGTGAGGCTGCTTGTCCATGTGAGGCTCCAATGCGTCTGAAGGCTATAGAGCCAGAGGTTGTTATGGAGCATAAGGTGGCTTATAGTGACATTGACTTTAACCGCCACATGAATACAATGCGATATATCGGTCTTATGTTGGATATGATTGATATTGAGCATTTTAAGGAGAATCGCCCGATGCGTATCGATGTCCACTTTATCGTCGAGTGCCTCTATGGACAGACTATCAAGGTTGCCATGCAGCAGACAGAGAGCGCTACTCTGTTTGAAGTCATTCGTGACGATGGTGTTGTAGCGTGTCGCGCAGCATTTACTTGGAGGTAGATTATGAAGATTGTAATTCTTGGTCCTGCACACCCCTATCGCGGAGGTCTTGCGTCAATTATGGAGACCATGGCACGCGAGTATCAACGCCGTGGCGACGAGGTGAAGATCTACACCTTCTCGTTGCAATATCCGTCGTTGCTATTCCCTGGCAAGAGCCAGACTGTTGATACCCCAGCGCCTACAGACCTTCATATAGAGCGGGTGATGAACACGTGCAACCCTATAAACTGGATTGTGCTTGGTAACAGACTGCGCAAAGAGGCTCCAGATATGATTCTGATGAAATACTGGACACCATTTATGGCTCCTTGTTTCGGCACTATTTGCCGTATAGCGCGCCGCAATGGTGTTACAAAGGTCATCTGCCAGATAGACAATGTTGAGCCACACGAACACCATATCACCGACAAGCCGTTCAACCACTACTACCTCGGCGCAGTAGATGGCTTTGTCTATATGTCCGATCAGGTGGGAGGCGAACTGAAGGCTTATAGTGATGCACCTGCAATATTCTCTCCACATCCAATGTTCTCAAACTTCGGTAATCGCGTAGAGCGCACTGAGGCTTGTAAGAAATTGGGGCTTGACCCAGCGTACAATTACCTACTATTTTTTGGACTTATACGCGAGTACAAAGGGCTTGACATCCTTCTTGAGGCATTCAAAAGTGTTAAACTTGACAATGTAAAGCTTATCGTTGCAGGCGAGTTTTACGAGAGCAAGGAGAAGTATGAGCCACTATTTACCGCTTTAGGGGATAGGGTTATTCTTCACGACAGGTTTATTGCCGATGCGGATGTTAAATACTATTTCTCTACTGCAGATGCTCTTGTATTGCCATATAGAACAGCCACGCAGAGCGGTGTTACGCAGATAGCCTACAACTTCTTCACTCCGATGATTGTTACAGATGTGGGTGGGCTTCCGGAGATTGTTCCAGATGACAGAGTGGGATATGTCGCGCCAGCCACTGTAGATGGTATTATTGAGGCTATTGAGAGCCTATATCAAGGAGATAACCTTGAGCGTTTTCGCAAAAATATCGTTAAGGAGCGCAAGCGCTTCAGTTGGAGTACGATGTGCGATAAGATAGTAGAGGTGCTCAACATGTGCCGATAGAGTATATAAAGTTACGATTTTGGTCGTAACTTTTATTATATATAGGGGTGGGGTAATTTGCATAATTTGCAAAAAATAATTACCTTTGTCACATAATGTAAATATACACGTACAATATGGCAATAAATATTAAATTGTCAGCGTTAATGGCAAAGAAGCGTATATCGCTTACTGAATTGGCGGAGAAGATTGGAATTACGCAGGCGAATTTATCAATTCTCAAAACAGGCAAGGGTCGCGCGATACGATTCTCAACCCTTGAGGCTATTTGCAAGGTGCTTAAGTGCCAGCCAGGCGACATTCTTGAGTTTGAGAAGTAAATTTTGAGTGAAAAATTTGGAAAATTCGTGGGGGGGGGTAAATTTGCACCCGAATCGCGATTAAAATAGGTTAATGAGCAAACAGTAACCAAAAAACAAAATGTTTAAGATAGGTTCTATAAATTAGGTCGTGACGATTTTTGAGGATATTTTGAGGATATTTTTCAACTCTTTTGAGGGCGCAATAACCTATTGAAACCGAGAAAAGATGAGAAATATACCAAAATAGACCAAAAAGCGACCGAAATAGAATCTAATCAAGAACGATAATTAACTTTTTACTAATTTATAGAAAATATCTTTACGACAATGAGAAAGTTTTTCTTGTCAGCACTTGCGACTATTGTTGCATTTGCAGCGGTGGCTCAGTTGAGCACCCAGCCTCAGATTCCTGTTATCCCGCAGGACCCAGAGGTTAGAACAGGACAGTTGGAGAACGGTATGAAGTACTACATCCGTCACAACGACAAGCAGAAGGGACTTGCAGACTTCTACATCATCCATGATGTAGGTGCTATTCAGGAGGATGACAACCAGCAGGGTCTGGCTCACTTCCTTGAGCATATGGCATTCAATGGCACAAAGAATCTGCCAGGCAAGATGCTTATTGAGTATCTTGAGAAGATAGGTGTAAAGTTTGGCGCTAACCTCAATGCAGGTACCTCATGGGACTACACACAGTATCTGATTAAGGATGTACCAGTAGCACGCCAGGGTGTTATTGACACTGCAATGCTCATTCTTCACGACTGGTCACACTTTATCACCCTTGACCACAGCGAGATTGATAAGGAGCGCGGTGTAATTCAGGAGGAGTTGCGTATGCGTGACGGTGCCTCTTGGCGTTCTACAATCAACCTGCTCAAGACCCTGTTTAAGGGTACAAAGTACGAGCATCGCAACCTTATCGGTCACCTTGATGGTCTTCAGAGCTTTAGCTATGATGATATCAAGAGCTTCTACAACAAGTGGTATCGTCCTGACTATCAGGCTGTAGTAGTTGTTGGTGATATTGATGTTGATAAGATTGAGGCACAGGTTAAGTCTCTTATGGCTGACATCCCTGCTCCAGCAGCAGATGCGGCTCAGAAGGAGGTAATTGTTGTATCAGACAACCAGGAGCCTATTGTATCAATATTTGAGGACCCAGAGATGGTTGAGAGCGACATCAGTCTGTTTATCAAGCGTCCAGCTATGCCACGCGAGATGTGCAACACTATTGTTGCAGAGCAGATTGCACTTATCAACTCTATCGGCAGCACTATGGCAAATGCACGTCTTGCTGAGATTGCTATGAAGCCAGATGCACCTTTCACACAGGCATATATCGGCAATGGTGGTGTAGGTATCTGCCCTACTCTTGACGCTCTGACACTTGGTGTAAGCACTAAGGATGGCGGTCTTAAGGCTGGTTTTGCTGCAGCACTTACCGAGCTTGAGCGAATCCGCCGCCACGGCTTTACCGAGGCTGAGTTTGAGCGTGCAAAGGCTCAGGTACTGCGTCGTGAGGAGCAAGCATACACAAACCGTAACGACAGAATGAACGGTCAGTATGTTCAGCGCTACATCTCTGCATTCCGTCGCAATACAGCCTTCCCAGCTGCTGAGCTTGAGTGGAAGACCGACAGCGTTATCATTAACCAGATGCCTTTGGAGGCTGTAAATCAGGTATTTGCACAGTATATTACCGACCACAACAATGTTATTATTGCAAACGCTCCAAAGAAGGATGGCATTGTAAATCCAACCGAGGCAGATGTTCTTGAGGTACTCAAGAGCGTAAAGGCTTCAGAGATTGCACCTTACAAGGATAACACCGTTAAGGAGCCACTTATTGCCAACCCAGCAGCTCTTAAGGGCTCAAAGGTTAAGAAGGTAGCTGCTAACGAGACTCTCGGCACTACTGAGTGGACCCTTAAGAATGGCATTAAGGTTGTTGTTAAGCCTACAACATTCAAGGCAGACGAGGTGCAGATTCGTATGATTGCACAGAGCGGTGTAAGTAATCTTACAGACGAGGACTACTACACTGGTAAGTACATGCCAATGGCTATGGGTCAGATGGGTGTTGGTAAGTTCTCTTCTACAGAGCTTCGCAAGCAGCTCTCTGGTAAGAGTGCATCTACATCTGTATCTCCAGATGACTACACCACAACAATCACTGGTAGTGGCTCGCCTAAGGATCTTGAGACCATTATGCAGCTTCTCTACCTCCGCTTTACTGCTCCACGCTTCAACGAGGATGACTTCAAGGCTACTATGAGCCAGTACATTAGCTATGTAGAGAATCTGAAGACCAACCCTGACTTCAAGGCATCTTCAGAACAGCTCAAGAGCCTCTATAACAACCACTATCGTCGTCAGCAGATCTCTACCGAGGTGCTGAACTCGATTAAGTATGAGCGCCTTGAGCCTATCTACCGCGCTCTTACTGCTAACGCTGCAGATTATACAGTCTATATCGTTGGTAATGTAGACCTTGAGACTCTTAAGCCACTGGTTGAGAAGTACATCGGTAGCCTTCCTGCAAAGAAGAAGCTGACCAAGCGCCTAGACGACGGTATTCGCTACGCTAAGGGCGAGGTCATCAACGACTTTAGACACCCTATGCAGCAGCCAAAGGTTAGCGTATGTCGCATCTACACTGGCGAGATTGAGTACAACCTTGAGAACTCTGTAACGATGAACTTCTTGCAGGATATTCTCCGCACACGCTATACAGCCTCTATTCGCGAGGAGAAGGGCGGTACTTACAGCGTAGGTGTTGGCGGTTCTGTAAACGCACTCTATAATCCTAACTACCAGCTTGTTGTGCAGTTTGACACAAATGAGGTTATGGCAGATGAGCTATCAGAGATTGTTGTTGCCGAGCTTAAGCAGATTGCTGCTAACGGTCCAAAGAGTGAGGATCTTGAGAAGGTACGCGAGTATATGATTAAGGAGTGGAACAACCGCCTTGTTCAGAATAGCTCTTGGATGAACTACATCTACCAGTACTACACTTTTGGCGAGGCAGTAAACCGCGTAGCTAACTACGAGAATATCGTTAAGGGTATGACTGGTGAGAAGATTGCAGCCCTCGCCGCTAAGGTTCTTGCTGATGGCAATATGACATACGTTGTTATGCGTCCAGCAAAGTAGCAATATAACATACTAACAATGAGAGCAATCCTTCTGGGTTGCTCTTTTTTTGTGACAGTACCGAGAAATTATACAGCTTTTGCTAAAAAACCGTCACAAATTTGTCAGTTAGATAAAAAGTCCGTAACTTTGGCAGCTAATGTGCGCGTATACGCACGTACGCGAGAAATTATTTACTAATTAACATATTTATAAACCATTAAACACAAAAAAAGCAGTATGAAAAACATTTTTCGTTCTCTCCTCTACTCAGCAATGGTGTTGGTAGCAGGATTTGCAGCTTCGTGTACCGAGAAT
Organism: Rikenellaceae bacterium; assembly: GCA_015059805.1. Classification (GTDB taxonomy): domain Bacteria; phylum Bacteroidota; class Bacteroidia; order Bacteroidales; family Rikenellaceae; genus Alistipes. Next base: position 11,505 of record SUZO01000027.1, read on the forward strand.
GAGGAGGACACTGGTGGCTACCAGGGCATCCCTACCATCAAGGTTACCCCTGCATCACTTAATGTTGCTCTTGCTGGTGGCACTACCGAGCAGGTTGTTGTTGAGACCCCTGCAGAGTGGACACTTGACATCGACACCGAGGGTGTTGTTGCAAGTGCTTTTTCTGGCAATGGCGATGCTGTAATTACCTTTGAGGTACCTGCAGCTGAGGCTATGCGCACCATTAAGGCAACTTTCACCGCAACTGGCTATGTTAGCGGCTACCCTATCACAAAGAAGGCGAGCGTATCTATCAGCCAGTCTGACACTGACATTCCAGTAGTAGGCGGTGCATTCGTTTACTACGAGGATGGTGGTGAGTCTGTATCAAAGGTTGATGGCTACTGGCCATATGTAGACAAGTACACTGGTTGGAATCCACAGGGTGGCGAGGGCTTCGATCAGAGCGGCGTAACTTACACTGGTAAGAACGCATCTGTTCGTAACTCTGGTAAGTCTTGGGCTCCTGTAGGTGCTACTTACGCTACTGACGCTCCATACGCTTACCTTCAGGCAAAGGATGGTGTTGAGTTTATTATCCACAACATCAACATTAAGAGCGGCGTTAAGAACTACACCTTCTCATTCACTGCACACAACCAGTATGCAAATGAGAGTGCTTCTCCTTACACTCCAGCTCCAGTATCTCCACTCAAGTCTGGCGAGAATCTTACTGTTGAGGTCAGCGTTGATGGCACAAACTTCGGTACTATCACCTACTCTACAATGGCTGACGGTAACTGGGAGTATGCTATCGCTCCATTTACCCTCCCTGCAGATGCAGACAAGCTCTTTGTTCGCTTCTCTAACTACAAGGCTGACACAACTACTCCACTGCCATCAACTGCATACCAGTATCAGGCAGCTCTTCGCTTTGACGACTTCCGTCTTGTTGAGGGTGGTAACGGTCCAGTAGTTGATTTCAACAATAACATCGGCGGCGGTGGTAACACTGGCGGTGGTGATGTCCCTACTGAGGGTGTAAAGGCTACTGTTGCTGAGTTCTTGGCAGCTGCTGAGGATGGCACTACATACTACGATCTTACTGGTGTAATTACAAATGTTGCCAATACAACCTACGGTAACTTTGACCTTACAGACGAGACTGGCACAGTTTACATCTATGGTCTTTGCAGCCCAACTGGCGAGCAGAAGTACTGGACAGCATCTGGCGCAAAGAAGGGCGATACAATCACTGTTCGTACTCTCCGCACTTCATACAACAACACTCCACAGGGTAAGGATGCAATCTTCATTAGCCTCGTTCCTGGCGAGGGTGGCGACGAGCCTACTCCAGAGCCAGCAGAGGGCGCATACGCATCTGACGTACCATTTGTTTGCGCTGCAGACGACTCTACAAATGCAGCATACTCACTTGCAGCTACTACAATTAGCGGTCAGGCAGCTACTGGCTTCAAACTCGGTAAGAGCAAGCAGCAGGGTAAGTTTACCTCAAAGGCTGTTGGCGTTGCTGGTACAAAGTATATCAACTTCTACGCAGCAGCTTGGAAGGGTACTACAGCTACTCTCTACTTCCGAGTTGACGGTGGTGCTGTTCAGTCTGTAGCTCTTGCAGCTAACGCTGGTGCTACTGGTAATCCTCCATACACTGCACTTACATTTGCTGATACAGACCACTACTCTGTAAAGCTTGAGGGTCTTACTGAGACATCTACTATTGAGTTCGGCACAAACGAGAACTTTGCACTCACTACCCACTCTGGCACAGCACCAGATATCGCTCCACGCGTAATCGTTTGCGGTGTTAAGCTCTCTGACGAGCCTCTTGGCACTGACAACCCTGGTGGCACAACCCCAGAGCCAGAGCCAACACCAGGCGAGACAAAGACTATCGCACAGATTCTTGCTGCAGGTAGCGGTGCATCACTCTCTGGTACTATCGAGGGTGTAGTTATCTCAAATATGGATCTTAACAACCTCACTTCAAAGAAGGGTCTCTATGTTCAGGACGAGACTGGCGCACTTCAGTTCTATCTGGCTGCAAACCATGAGCTCGCTTTCGGCACAAAGGTAAAAATTGACCTTACTGGCACAACTCTTGGTGAGTATAACGGTGCAGTACAGATTAGCGGTCTTGCTCTTGATAAGATTACTACCGTATCTACTGGCAACACTGTAGAGCCTAAGGTTGTAACTATTGCAGACTTCCTTGCAAACAAGTATGAGGGTCAGTATGTTGCTATTGAGGGTGTTCAGGTATCATCTTCAGACCTTTCAAAGACTTGGGTTATGGGCGGTGCTCACACATCTATCAACATGGAGGATGCTAATGGAAATAAGTTCGTTGTATTCTCTTCTAAGTACGCTACTTACGGCACTGAGACTGTAGCACAGGGCTCAGGTACTATCAAGGGTATTGCATCTATCAACAAGGGTGCAATGCAGATTATCTTTGCTCAGGCAACTGACTACGCATCTCTTACTGGTGCACGCTTTGATGGCACAGTAACTCCAGAGCCAACACCAACACCTGGCGATGCAAAGACACTTCCATATGCTGAGAGCTTTGCTACAAGCCAAGGCGACTTTACAATTAACAATGTTACACTTGGTACATTGAGCTATGTTTGGCAGCACTCTACATACAACAGCGATGGTTATATGAAGGCTTCAGCATTTATGAATAATGCTGCTGTTGCGGCAGAGAGTTGGTTGGTTTCTCCTACAATCTCACTCGCTGGTGCGACCTCTCCAGTTGTTACCTTTACTCACGCACACAAGTTTGCTGGCACTCCATCAGAGGAGCTTACCCTTTGGGTATCTGCTAACGACGGTGCTTGGGAGCAGGTTACTATCCCTACATACAGCGACAACAACTCTTGGACATTTGTTGAGTCAGGCGAGATTAGCCTTGCAAAGTATGTAGGTAGCACCGTTAAGGTTGCCTTCAAGTATGTTTCAACAACTTCAAATGCTGGTACTTGGGAGGTTAAGAACTTCTCTGTTGCCGAGGCAAGTGGTGCTGTAACCCCAGACCCAACTCCAGACCCAGAGCCAACTCCTGGTACTCCTGTGTCAAGTATCTCTTCAGATCTTAACAGCAGCCTTACTTGGACCGAGGAGACTCACGCAACACACGGTCAGGGTATGTACACAATGATTAACGGTGTAAAGGTTGGTTACTACATTGGTGGTAACACATCTACATTCCGTACTCCAGACACAGACCACATCCGCATTTACCAGAGTGCAGCATTTGTAATTACCCCAGTAAGCGGTCAGAAGGTTACCTCTGTAACTATGACAACAACAGCTGCAAAGTATGCAATCGATGTACCTGTAACTGGTGCAGAGAGCGCAAAGGGTGACGGCGTTGATAAGATTACTTGGAATGGCAGTGTAGCTCCATTTGAGGTAATTCCAAACGCACAGTTCCGCATTAAGAACATCGCAGTGACATTTGAGTAGTCATATTTTTGACGTTTTACAACCCTCTCCCGATGGGAGACTGTCGGGAGGGGATTTTTCAATACAGATGAACAAACTTTTTTACACAGTGCTCATTGCACTGACAACTATTTCAACATTTTGGGCTTGCAGTGACGAGGACCCATGGTCACCTTATCAGTCCAAGGCGACACTATCCCACAATACTAAGGGTTGGGATGAGAAGAGTATTACCCTCAAGACCTCTGGTGATGTTCGTTTCACCTGGGAGGCTATTATTGTAGAGGGTTACGATTGGGCATCTTTCAGCTCATCTTCAGAGCAGATTGCTACTACGGGCAAAGTAGGAAACAACGCTACAATCTACTTTGACATAAACGACACAACCGCATCGCGTACGGCTACGGTTTATATAAAATTCTCCGACGGCTATAACACTACACTCTCTTTCACTCAGCTTGGCAAGAGTGAAAACACAACATACGACCGCGCATGGGGCGAGCAGCCAGCTCATACCTCAGCTGCAAATTTAGTACATAAGACCTACTACACTACCCTATCAAACGGCAAGTTTGTGCGTAACTACTCTATCTGCTACGACACAGAGAAACTTGTCTCTCGTTGGGTTGCCTATCCGCTACATAGCGTATATACAGATGGTCGCGGATACCCTGGCGGTGGTAGAACAGATGCCTGGGCATTTGATGACGCTATTACCGAGTATTACAATGGCGGCTACCAAATTGTTGAGTATGAGTATACCGACCCCGTTATCCCACAAGATAAGCAGCAGAACATTGTCAGTGGTGCATACGGCACGGGCGATAGTCGTGGTCATATGCTTCCATCAGCATCTCGCTATAGCACCTGGATGACCAATGCGCAGACCTTCTATGCAACCAATATGATGCCACAGAACTACAGTTTCAATGGTGGTGTATGGGCATCTGTTGAGAATAAAACCAGAAATAACATCTGCTCAGATACCCTCTACGTTGTTGTGGGAACTCTCTTTGAGAATGCAAGAACCTTTACTGCACGTGGTAGAACAATCACACGCCCTACACACTGCTACAAGCTACTGTTGCGTACCCGTAGCGGCAATACAAAGAAGAGTATCTCTGAGATTACCGACCCTAATGAGATTAAGGCTATCGGATTTCTCTTTGCCAACGAGTCAAACGCTGTGTCATACCAGAAGGCGGTGGTATCAATTAAGGAGGTTGAGGAGCGAAGTGGCTTTACCTTCTACCAGAACCTAAACCCAGCTGTTGCTGAGAGCGTTAAGAATCAGAAGAATATAAATGATTGGAATTTTTAATATTATACAACTATGAAAAAACTACTTTTAACCACACTGCTTGTTGCAGGGGTACTGTTGAGTTGTTTTGCGCAGAAGCCTCACATGGTTGTCTTCTACAACCTTGAGAATCTGTTTGATACAATCAATGACCCTGACAAGTGGGACGAGGAGTTTCTGCCATCTGGCGACAAGAAGTGGAACAGCACTAAGTACCAGAAAAAGCAGAGTAACCTTGACAAGGTATTCTTTGACATGGCGGCAATTAACCGTGAATTTCCAGCCGTTATCGGTGTTTCAGAGATTGAGAATCGCCTTGTGCTTGAGGATCTGATCTCCCAGCCAAAGATGGCACACGGTAACTATCGCATCGTTCACTACGACTCTCCAGACCGTCGCGGTGTAGATTGCGCCTTCCTCTATCGTCCAGATGTTTTCAAACTTGAGGGAAGCAAGGCTCATAAGTTTGAGATGCCTGGCTATGAGAACTTCTACACCCGTGACCTTGTAACTATGTGGGGAACTATCGAGGATGAGCCATTCTTCTTCCTTGTTTCACACTGGCCATCTCGCCTTGGTGGTAAGACAGCCTCTGACCCAAAGCGTGAGGCTGCAGCTGCACAGTGCCGCCGCATTGCAGACTCTGTTCGCACAGCAAGACCAAACACAAAGGTTGTAATTATGGGTGACCTTAACGATGATGCTACAGACAAGAGTATTACCGAGGTTCTTGGTGCTCGTGAGAATATCAAGAAGTTGGTTGCAGGCGAGCTTTATAACCCATACATCGCCCTTCTAAAGGCTGGTTATGGAACACTTGGCTACCGCGACTCTTGGAATCTGTTTGATAATATTATTGTATCAGAGAACCTTGCGACTGGCTCTACAGGTGAGCTTAAGCTCAAGCGTGCCGAGGGCAGTAAGTTCTATGGAAACATCTTCTCACGCCCATATATGATGCAGCGTGAAGGTCAGTACAAGAACTATCCACTCAGAACCTTTGTTGGAAATAACTTCCAGAATGGTTTTTCTGACCACTTGCCAGTATTTATTTATATAGGTAAATAATTTTAACCGTTATATATGAAAAAATTTTTACTTCTTACATTACTGACCCTCTTTAGCTTTGCCGCCTATGCTCAGGGAGGCATCAAGGGTCAAGTTGTCTCCCGCAATGGAAGAACAGCGGTAGGACTTGTCAAGGTCACTATTGACACTACAGGTCAGACAACAACTACAGATGACAATGGTCAATTCTCCTTTACAGATGTAGTTCCTGGAGACTATCGTCTCACCTTCTCTGCTCCAGACTTTGAGACACTGGAGATGATGGTGCGCGTAACAGAGAATGTACGCGATTTGCACACTGTAATCATCGTGCCTTCATTCCAGAGTGAGATTATTGACGACTCTCTATTTGCGGAGCTTGATAATGACTCGTCTGCTTCAGACGCTCAGGCTTTGCCATCATCACTAAGCTCATCAAAGGATATTTATAACAATATTGCCTCTTATCGCTTTAGTGAGATGCGATTTAATGTTCGTGGTTACGACTCTATGTATCAGGATGTTTACCTTAATGGCATCCGCTTTAACGATGCTATGACTGGCTATGGTCCTTGGTCACTTTGGAGCGGTCTAAACGATGCTACTCGTAATCAGGAGAACAGCGCAGGTCTTACACCGACAAACTTTGGTGTTGGTGGTATCGGTGGCGTTACTAACGTAAATGCACGTGCATCACAGATGCGTAAGGGTTTCCGCGTGAGCGTATCAAATGCTAACCAGATGTATCGCTGGCGTGCTATGGTATCGTATGCTTCTGGTGCTCTTGATAATGGTTGGTCATACGGTTTCTCTGTTTCAACTCGTCAGGGTGGTAACGGTTATGTTGATGGTATCTACTACAACTCGTATGGTTACTTTGCATCTGTAGAGAAGCTCTTTGGCACAAAGCACCGCCTTGCTCTGACCCTTCTCGGCACTCCACAGCAGCGTGGTGCACAGCAGGCATCTACACAGGAGGCTTACGATCTGTTTGGTAGCAACTACTACAACCCTAACGTTGGTTTCCAGGATGGCAAACTGCGTAATACACGTGTTCGCCGCACTCATGAGCCTATTGTTATGCTCAACTACATCTTTGACATATCTGATAAGACTCGCCTTACTGCTGCGACATCTCTTCGTTTTGGTTTCAACGGTTACTCTGCCCTTACTTGGAAGGATGGTGCTGACCCACGACCTGACTACTATCGCTATCTGCCTTCAAACTATTTGAGCCAGATTACCCCAGAGATTCCAGGTATCTTCCAGCAGACCTCTGACGAGCAGGTTGAGAACTACATCAACGCTGCCCTGGGCGCAATGGCAGTTTGGAATGGTCGCATAGACTTTGACCGTATGATTAACGCTAACCGCCGCGAGGACCCTACAACAGCAGGATATGCACAGGGGTTCCGCTCTAACTATATGATTGAGGAGCGTCATACAGACCAGATTGACTACAACTTTGTTGCAAATATCTCACACCAGTTCAATACAAACCACTCTATTATCGGTGGCGTTAAGGCTCGTATTAACCGCACAGAGTACTATAGCACCGTTAAGGACCTTCTGGGTGGTACTTACTGGCTTGATATTGACAAGTTTGCAGAGCGTGATAAGGGTAGCGACATTATCGCTTACCAGAACGATGTAGACTACTACCTTGCTAACGGTCACGCTCGCATTGTTAAGGAGGGTGATAAGTATGGCTACGACTACTACGCAAATGTCCGTCAGGCTCAGGCTTGGGCTCAGTATGCAATGACATACGGTGGCTTTACAATGCACCTTGGTGGCGAGATTGGCTATAGCTCTATGTGGCGTGAAGGTCTGTGGCGTAAGGGTCTGTTCCCTAATGGCAACGACTCATTTGGCGATTCAGAGCACCTTAACTTCCTTACTTACAAGGCAAAGGCTGCATTTAACTACCGTTTCTCTGGCGCTCACACCCTTTCACTTAATGCAGCAGCTATTGCCGATGCACCTAAGTTCGCTTCGGCATTTGTCTCACCACGTACTCGTAACCAGTCTAACCCAGGCTTGAGTACAGAGAAGATTTACAGTGCTGAGCTTACATACAATCTCAACCTGCCATATATCAAGGCTCGCGTATCTGGTTACTTTACAAAGATGAACGATCTGGCAAAGGTTATCTCATTCTATGATGATACACAGTCTTCATTTACCAACTTTGCGATGTCTGGCATTGACAAGCGCTACTATGGCGTTGAGCTCGCTCTGAACATCCCTATCTGGAACGGTATTGCCATCCAGGGTGCTATGAACTATGGTGACTACCGTTACACCTCAAACCCTAACTTTGTTCAGATTATTGACAACAGTGCAGAGGTTGAGCTTATTGATAAGGTAAACTGGAAGAATTTTTACGTAGAGAGCACCCCTCAGGTTGCAGTAAACGTAGGTCTTGACTATCGTAGTGGAAACAACTGGTTTGCATCTGTAAACTTCAACTTCTACGATAAGCTCTACCTCTCTATGAACCCTGCATACCGTACAACTAACGCTGTTAAGTCTTATGTAGAGGTACTTGGCAACGAGGCTGCATCTGACGAGGCTAAGGTTTGGGCTCTTACAAACATTAACAATGTTCGCCGTCAGGAGTATCTGGGTCACGCATATACTCTGAGCGCAAGCGTTGGTAAGAACTGGTATATCCAGCGTAAGTATATGCTCGGATTTAGCTTTGAGGTTAAGAATATTCTCAACAATCAGGATATTAAGACTGGTGGTTACGAGCAGATGCGTATGCGTCGTACCCGTGGTTGGAATGGTAACACTGCTGGTTCTAACCCTGCAGAGCCATTCTACTCTCGCTTTGATTCAAAGTATTTCTATATGCTTGGAACAAACTACTTCCTCAATCTTTACTTCCGCTTCTAAACTTTACAGACTATGAAATTTATCAAAATATTTGTTATCGCACTCTTCAGCCTTACCTTTACTGGTTGCTACGAGCAGTTTGAATCTCCAGCTGCTCCAGCTGAGATGACCGACGAGGTTATGCAGGCACAGGGTATGCAACACCTTACTATTGCCGAGCTGAAGGATATGTTCTTCCCGCTTAACAACTCAGGCTCTACAAACTCACAGGCTGAGACAAAGTACAAGCGTTTTGTACTCTCTGAGGACGAGTGTACAGAGTATGAACTTAAGAACAACCGCTATATTGTTGGCGACTACTACATCAAGGGCAAGGTAATAAGCAACGACGAGCAGGGTAATGTCTACAAGTCATTGCATATCTTTGATGGCACTGCTGCTATCGAGCTTAAGCTCACAAATGGTCTTTTTGCCGACTTCCCTTGTAACCTTGACACCAAGGAGAGCTGCTGGGTATATGTTCGCCTTGCAGGACTCTATATGGGTAGCTTCCGCATGATGCTCTCTATCGGTGACATCCCTACCGAGAGCCTGAATGCGTATGGAATCTACAAGTACTACGCAAACTCAAACATTGTTTCACCTAACAAGGTTGCACAGTATGTCTTTAAGGGCGAGGATTGCACCCTTATAGAGGGTAAGAATGCTACAGACGACATCTATGTAGTGGACAACTACGAGGAGTCTAAGTCTGTCTATAACAAGGATTTCCTCGGTCGTCTTATCCGCTTTAACAACCTTACTGTAACCTATCGTGGTGTTAAGAATCAAAGTGGCGTAGAGCCTTACCCAGCGCTTACAAGTGGTAGCAACACTAATATCTACCCAAGCTGGCTCTGTACAAGTGGTATTCTAGTTGATGGCTCGGTGCAGTATGTAGTTAGCAAGCCTTGGTATAAGCTGGCTTACTCAATCAACAACATCTGTCTCTATGGCAGCACAGCTCTCTGCTACCCAGAGGCTCTCTCTACTACCCACGCCTCTACACCAGGCTTCTACACTGCTCGTACAAGCGGTTACTCTCGCTTTGCAGGCAAGCCTGTTCCAGAGGATGGTGCAACAGGTAGCGTGCTTGCTATCTACGCAATCTACTCTCATAGCTATAACTTCAGCGAGACCTCACGCGACCAGAGTGCAGCCTTCCAGCTCTCTACTTGCCGCTTCCAGGATTTTCTGCCAGAGTACTACAATAGCCTGACAGAGGAGGACCTTGCAGCTCGTGAGGCTTGGATTGACGCTAACACTCCAGAGGATTCTATTGCCCTTCCACAAACTCTGAAGGACGACGATATGGAGTAATCTGCAATAAATATTTATGAAAAAGATTGCCAAATATTGTATTGGCAATCTTTTTTTTGTATATTTGTGAAAACTAATCCCTTAAACATTACAACTATGAGACGGTTTGTTATCCTTTTCATTGCTTTATGTGCATTATTTACCCCTATTTATGCGCAGCGTCCTGCAACACCAGAAGACAAAGATGTTACGGTCCAGGTCCGCCAGAGATACCCAAAACACTCACTCTCTTACGACGAGGAGTATGGTGTATATCTGTTGAGTGAGACTATCACACCAAAGAACCCAAAGTATAGTGAATATGACCTTTACAGCCTTTTAGATAGCAAAGGTAACGAGCTATTCCCAAACTGTTCATTTACTAAAATTTACTTCCGCTCGGCAGATGAATTAAACAAAAACTACTATCCATACATTGAGGCGCAACTTGAAAAGACAATGTGGGCTCTATCTTTTGATGGTAAATGGCTTACAATGCCTATAAAGGGGAATATATGGTCTTTTAAGAGAAAAAACAATCAGACCCAGAAGACAAGCATATTCTATTCACTGCCTGAATACCCACTAAAATACTCTCCAGAAAGCGGATTTTATCTTGGATACTATTACTATCAAAAAAAGAAGAAGGCTCCTAAAATTAAGAGTGCTTTGTGGATAGATATCAACGGTAATTCCACCTATAAATCCCCTATTCCAGAGTCAAAAGATAAGATTATAAAGATGCTTGAAGAGCGATATAAGATAGGTGTTCTCTATGATGCAGCAACGCACACTTACCGCGTGGTAAATGGAGCATTGTGCGATGAAAATGGCAACGAGTTGGTACCTCCAGCAAAGGATAATGAGTATACTTGGTCAAAGTTCTATCAAGGTTATGCTCTTGTACACAATACCCAGACCGGAAAATATGGAATCTATAGTCTTAAGGGCGAGCGACTTATCCCTGTAGAGCATTATGGCATTGAAATAGAACACGACAGAACTAACACATATAGATACTTCGTCTGTCACACAACTGCTCAGAAAACATACGATGATAATTACAACGCCACCATTTACGATATGGCGGGCAATATGCTCATACCCCCATATTACGGTAGCATCAGCCAATATCACAATGAACATGGATTCTGTATGAGATATGCATATACTCCAAGCCAAACTTGGTTCAAAATATTTCTTGACGAAAACTCTATACTTGACCCATCTCGCAGCGAGGAGATTGACTACTCTATTCCAGAGGCATATTTTGCACGAATTAAGGCTAACGAAGAGCGTCGTATAGAGGAGGAGCGACTTGCCGCACAGCGTCGTGCAGCAGCCGAGGCGGCAAGAATTCAGCGACAGCAAGCTTGGCAACAACTTGCCGCGGCAGTCGGTAATTTGGCTACAAATGTTAATAATGCCATCAACCAACATAGTGGCAGCAGAACATACTCCACTACCCCAACATACTCCACTACCCCAACATACTCACGTCCCGCATCAGTCTCAAACAGTACATCTGCTGCTAATGCAACAGATATTCAACACTGCAAGAGCTACTATCGCCAGTGGGAGAGTAAAGCTGGACACTGGATAAACAATTTTACCAAGGAGCAGGCGTGGTTTAAGGCAAACAAAAATACGATAGTGTCACAACTTGAACTTACAGACCATCAACGCAGTCGTAGCGATGCTCGTGCACAATTAAAGAACATCCAGAGCATGCTACAGAACTATCGTTCTCGCGCAGCAAAGGCGGGAGGCAATATCCCTAAAGGCAATATAGAGTCGCAAATTGATGCACTTCTCAATCAACCTAATTATTAACAAAAGTGGGTGACTAAAAAGTAAAATAGTCACCCACTTTTTGTTCGGAGGTTGAATAAAAAGATGTAGTTTTAGGCTTGCGAAGCCCGAAAAAGCGGAGTTTACTAAAGCGTAAATGAGCATTTTGAGGGCGAGCGTAACGACAAAATACACTTTTTATTCAGCCTCTTTTTACTTCTTTAGGCGTTTTAGAGCCTCATTATACCTCCTTGAATTTGCGTTATGTTCGCGTAGTGTGCGGGCAAAGTTATGCGTTCCATCAAACTCTGGCTTTGCACAGAAATAGAGGTAGTTATTCTTATCGTAATTCAGCACTGCATCTATAGCCGCAATGCTCGGAATGCATATCGGCGCAGGAGGTAGACCCGCGTTGCGGTATGTGTTAAATGGCGAGTCGTAGCGCAGATGACGGTGAAGTATGCGCGTAAGGGTAAAGTCGCCCATAGCGTACTTTACAGTTGGGCACGCCTGCAGTGGCATCTTCTTACGCAGACGGTTGATATATACGCCCGCAATCTTTGGCATCTCTCCGCGATTTTTTGTCTCCTCATAGACTATTGAGGCAAGGGTCATCGCCTGATATTTAGTAAGCTTTGTTGTTGCGAGTTTTGCCTCTCTATCCCTATTCCAGAATGCTTTATACTCGCGGTTCATACGCTCAAGTAGCTGCTCTGGCGTAATTGTCCAGTAGACCTGATAAGTATTTGGCACAAACATCGCGATTATTGAGTCCTTTTTATATCCATATTTTGACTTCAGTTCGCTATTACGCAATGCCAAGAGTAGAGCCGTGGAATCCGCCATAATCTGCTTTGATAGTTTTCCTGCAAGCTGTGGCAGTGTACGCGCCTGACCAACGACAAGATTTACAGGGGTCTGCTCCCCAAGAACAAACATACGGACAACAGAGATAACACTCTGCCCCTGCTTAAGTGTGTAGTGACCCGCCTTGAGGCGAGATGCAAGATTAAGATGCAGAGCATAATAATCAAAGGCCTTGCTTTTAAGTGGCGAATTTATATTTTTCTTTACTTCTGCAGTAAAATCGTCGTACTGAACATTATTACCAACAAATATTGAGTAATCCTCATTGACAGCCATTCCATAGAACGAATTATACGCAACTATCAGTATACCAGCCACTAACACAGCGATAGCAACACCCCAGCCAAATATTTTTTTAAAAATTTTTCTTTTCATCGTTATTTTTTTTGCAAAGATACAAAAAAAGTTCTACTTTTGCACTCGGGTAAGTCTTATACGACCAGCTCCTGCAGAACTCCCCCAGGCAAGGAATTGAGCAAGGGTATGCGGTTGTAGCGGTGCGATATAAGTAGCTTACCCATTTTTATGTCCAATAAAAAATGCAGACCGATTGGCCTGCATCTTCTTTTTTAACGACTCCCCTATCGGATTCTATCAAGTGAGCGAACAAGAAGCTCATCGCGTAAAATTGCGCGCATAGCAAGTGGTGTTAGCACAAGCGAAACAAGCGGCATAATGATTGGGAAGCGGAAGACGATATTTGCCCAAGAGATATCAAAGTCGGCAAATATATTGTTGCAAACAGAGTATGTAAATGCTCCAATAAGCGCCACAGCACCCAGAAGCAATACACATTCAACGCCACAAAGGCGAATTTGCAGTGGGCGATTCTTATAAAGGAAGATTGTCACAAATGGCAGTAGTGTAGCCACAGCAAGCACAGCACCGAGCCAAGCCGAAGCATAAGAGAGAACACCCTCTGCATCGGAGATTGTAAAGGCCGAGAGGGTTACCTGATGACCATCAACTGCAATAAAGACAAGTGGACACACAAGCGTTACAACCATTATCAGTGTAACGACCATTAGATAGAGAGTTTGTATTCGCTGTATCATAACTTTTTATCAATTAAATATCTGTTTCTATCACTCGAATTTCTATTTATCAACTCGCCCACAAATCCTGCCAGGAAGAGTTGTACACCCAAAATTATAGCCAGTATAGCGAGGTAGAAGAGTGGCTGATCAGTAACAGCTCGCAGCGGAAGATCCATAATCTGCTTGTAAATCTTGCTGCCGATAACCCAGCAGGTAGTAAAGCCTCCAACAAGGAACATAAGTGTTCCCAAGCTGCCGAAGAAGTACATTGGCGAGCGACCAAATCTTGACATAAATGTCACAGTAATAAGGTCAAGGTAGCCCTTTACCATTCGCTCCATACCAAATTTAGAGACTCCGTACTTACGCGCCTGATGTTGAACAACCTTCTCTCCAATACGCTTAAAGCCAGCATTTTTCGCCAAAATTGGGATATAACGGTGCATCTCGCCATAGACCTCAATAGATTTGACTACACTCTTGCGATAGCACTTAAGTCCGCAGTTAAAATCATTGAGTTTAATACCCGATACTGTGCGTGCTGTCCAGTTAAAGAATTTGCTCGGCAGTCGCTTACCTATAGGGTCATATCTCTTGCGTTTCCAACCCGAAACAAGGTCATAACCCTCCTCCAGAATCATCTTGCGCATAGCAGGTATCTCATCTGGAGAGTCCTGAAGGTCGGCATCCATAGTAAAGACGACCTCACCCTGAGCAGCCTCAAAGCCACAATAGAGCGCAGCGCTCTTGCCATAGTTGCGCATAAAGTGAATAGCCTTCAGTGTTTCACCATACTGAGCCTTCAGCTGCTCAACTACCTGCCAAGAGCCATCATCGGAGCCGTCATCTACCATAATAATTTCGTACGACAACCCCTCAGCTTTGCATACGCGGTCAATCCACTGAGCAAGCTCAGAGAGTGACTCCTTCTCGTTATATAACGGGACAACTACCGAAATATCAAGTGTCATTACTCCTCGCTATTGTTTTTCTCAAAAATATTTGGCTCCTTCTTAACCACTGCAGCGATAACAAGTGCAACAATCGCTGATGCTAAGAAGTAGCTCCACACTGATGAAAATACAGTCTGAAGAATTGTAGGCTCTGGCTGAGCTGCCAGCTGTGCAAACATCTGGTTGTAAGTTCCCATCATTGCAGCTGTCTCAGGATTCGCCTTGAGAATAGCCTGCAGGGATGAAATCATCGCCTGAGTGTACTCACTGTGTCCAATGACTAAGTTGTGTAGAATGTAGCGACCCAAACCCACAATAACACCTGAGAGTGAGGATACAGAGACAATAAAGCCATAGGCACGACTAAAACTGAACATCTTAACATCTGACTGCTGAGCCATAACCTCAAGAGAGTAGCTCTTTGCAAATCTGTAGAGCATCCAGATATAGACAACAATGGCAACAATATACTCAATACCCATCACTGAGTACCACCCCATTGTTCCGCCATAAATGACTGCACACTGTTCAAAGATGTGCGAAGCGAGCATTACCAAGCCTAAAATGGCTCCATAGCTCATTACTTTGTTCAAATAAAGATTCTGTTTCATATTCACAAACTTAACTCTGCAAAGATATAAAAAAAAGTATTTTGATACAATATTTAACTACACGCAGTAGACTATATGCAGCATTTTTGATAAAAAATATACAGAATTGTGCTCTTAAACTATAAAATATCATTTTTTTTGTTATATTTGCACCCTGAACCATCTATTATTTTTTATGGGAAATGAAAAAAATACTTGCTCTGACAGTAGCTGCACTATGCTACTTTTGTACCTACTCGCAAGAGGCTGAGGCATCAGGCAACGTTCCAACGCTGATTTTCTCGCCTCGATTTGAAGTAAACCCTTACATCCGAACAGGCGGTGGGGGCCACTCTGGTGTGGATTTCGGCACTTCTTCCCTTTACACTCTTTTTGAAGGCTCTGTAGGCGAAAATTTCTCCTACTCTATGAGCAACCACTGGCTTAGCACAGAGACTAAGTCCCTATATCAGAACGCTTTTCGCTCTGATGATGTCGATTTTATTGATTGGCTAACTCTTAGTTACACACTCGGCAACTTCACCCTTACAGTAGGTAAAGATATGCTTGCCATAGGTGGTTATGAACTTGACCCTATGGATGTGGATCAGCACCCTACTCTATGCTCTACATTCTGGCACAACTGCGCCATCTATCAGTGGGGCGGCAAGGTTGAGTTCACAACAAATGACGAGGCTTCCACTGTTGCTTTCCAGTTTGGCACTTCGCCGTTTGGAGAGCATCCATTTAAGAGTAAACTATTCACCTACTCACTAATTTGGTATGGTGAGTATGGCTGTTTTGCACCTATATGGTCCGCAAACCTTATTGAGTATGACCGTGGTTGCTTTGTCAAGATGGCATCACTCGGAAATGGATTCTACTTTGGCAACTTCGGTGCAGAGGTTGATTTGATGTACAAGAATCTCAATTACGAGGGTGCAAATCACGAAATTTCAGCCGTAGGTAAGTTTGGCTATACATTTGGCGATAAGGTTGAGCTGTTTGTCAAGGGTGGCTATGAGCATCGTACTGGTCTTGACATCTTCGGCTATGAGGATGAGTTTGGATTTATCCCTACTGACCTCAGTTCAAAAGGCTACGCATTTTATGGCGGTGGTGTAAACTACTATCCACTTCGTAATAACCAAGACCTTCGCCTTCATGCAGTTATTGCAGCAAATAACCACGCTAAGAGCCTTGCTCTAAGCATTGGTGCAACATATCACTTTAATCTTACTCAGACAATACGCAAACGTAAATAAAATGGTTACCAACAGCGACACAATCATTAAAATTGAGCATCTGTCAAAGGCTTTTGGCGACAAGGTGGTGCTTGACGATATTAACCTTGACATCCGTCGTGGTGAGTTTATAACCCTACTTGGACCTTCAGGTTGTGGTAAGACTACCCTACTACGTATGATTGCCGGCTTTTTGAAGCCTGACTCTGGCGTGATACTTATGGAGGGTAACGACATCTCTGATGTTCCACCTCACCGTCGTCCGTTAAATACAGTATTTCAGCGATATGCGCTCTTTCCACATCTTAATGTCTACGACAACATCGCCTTTGGACTTAAATTGAACAAAGTGCCCGCTGCAGAGATTGAGAGCCGTGTGCGCAAGGCGCTTAAGATGGTGAGCATGACCGACTATGAGGATAGAGATGTAAACTCACTCTCTGGTGGTCAGCAGCAGCGTGTGGCAATTGCTCGCGCGATTGTAAACCGCCCGAAGGTGCTGCTTCTTGACGAGCCACTTGCTGCGCTTGACCTCAAGATGCGTAAAGATATGCAGATGGAGCTTAAGCAGATGCACAGCGAGCTGGGTATCACATTTATCTATGTAACCCACGACCAGGAGGAGGCTCTGACCCTCTCAGATACGGTAGTTGTGATGAGCGATGGTCAGATTCAGCAGATTGGCTCTCCGATAGATATATACAATGAGCCGGTAAACTCATTTGTTGCCGACTTTATTGGAGAGAGCAACATCCTCAATGGTACAATGGTGCGTGACCGCGAGGTTGAGTTTATAGGACATAGTTTTGAGTGTGTTGACGAGGGTTTTGGCAACAATGCTCCTGTTGATGTTGTTGTGCGACCTGAGGATATATATATCATCGCTAACGCTGAGAACGCCAAGTTTACTGGTACAGTTAAATCATGTATTTTCAAGGGTGTACACTATGAGATGTTTGTAGAGACAGACAAGGGCTATGAGCTTATCCTTCAGGACTATAACGCCTTTGATGTGGATAGCACGGTGGGAATGTTCATCAAGCCGTCTGACATCCATGTAATGCACAAGGAGCGCACCTGCAACACCTTTGAGGGCAAGATGCTTGCGGATAATAAGGTGGAGATTCTCGGCGCCGAATTTGAGTGCGAAAATTGTGCAATAGCTGAGGGTGAGAATATTTATGCGAATATAAACTTTGACCGCGTAGAACTTCTTGACAATAAGGAGGATGGTATTGTTATGGGTGAGGTTGTATTTATCCTCTACAAGGGCAATCACTACCATCTAACCGTTCTTACAGATGATGGCGAGAAGATTTACGTAGATACAAACGATATTTGGGACAAGGGCGATATTGTCGGAATATCTATCGCTCCATCAGATTTACACATTACAAAGAGAGTTTAGCCGATGAAAGTAAACATCTTTTCACGTCGTTCAAGCTGGGCACTGCCATACGCTCTGTTTCTCGCCTTCTTTGTGGCATTGCCGCTGGTGTTGATTGTCATCTTCGCATTCACCAATGGCGCGGGAGAGTTCTCATTAGAGAATTTCAAGAAGTTTGTTGTTCAGCCAGAGGCGGTAAATACATTTATCTACTCAATAGGTATTGCACTGGTCACAACATTTCTCTGCATACTGTTGGGATACCCCGCTGCATATATTCTGAGCAACAAAAACCTCAATCGTTCTCAGACTACTGTCATGCTCTTTATCCTGCCGATGTGGATTAACATCCTTGTTCGTACACTTGCCACAGTTGCGCTGTTTGACTTTGCGCATATACCACTTGGCGAGGGGGCGCTTATCTTCGGCATGGTCTACAACTTTTTGCCGTTTATGATATACCCAATCTACAACACTCTGCAGAAGATGGACCACTCACTTATTGAGGCTGCCGAGGATCTGGGTGCAAAGCCGAGCACTGTATTTTGGAAGGTGACCGTTCCGCTCTCAATGCCAGGCATTACAAGCGGCATTATGATGGTCTTTATGCCTACAATTTCAACTTTTGCCATTGCAGAGCTTCTGACAATGAATAACATCAAACTCTTCGGAACAACAATTCAGGAGAATATCAATAACGGAATGTGGAACTACGGCGCAGCGTTGTCGCTAATTATGCTGGTGATTATCGGTATCACCTCGCTCTTCTCAGATAGCGATGCGCAGAGTCAAAATGAGGGAGGAATTATCTAATGAAGAAGTTTTTTGCTCAATCATACCTTTGGCTGCTGCTTGCACTGCTCTACGCGCCAATAATTATTATCGCCGTATTCTCATTTACCGAGGCGAAGGTTCTTGGTAACTGGACTGGCTTCTCTACAAAGCTCTACACATCTCTCTTTTCGGGCGGTGTGCGCCATAGCCTGCTTGATGCTATTGAGAACACCTTTACCATCGCACTTGTCGCAGCAGCAGCATCAACTATTCTTGGTAGTATTGCCGCTATAGGCATTCACAATATGCGCGGTAGAAAGCGTCAGGCAATTACATTCCTCAATAATATCCCGATGCTCAATCCCGATATTATCACAGGTATCTCACTCTTTCTGCTCTTTGTAAGCCTCGGTGTTACACAAGGATATACTACTGTTGTTCTTGCACATATTGCATTCTGTACACCATATGTTGTACTGAGTGTTATGCCACGCCTACAGCAGATGAACCCAAATATCTATGAGGCAGCTCTTGACCTTGGCGCAACACCATTTCAGGCGCTGCGCAAGGTTATCATCCCAGAGATTCGTCCAGGTATGATTTCTGGCTTTATCCTTGCCTTTACACTCTCTATTGATGACTTTGCTGTTACAATATTTACCATTGGTAATCAGGGACTTGAGACACTCTCAACCTATATCTACGCCGATGCGCGCAAGGGAGGTCTTACTCCAGAGCTACGACCTCTATCTACCATTATCTTTGTAACAGTGCTGCTGTTACTTATCGTTATCAATGTTCGCGCACGCCGCGCTGCTCGTAAACAGGAGAATATCTAATGAGAAAGTTATTTATTTTTGCAATTACGCTACTATTTGCTATCGGTGCAGCAACTGCTGCCGATAGAGAACATACACTCAAAATTTACAACTGGGCAGACTATATTGATGAGGATGTATTATCTCAGTTCCAAGAGTGGTATAAGGAGCAGACTGGTGAGGAGGTAGAGATTATCTATCAACTCTTTGATATTAACGAGATTATGCTCGCCAAGATTGAGCGAGGTAAGGAGGATTTTGACGTTGTTTGTCCATCGGAGTATATCATTGAGCGAATGCTTCGCAATGACCTTCTACTGCCTATAGACAAGGATTTTGGCGATACACCGAACTATATTGACAGCAATATATCGCCATATATCGTTGACCGCTTCAATATGATTGACGGTTCAGGTAAAAATGCAAATGACTACGCTGTAGGATATATGTGGGGAACAACAGGATTGCTGTACAACACAAAGTATGTAACAGCTGAGCAAGCAAGTTCGTGGTCTATATTACAAGATGAGCAGTTTCGCAAGAAGATATTTATCAAGGACGCCTTCCGTGATGTTTACAGTCCTATTTTGGTCTACCTCAAGCGCGACGCTATTGACCGCGGCGAGGTTACAATGGATGAGGTAATGTATGACGCATCGGACGAGTCTATAGCCCTTGTAGAGGAGTTCCT
>SUZO01000028.1 GCA_015059805.1 Rikenellaceae bacterium
CCGGGTGACGATACTGCTACTGCAGGTTACCCAATTATGAACTACGAGATTTTCATCAGCTATAAGCTTCCAGTATCATTTATGAACTACGATGAGGTTTGCTTTATCCTTGCAGAGGCTTACCTTCGTAACGACGATGACCACTGGGCAGCTATCGCAGGTGGTGAAGCTCGCGTAACAGAGTGGTACAACAAGGGTGTTCGCGCATCTATCGAGTTCTGGCGTGACCTCTATGTAAACTACTTCGGTCAGAATGGTCGTAACATCAATAGCGCATATCGTAACTTCGCAGCTGTTGAGCCAATGTATGACAACTACAACCACATTGAGCTTCAGCCAATTCTTGACGATGCTTCTATTGAGAACTTTATCTCAACATCTGTTCCATTTGATATCAAGAACGGTCTTGAGTGCATTATGGAGCAGAAGTATATCGCAAACTTCCGTATTATGACCGAGGCTTGGAACGACTACCGTCGTACTGGCTACCCTAAACTCACAATCGGTACAGGTACACTGAACAACGGTGTTCTGCCGCTCCGACTTGAGTATCCAACAACAACCAAGACTACCAACCCTGACAACTATGCTGCAGTTGTTGAGACATTGCGTAATACATACTACGACGGTGCCGACAATATGCTGACTCCAGTATGGTGGAGCGAGGCAGGTCTTGCAAAGGAGATTCGTTAATTCTAAAAAGCGAAACAGATATGAAAAAGAGTTTAAAATATTTTGCGATACTCGCTCTTAGTGTAATTGCCTTTGCAGCTTGTAAGGAGGAGACTCCATATATTTGCGAGGGAGAGAGTGGAGATATCTATGTAAAGTTTGGTGGTACAGGCACAACTGATACCCGTCTGTTGGTAACAACCGATGGTTATATTGGTGAGACCTATGCAGTATCTGTAACATACGATATGTATACAAATGCAGATGAGTGGCAGATTGTACCAGACTATTCAGAGTGCTATGACCCAGAGTATGAGTGGATTACAAGCTGGCCAAGCGAGGGTAACTACGACGGTCGCTTTACGCTCAACTTCCAGGCTAACTCTCGTCAGGGTGATACACGCTATGCTAAGGTAAACATTGTTTCTCACGGTCAGGTTATCCAGACTATTGACATCGAGCAGGATAAGGCTCCTAACACACAGTTCTATATCCAGCCATTCCTTCAGGTTCAGAGCTTTACTGCTTCTGGCAAGTATGAGGATGGTGAGAACGCTGGAAAAGAGCTTGTTAAGACTATTCCGCTTGACTCAAATGTAGCTTGGAGCGCACGAATTGATGATGATGCGAATGGTGACCCAGTAGAGTGGATTAAGGTCTCTAACGTTACTAAGGCTAAGTTTGATATCTCTGTTGAGGCAAATACTACTGGCGAGGAGCGTCAGGGTACTATCACAGTATATCAGAATACAAATGGTAACAATAACATCGTAGTTACTGTAAAGCAGGCTGCAATGTAAGTTGATAAAGCATTAGACTATTTTTCAAGTTATTGAAAATGAAAAACATCAAGAGTTATATATTGAATATAGTCCTCTGTTTAGCAGTTCTTGCTGGAGCTGTCGCTTGTGGCGGCTCCGGTGGAACTGACGAGCCAGGAGGTGGTAGCAGTGCGCTTGTTACCAATGTTAAGTCAGAGGCATCTATGCTTCTCAATCCTGGTGGTGACTACCGTATTACCGCTACTGGCGCAGAGCAGACCGATATTCTTGTAATGGAGGGCAGCAAGACCTTTGAGTGCGCGATTACTCGTCTTAGCACAAGTTGGTTCCGTTTTGCTGTGCCAAATGAGATTGTTGATGGAAAGTATACTCTTACACTTCGTCGTGGAGAGCAGACTCAGGAGTTGTTTACCACAAATGTCACTGTTCAGAGCGTTGATAACAAGGTTCCGAGCAAGGATGGTTACAACCTTAAGGGTATGGTCTACTGCGGAAGCAAAGGTGTTGAGGGTGTGCTTGTTACAGATGGCGTTGAGATTACAGAAACTAATGCAGATGGTCACTATTGGCTCAATTCTCGTAAGACCTACGAGGTTGTCTATGTGATTCTCCCTTCAGGCTACAACGTGCCTACACAGGGTGGTATGCCTAAGTACTGGTCACAGACCTCTGCCGATACAGCTAATGAGGAGCAGTACAACTTTGAGCTTATCAAGCAGTCTACAGACGACCATACAGTGCTTGTGGCAACTGATATCCATCTTACCAATCGTAGCTTGTCTCCAAATGACTGTACACAGTTCCGTGATGGCTTTGTAAAGGAGCTTATCGCAGACTATACAGGCAAGAGCAATGTATATTGCCTCAACTTGGGCGACTTTGCGCACGACGTACACTGGTATAAGAACGATATTGGTTGGGCAGAGTCTCTTACACACCATCCATCGGACTACATCAGCGGTCTTCCATGTCAGGTTTGGTCTACACTTGGTAACCACGACCACGACGGACACACTCCAGCAGGAGATGATGTTGACCTTCGTGCTTCAGGTCCATATCGTAAGATGGTTGGCCCTACACACGTGGCAATGAACTTCGGTAAGGTTCACTATATGCTTTTGGATGATATTATCTATGTGAACGAGTTCGGAGGTTCAAATTCTGTCAACGACCCACTTATGGGCGAGTGTAACTACTACGCCGATTTCCGTCTTGATATGATGAAGTGGGTAGAGAAGGATTTGAAGTATGTGAGCAAGGATACTCCAATTGTTGTCGGACTGCACATTCCACTGGTAAACTGGACTGGTAGCGGCCGTAACACTGAGTTTACAAGCTCTACAAGCTGGAAGAACTTTGTGGACTTGTTCAAGGACTATAAGGATGTAAACTTCATTACTGGTCATACACATCAGACTCGTTTCCGTCCAGTTCCTGGCTATGGTACAAATATGTACGAGCATAACATCGGCGCCGTTTGTGGCGTTTGGTGGAACTCAAGCCAGCGTACAGGTGGTACAAACAGCAAGTCTGGAGCCCTTAACCTCTGTGCAGATGGTACTCCATCTTGTTACTATGTATACGAGGTTAGTGGAACAAATCGTACTTGGCGCTATAAGTTTGTGGGCGAGCCTGCAACAAAGCAGTTCAAGAGCTACGATATGAACGAGGTGAAGAAGTACTATGATAGCTACGGCCCTGCACAGAAGTTTATCACAGCAGGCTCATATGTTAATACTGCTAATGGTGGTAATAATACAGTTAATATCAACAAGAAGCAGTATGGATATGGGGAGGCTGATAACACTGTATGGATCAATGTATGGGGTTATGAGAATGGCAAGTACGGCTCTTATGGCGACTGGGATATTACAGTTACCGAGAACGGCAAGCCACTTGATGTTGAGCAGCTCAACGGTACAGTTCGTGACCCGTTGATGGCTCTTGCTGGAGAGATTTATGTCTACGGTGTTCAGGAGAAGAAGTCTTTCTCTGCAAACTCTTGTAGCTCAACAGCCTTCAACCATATGTTCCGCGTAACTGCCTCTGCACCGAACACAACCTTGATTATTAAGGTTAAGGACCGTTTCGGCAGAGTATATCAGGAGACTATGGAGCGTCCTAAGAAGTTCTACGATGGTAGTAAGATTGACAATACTTGGACACTTGAATAATAAAAATACCTAACAATATGAAAACTTTAAGAAAACTTTTCAACTTGGTAGCAGCATTTGCGGTAGCTATGTTCGCCTTTGCTTGTACTACCAGTCAAACGAATGATGAGAGTGCTTTCGTTCCGTTTGACATTGACTACTCTACTGGTGAGGCACAGTGGGATGCTGCTGACCAGTCACAGGAGTTGGTGCTCAATAAGCTCGGTGTCGGTACAACTGGTACAGTGCCTTATCTTGAGGTAAACTCTAGCGTATACTGGACCGTATCTGTAGAGTACGACCAGACTACTGTTACTAATCCAGAGACTGGCGAGGTTACTGAGATTGAGCCTTGGCTTGAGGTCTCTCCTCTCGGAGGTCCGCAGCCTGCAACATCTGTAACCAATGTATATCTTACTATGGGTGAGAATAGTGGTGAGGATCGTACTGCTTCTGTAGTGTTCAAGACTCGCGAGACTACATATACAGTTCGTGTTCGTCAGCGTGGTCCTAAGACCAACCTTAACGAGAGCCGTCTTGTATTCGTTCAGGATAACTTCGGTGGTGATATGATTAAGGAGAACACCCTTGTTAAGTTCTACACATTTGCAAACGCTGATGGTAGCAAGTCTTACAACGGTGTAGCTACTGCCGGTGACCTCTATGCTTATGCTTATGCATCTTCTGACAACGTATACGCTTCTGTAGACGATCAGTCAAAGAACTACTACGATGTTCAGTTTGACCTTGAGGCTTCTGGTGGCGCAAACATTATGATTGACGGTGCTGGTCACTTCGATATCCGTAACTTCAACAACCAGGATAAGACTGACTTCTACCTCTCATTTGGTGCAAAGAACTGCGACGGTCGCTTTAACACTAACGACCTTAAACTCTACATCTCTCACGA
Source organism: Rikenellaceae bacterium (assembly GCA_015059805.1). Classification (GTDB taxonomy): domain Bacteria; phylum Bacteroidota; class Bacteroidia; order Bacteroidales; family Rikenellaceae; genus Alistipes. The sequence continues at coordinate 4,518 of SUZO01000028.1, forward strand.
CAACAATAACTGGGCAGAGATGGAGTATATCCACACTGAGCACCCAACAAATGATTGGTCACTCAATACATTTGACTTCTCTATCGCTCCAAATGTGAGCAAGATTCTCTACTTCCGCTTTGAGAACACTTCAGAGGATATGTATCGTATTGATGACCTCTTCTTCTCAGAGTACGATCCATCTGACAATATCTTCCCTCTTATTGAGCTTGGTTCAGATATTATCGGTCTTCCTGTAAACTTCAAGTTCAACGACCTGAAGCAGGGTGAGACTAAGGGTGACAACTGGGAGGCATTCGCAATCGTTCTTTCAGAGGAGTCTGGCGCATATGAGAAGGAGGAGCCAGTAGAGTTCTCTACAGCCCTTCAGACATCTGCAAACGTACAGTTTATTATGGGTACTGAGGCTTCTATCGTTAAGAAGCGTGCAGGTAACGACGGTATGCTCGTAACATCTTCTTCTCCAAAGATTACAGGTATGTACGAGGGTGACTACTGGATTTGGACTATCCCTGTACACAACGCTGCTGCAAATACTAACCTTGCTTGTGAGTTCTCATTTATGGGTACTGATGCAGGTGGTAAGTATCACATCTTTGAGTGGGCACAGTGTACTGCTGACGAGTATAAGCTCAACGGCCGTCCAATCATTATGCTTGATGATCCAGAGAAGGATGCTTTCTATGACTCTCTTGACTGGACACAGTGGAACCTTGTAGATACAGAGGTGCCAAATGATGTAGATATTCCAAAGAACTCATCAGGTATTCCAATCGGTTCAGCATCATCTCCTGCAGGTTACTGGAAGGGTGTAATTACCCACTCTGAGGGCTTTATGGGTGGTAAGAGTTCAAAGGTTTGCACTACTGACCCAGATAAGTTAATTATCAACTTCCCTGATGCTATGGAGGATGGTTACTACTTCTTGCGTCTGCGTCTGGCTTCTAACCTTACTTGCGGTCCATGTAACTCAACTAACTTCCAGCGTATCAATAAGGTAGACCACAACGGTACTAACTATCTGCGTAATACTGCAAACTTCCGCTTTGCAGGTTGCGGTCAGGTTGTAGACTCTTCTGATGGCTATAAGTTCCTTACTCTTGTAAATGACTTCGGCGCACAGCAGTACTATACAGGTGGTGATGTTTACTTCTCTAACAACGCAGTTCTTGGTCTGTATGCAGGTACAACAAACAACCTCCGCTCAACTACCTCTGGTAGCAACCAGTTCGTAGGTACAAACCCTAACACTGGCGATGCTGGTAAGGCTGTCTATGTATATAGCCCATACGATGCTTCTAACGACGCTGCTGCTGGCGATATCTCACTCTCTGTACCTACAGCACAGCGCATTACAGACGATGCTCTTGTTCTTGACTCTACACCAATGATTATGGTTAACGACCAGAGCTACCGTACAACTCGTATGATGCGTTGCGATATGCAGATTGTCTCTTCAGTTCTTCAGCTTGGTGTTTACTCAAAGACTAAGATGAACGACAAGATTTCAAAGGTTATCATCCGTGGTAACAATATCGCTGGTTCACACACTGTAAACCTCTACAGCCGTCAGGATGTTGCAGAGCTCAATCCGCTCTCAACCATTGAGGCAGTGGCAGACAAGGCTATCATCATTCCAGATAACGAGTACGATGCAGCTAATGTATACCTCGGCGTTTGGGCAGCAGAGCAGCGCACAATCACTGCAGAGATTTATGCTGGTGCGTACTACTATACTGTAGAGCTTCCTGCAGCTGACTATGTTGCTGGTAATGTTACTAAGCACCTTGTAAACCTTGACGAGTGCACTAAGACCCTCGCTCCAGATGTAGTAACAACTGGTATTGACTCTGGTGCTACATTCCTCAACTTCGTATCTGACCTTGCAGCAGGTAAGAGTGGCGAGGATATGGCTAAGTATCGTAACCTTGATGGTGACTACGGTTTCGTAGCTACTGAGGCTAACGGTGGTGTGATTGATATGAGCGGCATCGTGATGGCTAACTGGCCAGATGTAAACCTTAACGAGAACTTCAATGGTGGTGGTGTGCCTATCAAGAACCTTCTTATTGATGTTCCTAACAAGTCACTGTTCCGCAACCTTGTTTATGGTAACACAATCTCTAACGTGGTATTTGACGAGAGCTGTGAACTTCGTATTTCACTCTCTGAGTACACTGCTCAGACTCAGTGCTGGTCATTCCTCGTAAATGCAGGTGTTATCTCTGAGGGTTCAGACCACGAGGCTACAGGTAACATTGAGAACTGTACTAACTACGGTGCAATCAACATCTTCGGTGAGCACTCAAACGATAACATCTATATCGGCGCATTCATCGGTGAGGCTTCTGGTGCTCCAACTGACCTTGATGCTATCTCTCATATGTCTGGCTGTAAGAACTATGGTAAGATTCACATCTACAATGTAACTCAGTCTGAGTACCCTATTGGTTCAACTGCAAAGATGACCCACGCATACTACCGCTATACCACTATTGGTGGATTTATCGGTCGTGCTGCAGGTTATGAGGTTACTGGCTGCCAGAACTACGGTGAGATTGTTGTTGATAAGAACGTTGAGCGTCATATCGGTACATTCTATATTGGTGCTATCGCTGGTTATGCTACAAACCGTGTTGATACCAACATTACTAACGTATTTGGTAACATCAACAACTGTACTAACTATGGTAACATCAATGTTGGTGAGCCAGGAGATCCTGCAGTTGTTCACACCTTCGCACTCTCTGGTGGTGTAGGTCGTACACAGTGGGCTAGCCTCAACCGTCTGACAAATGAGGGTGATATTACAGTTTACGCTGTACACTATGACCCATTCATTACTGGCGAGTACTCTAACAAGAACTGGGAGACTGAGATTGCTGGTACAACAAATGCTATTGACTACTTCTGTGTTGGTGGTCTGCTCTGCTTCACTCAGTGTAATATCGCTGTAGGTTGCGAGAACACATTCCTCATCAACCAGGGTGATATCTATGTAGAGTGCGACACTCCAAATACTCAGCTTGACGAGGGCTCTATGCGCTATGCTGATAACTGCGGTATCTGCGTAGGTGGTGCTGTAGCAAGTGCTGGTGCAAATGCTTACAACCCTCACTACAACTCTTGCTCTAACATGGGTAATGTGACACTGAAGTGTAACAAGGCTTCTTCAGAGGCATTCCTCGGTGGTGTGATGGGTAAGATGGCATCTAACCGTTATACAGACGCTTACGTATTCTTCCTCAACGGTAGCTCTAACGTAGGTACTGTATCCTTCCTCACTGACAACCCTGAGACTGTTATTGCACACGTAGGTGGTGTTTGCGGTTCTATGATTTACGGTGAGCTTAAGGCAGATATCAACGGTGGTGCTGTAAGTAGCCAGTCTACTCACCCAGACTCAACTATCGGAGCTATCCTCGGTACTCAGCACTTCTCTTCAATCGGTACAGCTTGTACCCTTGAGCACGCGCTTGTTCTTGAGGCTGCTGCTGTCGGTGGCTCTGTAAACGGTGTTAAGCTCGACGAGAGCAACTTCTCAGAGTATATCTACGGTGGACACCAGTCTAAGGAGGTTTATCTGAAGGATAATGCTTATTTCAACTACGTACCTTAAAAAATTGATTCTATGCGGTATTTACTTCCGCTAACCCATAATCCAGCAAAGGGCAGTACGTTAAGTACAGCCCTTCGCTGTTTTATGCGCCGAGCGTTGTAAATCCACACTTAAAATTAGTTTTTATCGGAGAATTGTAAAACCTCGCCTACAATCAATTTTTACTGGGTACATAAGTACAGCCCTTCGCTGTTTTATGCGCCGAGCGTTGTAAATCCACGCTTAAAATTAGTTTATGCTATTAGCCGTTGGCTTACCTGCGGTAACCCTCCCCCGCTGCGCCTCGGCAAAGCCTGCAAGCAGTCTCTGCTCTCGGCTTAATCGCGGCGTTAGCTCACCTTTGGTGACCCGACTTTGATTGAGCAGTGAGGGTGCTTTGATTTAGCGGAGTAATGGTGAATGACATTCAATAGCAAGGGCTTCCAGCCCTCAATGACATTGAATAGCGCGCTTGCACACAGTATTAAGGGCGTTAGCCCGCTGTCATTCGTTGTCATTCGCTGTCATTGTGCACCTAACCTTGATTGAGTGGTGAGGGTGCTTTGATTTGGCGGAGTAGTGGTAAATGACATTTAATAGCAAGGGCTTTCAGCCCCTAATGGCATTGAATAGCGCGCACTTGCGCGCAGTATTAAGGGCGTTAGCCCGCTGCCATTTATTGTCATTCATTGTCATTTGCTGTTATTGTGCGCTATCTAACATTAGAATTCCTTAGCTCTTTTATGACACTCTTTACAGCTTTTTAAGTAGTGGTGTTTGAGTTTTATTGGGCTGTGCATCCATTTTGTTGTGTGATGGAGTTGATGTAGCGATTTTGTTGAGCAACTTAACCCAGCAATCGCTATTGGTATATAGCGATATGGATTGCTTAGGGATATATATCATGTAGTCGGTTGCGCTGTCAAATGTGGTATCGGTAATTTGTGGTGGGATTGGGGCTTTGATAATCACGCTCAGAAGTGAAGAGCAGCGCATAAAGGCGGCATTGCCGATATGAGTAATGCTCTCAGGAAGGGTTATTTGTGTTAGGTTGTCGCAACCGCGGAAGGCTGAGTCAGAGATTGTGTTTACTTTGTTGCCAAAAGTTATGTGTTTAAGGTTGTTGCAGTAGTAGAATGCTGAGTCTGAGATTGTAGTGACACTATTGCCGATAATAATATCGGTAAGGGCGCTGCAGCCCATAAATGCCTCTTTGCAGATGTTGCGCACCTTGTTGCCGATGATAACACTTGTAAGGTTTGTGCAGTTATAGAATGCTGCCTCGTGGATAGACTCTACATCGGCGTCAATAATGATGCTTTGCAGTGCTGTATGTGAGTCAAAGGCGTATTTGCCTATTGCAACAACACCTTTAGGGATGATGTATTGACAATTTTTTACTCCGTGAGCAAACGCAATCAGTCGCTGGTTGATAATAAGGGCGTCTCCGTCTGCGGAAGAGTGCTCACCGTAAAATTTGTCAAGCGCACTACACTCCCTAAAGGCTGTGCTGCTAATCTGTGTAATTGACTTTGGTAGGGTTATGGTTTGTAGTAGGCTGCAGCCGCAGAAGGCGTTATCTCCCACTGTTGAAATCTCGCCTTCAAAGATGATTACTCCGCCCTCAGAGGTGTAGCTATTTGATACAATCTTGGCATCAAATGCATCGGGATTTGAGGGCTCAACAACTCGCTTATTTGTTGAACTGTACCATATTTGGTTTTCAGGGCAGCTTTTGCTGTGGCGTGCAACTCTCATAATTTTTCATATCACACAGCCCTTGTGTAGTTAAATTAAGAAAGCGCAGGGCTGAACTTATTTGTAGAGAGGCTCTGGTATGCCCTGCGATAAATAAGCAACAACCTCGCGCCGTACCGAAATAGATGGTATGACGAAAGATGCAGTCTGCCTATTCTCATCGCATTGAATTTACCAGATTCCTCTACGAGAATAAACTTACGCTTCCGTAAATCAATATGTCACTACAAAAGTAATAAACATATCTTAAAAAACAAACTGAACATCTCTTTTTTCGAGATTGTTGCACAAAAATATCGCCACAAAGATCCCAAAAATAAAAATAATAAGCAATATTGGCTTGTCTATTACTTTTCTATTGTTATATTTATATTGAGCTGAGCTTGTTTCTCTTGAGGAAAAATCACTATCTTTGTGGCAAAGATTGAAAAATGACAAATTTCCGTGGGATTCTGGCACTTTCGCCAGTGGTTGTGTTGTTGGCGGTCTATCTTGTGGGGGCGTTATTGGCGGGCGATTTTTATCGTGTGCCGATAGCTGTGGCATTTGTCGCTGCGGCAATTTACGGTCTATTGTTGCTTAAGGGGCACAATTTGCATGAGAGGATTGGCATCTTCTCGCGTGGCGCAGCCAATGCGGATATAATGTACATGATTTGGATCTTCTGCCTTGCGGGTATCTTCGCCTCTTCGGCAAAGGCTATGGGTGCTGTAGATGCTACGGTAGCGCTTACGCTTGAGGTTGTGCCGAGTAGCTTTCTGCCTGCGGGTATATTTCTCGCCTCATGCTTTGTCTCTATGGCTATCGGTACCTCTGTGGGTACTATTGTCGCACTGACACCCGTTGTTACGGCTCTATCGGCAGAGATTGGTTGCGATACGGCTTGGTTAGTGGCTATTGTTGTAGGTGGAGCATTCTTTGGTGATAATCTATCGTTTATTTCAGATACAACTATTGCCGCTACGCAGAGCCAGGGCTGTAAGATGAGGGATAAGTTTAGGACCAACTTTATCATTGTCCTTCCTGCGGCACTGCTGACGTTGCTCTTCTATCTTTACGGCAATCAGACCGCCGATATAGTTGTTGCACACGCCGAGTTTGAGTGGTTTAAGGCTATACCTTATCTTTTAGTGATTATTCTTGCGCTGGTGGGTGTAAATGTGCTGGTGGTGCTTATTGTCGGCACTATAGTTACTGATGTTATAGGGCTGCTATGTGGTAGCTTTACACCTCTGCACCTCTATACGGCGGCGGGCGAGGGGTTAGGCTCTATGGTGGAGCTTATCCTTGTTACTCTGCTGGCGGGAGGAGTGATGGCTGTTGTGAAGGAGCTTGGTGGCTTTGACTATCTGATAGATAGGCTGACATCTAAGGTTCGCTCTCGTCGTGGCGCGGAGTCTGTGGTGGCGCTGCTTACGGCACTGACAAACTTCTGTACAGCCAATAACACTATCGCAATACTTACTGTAGGACCTATAGCCAGAGATTTGTCGTCTAAGTATGGTATTCCGTCACGAAAGAGTGCCTCGTTGATGGATACTGCTTCGTGTGTTATTCAGGGTTATCTCCCTTATGGAGCGCAGCTACTTATGGCGGCAGGATTGGCTTCAGTGAGTCCTGTAGAGATAATACCACATCTATACTACCCATTTATGATTGGGGTGATGGTCGTTTTTTCAATAATTCTTCAATTTCCTAAACGATGAGACTATTTGTTGTACTACTATGTGCTACTCTTGCCTTTGCTTGTGGTAAAGGCGAAGGCGAGCAGCTTGATAACGGCTCTGCAGTGGAACTCGATATTGCTTTAGCTACAGAGAGTAGGGTAGCCTTTGATAACTATCGCTACAGCTGGGAGGGTGGTGAGAAGTTGGGTCTTTTTGTGGACTCGCAGAGCCCAACTGTCAATGCTCAGGCGACAGTAGAGGTCAGGGATGGTAGCGGTTATTGCTCTGCTGTAGTTGATCAGGTGGCTGTCGGTGATACAATCTATGGTTATACTCCATATTCGGCGCAAAATAGTGATTTGCAGAGTGTTAATCTTACTATTCCAGATGTGCAGGATGTGGCAAGTGCGGGCAAATTCCCTCAGAATGCAATGCCTATGGTCGCTGAGCCATATACTATGACAGCTGAGCGTGATAAGGCGATGCTTTTTCAACCTCTTGGTGGTATTTTGTGCTTCAATATCTACGCGACATCAAAGTATCAGTCTGAGCGAGTAGTCTCGGTGCGATATGCTACATCTACCCCTATCTCAGGCAGTTTTAAGTACGATATTAGCCAAGCAGAACCATCGCAAATAGCGGTTAGTGGCTACTCTGTGCAGAGTGAGTTAGATACACCATACCAGCTTGCTACGACAAAAGCTGCCGCAACACCTATATATATCGTTGTTGCGCCAGGTAACTACTCAGGAACGCTCGTAATTACTACCGATGCGGCGATTTATAGCTATAAATACTCGCGCAGCGTTGAGAGAAATAACTACTACAAGGTAAATATAGACCTTAGCAACGCAACTTATCGTAAATCTCTTACAGCTACAGAGCCTGTCGTGGCAACGCTGACCTATGATGAGTGTAAGAGCTATATTGATGGCTATAAGAGTCCTAATACATACCCCAATCGCTATGGAAGTTGGATAATCTGCGCCTATAACCATAATAACGAGGCAATCCAGATTAACGATGGCAAGGTGGCATATATCGGCACACCAACATTTAGTGGCGCTGTGCAGTCGCTCTCTCTGACCCTTACAGAGAGCTATTCGAATAAACTATATATCTGTAGTGAAGCTGGCTCTACATCTGCAGCAGGTGTGGTTAAGAGTGTTAATGTTAGCGGTAAGAGCGTGACGGTAGACCTTGCGGACCTTAACCTAAACTCATTCTATATCCGCTCTGGCGCTTGTATGCGTATTAGCACGGTGACAATAACCTACGGCGGCAGCGGTGGGGGAGAGGTGCTTCCAGATCCAACGCCAACACCAAATCCAGACCCTGACCCTGACCCAACGCCTGACCCAGAGCCAGACCCGACCCCTACGTCGCGTTATGCGTGGGCGGAGCTCCCTGTGATTACTGATGCAAATAATGATGGTGTGCACGATAGCGATAGCAACATCTACTTTGCCCACCACCTCTGTGCAGGTAACGAGAGGAATGCCCAGAATAGTGGCACGGCTCGTAACTTTACCGTCTGCTATAGCGGTAAGCACCACTGTCCACTGTGGGTAGCAGCGCCTCGTCATGCGATGTATGAGAAGAAGGGGACTGACCGCACAGATGCATATGGTAAAGACCCGAAGATTCCGTCATCTATTCAGTATAGCAGCAAGAGCACTGGTGGCGGATGTAATAAGGGACATATGCTCGGCAGTGCGGAGCGACTATGTTCGGCAGCGACAAATCGTCAGGTGTTCTACTACACAAATATCGCACCGCAGTACTCCTCAACATTCAACACTGGTGGTGGCGCATGGAATAATCTTGAGGACCATATTGATGAGCTTGTCTGCTCAGATACGCTCTATGTTGTTGTAGGTTGTTACTTTGAGAGCTTCTCACGCAATGGCGCTTCTGCATCGCCAAAGACAATATCTTTTGGTGGTAGAAATGATGTGAGCTGCCCGACTATGTTCTACTACGCTCTGCTTCGCACAAAGAATGGTAGCACGGGCAAGCGCGTACAGGATTGCTCTGCATCGGAACTCCAGTGTGCCGCCTTTACAATCTGTCACGAGATGGAGAAGGGGCATAAACCGCAGGCGGCAGATATGATGTCAATCTCGGAGCTTGAGAAACTTACGGGCTTTAGCTACTTTACAAACGTTCCTAATGCGCCGAAGGGAAGTTATAGCGCCTCTGACTGGCTATAACGGCATAAGGTAATTGTATGAAGTTAGAGTGACCAATCGCTAAATTGGTCACTCTAATTTTATTTTGTGTAAATATGGTTGTATAAATTAGATTTTTTGGAAAATTTTTATTACCTTTGTGTTCATTATATGCTTAACACACATAAACCTAATCAATAAATCTTTTATTATGAGAAAATTTGCACTATTTCTAATTCTGATGTTGGGGTGCGGTTTCGTTGCTTGTGACAAACAGGGCGACGATCTTCTTGAGCCTGCATACCCATCTCCAGAGGCGGTTATCGTGGACGATGACGCGTGTGGAGGAAGCACCATTACAATCCGCTTTGATGGCAGTGCTGCTGAGAAGGCTGGAGCAACTAAGTTTGTCTCTACCCTTACCCCAGAGGGTTCAGCAGAGCCTATCACTATGACTAAGGATGCAGGCCCATCAACAGCTTGCGTTCACACCCACAAAAATCTTCCTATGGGTGTCTACACAGCATCTGTACATGCTATATACCCAGATGGCACAGCTACAGACCCTGTATTTGTAACTGACTCAAAGGGTAATGTTGTAAAGCTTAAGCTTGCCGGCTCTAACCTTGCTGCTAAGTTTGCTTATGCAACATCTTCAACGCTCGCCTTCACTTGGAGTGCTAGTGGATTTAAGGATGCTGCTAAGGATCTAAAGGTGGCTTATAGCTTCGGTATCTATCGTGATGAGGCTTGCACAGACCTTGTTGTATCATGGGCATCAAAGCCAAATGAGCCAATTTGGGAGGATCTTGCCGATGGTTACCCTCAGTTTGAGTTCTCTGGTTTGGAGAAGAACACAAGCTACTGGTTTGTAGTTGAGGATACGACAAACAAGACTGTTGCTGACCCTATTGAGGGTAAGACCCTTGACTTTACCGTTGTTGAGCCAAGCGCTACAGCAATGGTTGAGGTTGGTGGTATTGCTCTTGCTGAGGACTTTAGCGAGCTTGTTTGGGGTGGTAACTACCTACGTGGCTCTGCTGCTTACTCTGCTGACGACCGTAACCTTGCAACAGCGTTTGACAAGGCTGAGGGTGTAAACCCTGTTGGCGGTGGTCCTTGGAAGTGGTATCTTGTTGAGCCAGGCGTAGAGATTGGTCTGTTCACAACAATGAAGAACGCTATTGAGAACTCTCGCCTTGCTACTTGGGGCTGCTGTAACGAGGTTAATGGCGACACAACATCTCCACTCTGCGGCCGCATCGGTCATGTTAAGTTGGGTGCAAGCAGCAAGACTGGACTTATGTGTACTCCAGAGCTTGTAAACCTTAAGTCTGTGGCTACTCTTGAGCTTCAGTTTGACCAGGCTCTCTACGATTCAGACCCTACAACGGCTGCTGTATATGTAATCAGCAACTCAGAGCACGCTGGTAAGAGTGGCGCATCATCTATAACCCCTGCAATGGAGAGCCTTACTCCAGTAGCAGAGTTCAAGATTAAGGCTGGTCGTACATTTACAACCGAGAAGATTGTCCTCACAAATGTAGAGCCAGGTGCTCGTATCGGTATCGGTCCTATTCGCAAGGATGGCTCAGCTCCAGGTTCATCACAGCACCGTATGTACCTTGATAATGTTATTGTTAAGGTTGTTGCATACGAGGTGACTAAGACTCCACTTGACAAGCCAGTTATCGCCTCTGCCGTATCTACAGCAGACCAGATTATGGTTAAGTGGAATAAGGTTGAGAAAGCTACGGGCTATGTTCTTGAGTATAAGGAGAGTGCAGCACAGAATTACACCGTTGTAGAGCTTGATAAGGTGCTTGAGTACACAATCACCGGTCTTAAGAGCGCAACTGAGTATCAGATTCGCGTTAAGGCTGTTGAGCCTGCTTCACAGAGCGAGTCAGAGTACTCTGATATCTATACAGTAAAGACCGTTGCTAAGGCTTCATTCCCAATGACAGCATCTAATGCTGATGAGTTTATCGCTATCCTTAACAATGCTGACGGATTGCGTTCTGCAAGTGCTACTGACGAGATTCAGATTTTGGGTAACCTTGACTTTGCTGGTAAGACTCTGCCTGCTGCTCCTGTATTCCCAGGTACACTGGTAGGTAACGGACATACTATTAGCGGCGTTACCTCAGACCACGCACTCTTTGCTACTGTAGGTAATGTCTCTAACCTTACTATTGACGAGAGCTGTACATTTACCGCATCAAAGGCAGGTCTTCTTGCTGCTCTTGCACAGGAGGCTGTAGGTACATTTACAAATGTAGTAAATAAGGCTAATGTCACTCTGGCTATTGCTGGCGATGGTGATGCTACTGTTGCTGTTGCTGGTCTTGTTGCTTCTGGTGAGGTGGCAATGGAAAGCTGTAAGAACTTTGGTAACATTACTTACACTGCGGCTGGCGCATCACACGGTGCTCTTGTTGGTGGTCTTGCAGGTTACAACAATGGTGCAATGAACAAGTGCGAGAATAACGGTAAGGTGACAATGAATGTTCAGACCCTCTCTGCATTTGGTGTTATTAAGAGCATTGACAATCTGCCAATTCATATCGGCGGTCTTGCAGCACAGCTTGGCACTGCTGCTCCTGTTACTGAGTCTACTAACAATGGCGATATTGACTACGACATTACAAAGATTGAGAAGATTGCAGTCTCTTGCGGAACAAACCGCCCTCGTATGGGAGGATTGGTTGGTCTTACTCAGAGCTCAATTACAAAGAGTGTAAACAACGGTAAGGTTGATGTTAATGTTGTTACATCAGACGGCTCTGTATTCTCTGGTAAGAACTATCCAGTAAATGTTGGTGGTATCTCTGGTGGTGCTCCTGCAGACGCTTCTGGTGCTACAGGTGCAGACATCGTAGAGTGCGTAAACAACGGTGCAATTAACTGCGTATCATACTGTAAGGGTACACGACCAACTTGCGGTGGTATTGTTGGTTATCCAGGCTTTGAGGACCCTTCACAGACTAACCAGATTACCCGTTGCGAGAATAAGGGCGAGATGAAGGTTGTCTCTCACGACCTTATGCGTGCAGGTGGTATCTCTGGTGGCTCATCTAACGTAACTTACTGTAAGAACACTGGTACAATCATCGGTGGAATTACTGTTGAGGATGGTAATATCGGTGGTATTATCGGTTGGTTGGATAAGGGACATAAGTTTGAGTACAACGAGAGCTACTGTACACTGAGCAACGACAGAGGTGGTTCTGGCGGTACTTCAGAGATTGGAGGTCTTATCGGTCAGCACGGTAACTACGACAGCTGCCCAGGTGAGGGCCGCGGTTGTAAGGTTAAGTGTGATATTACTTACGACTATAGCAATGAGAAGTGGTATGGTATGATTCTGGGTTACTACTGGTCAACATCTAACACTGTTGTTCTGGGTACTGAGGATGAGCCTATCATCGTTCTTGGTGGTAGTATGACCTATGCAGGTGGTACAACTCAGGTTACTGCAGAGAACTATCAGGAGTATACAAACCACAGCTCTGCTGGTGGTAAGTCTGGTAGCAAGCCATTTACTGTTCACGTAAAATTCGGAGAATAAAACTATGAAAAAGATATTTTATTTATTGAGTATGGTTATGTTGTTTGCTGTTGCCTGCGACAAGGATAACACAAACAACGAGGAGCAGATCGCTGCTTCAACAGCGCTTGAGTATGCAAGCGTAACTATCGCTGACCACAACGCTATTGTTATTAAGCCAGAGGATATTGCTCCAAATGCACCAGTTGTAGTTGTTGCAACAAAAGACCTTGAGCTTAAGACTCGCGCAGCGGAGCAGCTTGACGTAAACTTTAAGGCTGCCGAGCACTGTCTTATCGGAAACTACATTCTCTGCATTGTAGAGGTTGGTAATGATGCCGATGCGTCGTTCTTGGCAGAGGTAAAGAATTCATTCGCTTCTGCAACAAAGGCATACTTACTCAGCTATCGCAATGAGTATGCATATACCGCAGCTATGCAGATTCCTGATACATTCAACGCCTATGGTTGCGTGTCAGCGACTATGAATGCTAAAACTTATGCTGCAAATAACTTCACAAAGCCTGTCTCATTTGTTCATGTACACGCTACAGAGAACTCTCTGTATAAGTGGTACGGTGTTGAGCCAAACTATGTTGCTGTGCCTTTGTGCGTAGGAGCTCTTGTTGCTATCAACGAGTGTACACACTACACTACTGGCGAGCTTCTTCCACGTGACGGTATGGGACTTGTCTCTTACACTAAGTATCTTGGTGGTAAGGATGGTCACGAGGTTGTTCTCTACTCTGTAGATGGAGCAAACGAGGGCTGGTGCGATGCAGAATTTGAAGTTTATAACCAAATCTGGAATTTCTTTAAAAATCATTAAGCAATATGAAGAAGTTTATTTTCTTACTGTCAGCACTCTTTGTATGCTATGCAGCAAGTGCTGGATCACTCAAAACAGAGACTATTGAGGATCAGGGTGTTACAAGATCATACTATATCTACCTTCCAGCCGACCTTCCAGCTGATGCTCCGCTGGTGTTTATCCTTCACGGATATGGAGGTAGCGCAAATGCCTATGTAAACAACTCATCACTTACCTTCAAGCAGCTTGCTGAGGAGTATAAGGTGGCTCTTTGCTACCCACAGGCAACTACCGACCCGCGTCCAAATACTGGTTGGAATGTATACTACCCTTGGCAGATTGACAAGATGAAGATTGACGACTGCGAGTTTATCTGCAACCTTGCAAAACATCTGCAGACAAAGTACAACCTCTCTGCAAAGAATACCTTCCTCACTGGTATGTCAAATGGTGGTGAGATGTGCTACCTGATGGCTTATCGTAAGGCGAGTGAGTTCGGTGCTATTGCATCAATGGCGGGTCTTACCCTTACAGAGATGGCAAAGCGTCACGACTACACTACCCCAGTAGCATTTATGGAGGTACACGGTACTGGCGATATGACCTCTCGTTGGGAGGGTGACCCTACAAACCAGTACGGTTGGGGTGCTTACCTTGCAGTTCCAGTTGCAGTAGGAGCAGTTGCTGCAGCAAACAAGTGTATGTATCAGGAGACTACCGTGCTTCCAAAGATTAAGAATCAGGTTATCTTCCACCGCTACTATGGCTCGCCATATGGCAAGGAGGTTCACTTCTACGAGGTTCGCAATGGTGGTCACAACTGGGCAACAGACTCATTTGACTCTTGCCGCGTGATTATGGAGTTCTTCAAGAGCAACATGAGATAGTAGCTATTGCATTATAATAGAGATAGGGGAGTAGTAGCACTCTCCTATCTTTTTTATGCATAAATATCTTTGAAATTTGAGTGGCTTTTACTATATTTGTGTGTTGAATAGCACTACATTACAATGAAACGGCTACTGATTAGTATATGGAACTTCTATGTTGATGGCTTTAGGTCTATGACTTGGGGTCGGCAGCTATGGTGGTTGATACTGCTAAAGGTGATTGTGCTATTTGTTGTTCTGCGGGCATTCTTTTTTCGTCCTACGCTGGCAGGCAAGGATGAAGAGCAATGTATTGATTATATAAGCACTCAGCTAACAAATACTCCTAATAATAAACCTTAAAAAATAGAAATTATGGTTGAAACGGCATTAGTAAACTGGTCAAGGTTGCAGTTTGCACTTACGGCTGGCTACCATTGGCTATTTGTTCCGCTAACATTGGGCTTGGCGGTTATTATGGCTACAATGGAGACAATCTATGTAAAAACGGGCGACGAGTTCTGGAAAAAAGTTGCAAAATTTTGGATGAAACTCTTTGCCATAAACTTTGCCGTAGGTATCGCTACGGGAATTATCCTTGAGTTTGAGTTTGGTACAAACTGGAGTAACTACTCTTGGTTTGTAGGCGATATTTTTGGCGCTCCATTAGCTATTGAGGGTATATTTGCATTCTTTATGGAGGCGACATTCTTTGCGGTGATGTTCTTTGGCTGGGAGAAGGTTAGCAAACGCTTCCATCTTGCCGCAACGTGGTTTACAGCTATTGGTGCAGCGATTTCGGCAGTGTGGATTCTTATAGCAAATGCGTGGATGCAACACCCTGTAGGTATGGAGTTTAACCCCGACACGGTGCGTCACGAGATGGTCGATTTCTGGGCGTTAGTGCTAAACCCTGTGGCAATATCAAAGTTCTTCCACTCCGTCTTTAGTGGTTGGATGACTGGTGCTGTGTTTGTTATTGGAGTTAGCTCATGGTATCTTCTTAAGGGTCGCCAAAAGCGCTTTGCTTTAGCAAGTATTCGCGTGGCGGCTATTGTGGGCATTATCGGCACATTTGCAGTGATGCTTAGCGGCGATAGCTCAGGTGTTCACGCGGCAAAGTACCAGCCAATGAAACTTGCAGCAGCAGAGGGACTTAAGGATGGAGGCACGTGCGCGCCATTCTCAATAGTCCCTGGTGTAGAGATTCCTGCAATGCTATCAATACTTGCTACGCATGACATTGACGGTTATGTGCCAGGTATAAATAATATTCTGGATGGCTATACAACCCCAGATGGGGTCTATCATATCTCTGCTGACGAGAAGATTGAGCGCGGTAGGAGTGCCATAGAGGCGTTTGCAAAGTATCGTGAGCTGAAAGATAGTGACCCTGAAGCGGCAGCTGTAGCACGTAAGACTCTTGATGAGAATATTGACTACTTCGGCTATGGATATATTGGCTCAAAGCAGGAGCTTGTACCACCAGTGCCACTGGTCTACTGGGCTTTCCGTGTGATGGTAGGCGTTGGAGGTCTGCTACTGCTAATTATGGTTGCAGTGCTGTGGTTTGAGTATAAGAATCGCCTTGCGGGTATGCGCTGGCTGCTCTGGGCGGCACTTCTCTCTGTGCCATTGGTATATCTTGCAGGTCAGGCGGGTTGGATTGTTGCCGAGGTGGGTCGTCAGCCGTGGGTTATTGATGGTCTACTGCCAGTTAGTGCCGCTGTGTCAAGTGTCAGCGTGGCTGCTGTAAAGACAACATTCTGGTTGTTTGTGGCGATATTTACCTTATTCCTTGCCATTGAGGTGCGCATTATGATTAAGGCTGTTAAACAGGGTCCGGATATTGAATAAAATATAGAG
This sequence comes from Rikenellaceae bacterium, assembly GCA_015059805.1. Classification (GTDB taxonomy): domain Bacteria; phylum Bacteroidota; class Bacteroidia; order Bacteroidales; family Rikenellaceae; genus Alistipes. The sequence goes on from SUZO01000028.1 coordinate 20,808, forward strand.
CGATGATAACTTACGATTTTTTACAACACTATTGGTGGTTTCTTATAGCACTATTGGGGGGACTATTGGTGTTCCTACTCTTTGTGCAAGGTGGCAATGCCCTTATATTCTTGGCTGGCAAGAGTGAAGATGAACGTCAGCTTATTGTAAACTCTACAGGTCGCAAGTGGGAACTTACTTTTACAACCCTTGTGACATTTGGCGGAGCATTTTTTGCATCGTTTCCGCTCTTTTATAGCACCAGCTTTGGTGGTGCATACTGGGTGTGGATTCTCATTCTTGTGACATTTGTCTTCCAGGCAGTGTCGTATGAATTCCAGAGCAAGGCTGGCAACCTCTTGGGTAAAAATACATTCCGCGCCTTCCTCACTCTCAACGGATGCCTTGCACCGCTACTTATAGGTGCTGCGGTTGGCACATTCTTCACTGGCTCTGACTTTACGGTCAATAAGAGTGCTGTGGGTGATATTGCCTCTCCTGTCATTAGCCGTTGGGGTAACGCTTGGCACGGTCTTGAGGCTGTGGCAAATCCATTTAATGTGGAGTTTGGACTTCTGGTTATGTTTCTTGCCATCTCGCTTGGTGCGCTCTATCTGATAAATAACGTAGAGAGTAGCAAACTTGCTTCACAACTGCGTCGCGCGCTGACTGTCAGCTTTTTGGCATTCTTAGTTCTCTTTCTTGTTGTCTGCTATCACCTTATTACAATGGAGGGCTTTGCGGTAGATGCATCGGGAAGAGTCTTTATGGAGCAAGGGAAGTATTTTACAAACCTTCTTCAAATGCCGCTGGTGCTTGTGCTGTTGCTTGTGGGTGCGGTGCTGATAGTTGTGGGCGTTGTGATGACCCTCTGGCGTAAAGATTTTAGACGAGGCATTTGGCTCGCTGGTCCTGGTACAACGTTGGCTGTGATGGCTCTGTTTATGGTCGTTGGTTATAATAATACGGCATACTATCCGTCAGTTGCCGACCTGCAGTCATCGCTGACCCTTGCTAATAGCTCTTCAAGCGAGTTTACTCTGCGCACCATGGCAGTCGTCTCGCTTATTATCCCATTTGTGGTAGCCTATATTGCCTATTTCTGGCGTCAGATGGATAAGAAATCACTCACAACTGACGAGCTAAATAGTGGCGAAAAGTACTAATTTCGTATATTTAATAACTTCTAACGAAAAGGGAGTGTCTAAAAAACTTATTAGACACTCCCTTTTGGTTAAGATATTTTCTAATTAAGTAGGCTTAGTTATTAAAAAAACATAAAAATTTTTTCATATTATTCAAAAATATCATATATTTGCGAGTTGTTTGATGGGGTTGGGTGATCTAAATCACAAGGTTGTTGTAAGATTAGATGAATGCATTGTGCTGTAGCTGTGTATTCATCCGGTTTGTGTTTTTTAGCAACTTACGCCATTAAAGAGATACAAATATTGAGTAAATATATGAAAATCAAGAGTTTATTGTATGCGCTGCTTTTTGCAGCACTCACACTTTCGTGTACACCAGGGGGCGAGATTGACGAGCCTAACCATAATGAGGGTGGCGGCACTGAGGAGCCATCAAACCCTGATGGACCTAATAACCCAGATGGTCCAGACAATCCAGACAATCCAGATGGACCACAAGACCCAGACAACCCAGATAACCCAGACAACCCAGATGGTCCATCTGAGCCAACAGCTCCTGCGTACATTGAGTTTGGAAGGGACTACGTTTTTGCAGATTACAATGGTGGCGTAGAGAGCATTATTGTAGATGTTGATCCTGCTTGGGAGTGGGAGATTACTACCTCTGGCGAGGGGTGGTTTAGTGCCGAGCGTACAGACAATAAGTTGGTTGTAACGCTTAGTGCAAGTGGCGACAAGTTGGAGCGCAAGGGAACACTGACTGTAAAGGTTGGTAGCGAAGATAATGTAGCTGAGGATTCAATTACTGTATGGCAGGTAGGAACTGATACTGAGGAGCTTATCTATGAGGTTGAGACCACTGAGCCAAATCAGCGAGTGATTGCCGCACCTGTTCTTACGCTTCAAAATGGTGGTAAGATGACTGCCGATTTTGGCGATGGAAGTCAAGCAGGCACATACGAGGGACAGCGAGTATATAAGGACTATGCTGAGCCAGGTATCTACACAATTATCATCTCAGGTGAGGATATTCACAACCTTGAGTTTAGTTACAACGATAAGATTTGCCCTGAGTTGAAGCGTATCTACTCGTGGGGAAATATGGGCTACAAGAATGCAGCAAAAATGTGTAAGGGTTGCATAAACCTTGAGTCTATACCTGCCGATTTATCTGGCTCATTTAGTGATGTAGGTTCGTTTGTGGCGGCATTCTTAGGTTGCGAGAGGTTGAAGGCGATTCCTGAGGGGCTGTTCCAGTATGCAGCTAAGGCAAAGAAGTTCGCAAATTGCTTCCGTTATACCACCTCTCTTACTGAGATTCCAGAGAATCTGTTTGCAAACACTCCATTGGCTGAGGAGTTCTACTATACCTTCTATGGTGCGGGAACAAACTTCCTCATTACAGACGAGTCGTTGGCGATAAATGCTGGAAACTACCTTATGAGCTACCCTGCAACACTTGAGGGAGCTATCGCAGAGGGAAATCTTCGCTCAATTCCTGAGGGATTGTTCGCTAATAACCCTAACATTACCCGTTTTGAGTATATCTTTGGCGCAACGGCTATAACCGCTATTCCTGAGAAGATTTTTGCCGCAAATGGTGCCGCTACAAACTACGAGGGTGTATGCTATGCATGTACTAACTTGGCAAGTATCCCTGCAAAGCTGATGGAGAAGGCGACATCTGCTACCAATATCAAGTATATGTTTGCGGGTTGTCTCTCTCTTACTGAGATTCCAGTGGCTATGTTTGAGAACTGCACAGAGGTAACTAACCTTGAGGCGCTGTTCTACCTTTCATCCAATATCAGAAGCGTAAAGAGGGATACATTCAAGGGTCTGACAAAGGTGAAGACTATCGGCTCAGTATTCCAGGGTTGTAGCTCGCTTACCGATGTTGAGGAGGGTGTATTTGACGGTTTGACTGCGGCAAAATCGTTCCCATACTGCTTTGCCGACTGTACACAGTTGCGCACAATCCCTGCAGGTCTACTGAGGGGTATGTCTAAAGCATACGAGTTTGAGTCTATGTTTGCAAATACAGCAATCACCTCTGTTCCTGAGACTCTTTTTGACGATGTACGAGATTACGACTTGGCAAACTATTCATACATCTTTGCGGAGTGTCCAAATCTGAAAACAGTGCCAGCAAAGCTCTTTGACCACGTTACGGATGTCTCATCAGACGGCTTTAGCTGTCTGTTCTACAAGTCGGGCATTGAGACTATCCCTGCGGGTCTGTTTGCAACTTGTACTAATGTGCCAGCCACTGCTTTTGAGACTGCATTTATGGGTTGTACGGAGCTTAAAACTATTGAGGGCAGCATCTTCCCTCAGACCACTTCGGTAACATCTATGAAGGGTCTGTTCTACAACTGCACTAAGTTGGAGAGCATCCCTGCAGACCTCTTTAAGCCTCTTGGTGCGGCAAAGCTGAAGTTCTCGCAGACCTTTGAGGGTTGTAAATCTCTTAAGACCATTCCAGAGGCGCTCTTTGCTGAAAATACAGGCATCACCCACCTTGCGGGTGCATTTATCGACTGTACCGCGCTTGAGTCAGTGCCAGAGAACCTTTTGGCTTCGTGCAAAAATCTTACTTACGTAAACAAGATGTTCTTAGGCTGTACTGCCCTTAAGAGCATTCCAGAGAACTTCTTTGCTGCCAACCCTAAGATTAGCACCTTTGAGGAGACCTTCTCAGGCTGTAAGTCACTTGAGAGCATTCCAGAGAGGCTCTTTGCCGCTATAGGCACTACAACAACAAGTATAACTTTTGCCAGATGTTTCTACGGCTGCTCGGCACTGAAGAGCTTGCCTGCGGGACTATTTGATACAGTTCGTCGCATCAGCTTTATCAATAATTGCTTTGAGGGCTGTACGGCGCTCACTGGCGAGAGCCCATATACACTGATTGGCGAGCAGAAGATTCACCTCTATGAGCGTACGCAGGGTGAAGATTTCCCTCGCATACCAAGCAATAGAACTGCCCACGAGGGTTGCTTTGCAGGTTGCACAGGTCTGTCAGACTATAACAATATGCCAACAGAGTGGCAGCAGAAAGCTCAGTAGAAGATTTAACAAAACACATAAAATTCTATCAGTTATGAAAAGCACATTAAAAAAGTACTCAGTTCCTCAGATGGAGATGCAGGAGCTGGAGGTAGAGAGAGGTTTCTCTCTAAGCTATGGTGGTGAAGGTGAGCCAGGACAGGATTCTGGCTATAATGACAGCGATTTTGAACTCTAAAAAATTTGTTGGTTTATGAAACGAATGATAAATCTTTTGAGAGTCGTTGCAGTAGCTGCAGTAGCTCTTACATCATGCCAAAATAATTTTGAGGAGGTAACCAATGAGGTTGTTAAGGGTAACGTCGTTGTGAATTTCGTTGCTCAGTCTACCCGTACCTCTGTAGATACTACTGGCGACGCGCCAATCTTTAGCTGGAGCGAGAACGAGACTTTTGCCGTTCTTGAGCAGACCGATGCTCTTGCAGAGGCAACTAATGTAACATACGAGAATGTTGATGGCAAGGCAAGCATCAAGGCTGAATTGGCTGCAAACCCAGGCAAGGATGCTTATCAGTATGTTGTTGTCTACCCAGAGACTGGTTATGTATCGGCTGAGTCTCTTGATAAGGCAACACTCGCTCTGCCAGCAGAGCAGACTATGGCAGAGGAGTCTTACGACCCAACTGCAGACCTTATGGTCTCAATGCCTGTTCAGACTACTGCTCAGCCTACCGAGGCGCAGTATGTACGCTTTGCTCGTCTGGCTGCCGTTGCAAAGATGACCGTTAATAACCTCAACCTCGGCGCTGATGAGCAGATTGAAAGAGTTGAGTTTACAGCTGCTGGTAAGGCTCTTGCAGGTACTATCAACGTAGACCTCACAAACCCAGAGGAGTTTACTGCAGGTAGCACCCTTAGCACCGTTAGCGTCGCTACAACATCTGCTGACAAGGTATACTTCACCCTTCTGCCAACAACCCTTGAGGCTGGCGACGTTTACAGTGTTGCTGTAGTTACTAACAAGAAGGTTTACATCAAACAGGGCACTATTCCAGAGGGCAAATCACTTGTTTTTGAGGCAGGTAAGGTTACTCGCATCGGTGTAAATATGACAGATGTAGAGGGTATTGACAAGTGGAGTCTTGTTCGTGACGCTTCTACTTTGAAGGAGGGTGATGTTGTGGCTATCGTGGCTAAGGACTACGACAAGGCGCTCAGTACTAAGCTCTATAGCAACGCCTCTGAGACCTCAACATCTGCTAAGCGCGGTCTTGCTGATGTTACTAAGCTTGGCAACTTCATAAAGGGTGGCGAGGACCTTCAGGCACTCACCTTGATGACTGGTGTTGCAAAGAATACATTTAGCTTCTATGATGAGGCTCGTGGCAAGTTCCTTGTTTCTACCACAACAGGTTCAATATATCTTATCAATCAGGTATACTGCGATGTAAACACTTCATTCGCAATCACAATCAACAGCGCAACTACAGCGGCTACCATTACCAACACTGAGGGTGCATACGCTGGTAACCTGCTCCGTTACAACTCAAACGGCTACTTTGTAAGTAATCAAAATACCGGTACCACTTACAAAGATGTCTGCATCTACCGCCTTGAGGGTGCTGTAGGTGAGATTCCAGTTGTTGCGGCAGTCGTAACCGTACCAGATAGCGACGAGGTGGTAACTATCGCCGAGGAGGGTGCTGCTGAGGCAACCGCTATTAACGATGTAGTATTCAACTATGTTGGTCCATGGGCTATCTCTGTTAGCGATAATGCAGAGTGGCTCAATGTAGCATACGATGCGGAGAAGAATTGCCTTACTTACACTGCAGATGCAAACACTGGCGCTAAGCGCGAGACTACTGTAACTATCACTGCAACCCTTGAGGGTCATCAGTCACTCACTTGGTCATTCAACCTCGTTCAGAAGGGTGCACCACAGGAGATTTCAATTGCAGAGTTTGTAAAGAAGGGTCAGGATGTTGATACTGTATACAAACTTACTGGTATTATTACTGAGATTCCAAGCTCTACATCTGGTAAATGGAAGTTGGCTGACGAGAATGGCAACACTGCACAAGTTCAGTACTTCAAGACCGAAGCTGGCGCGTATGTAAAGGGTAATGTTGATGTTAAGGTTGGTGATGTTATCTCGCTTACAACAGTCGTTGCAGGTACAACCGTGGGTCTTGGTGGTAATAGTACTTATCCATCACTCTACAAGGGTCACTACAGCCTTGCTGCAACATCAAGCGGCTCTGTTGGTTATGAGGGTGGCGATGTAACTGTCAATATTGAGGTAGTAAAGAGTGGTCACATTGACGCGCCAACAGCTATCAGCGACTCAGAGGTTGCAATTGATGCAAACATCATTACAAACTATAGCTTCACAGACAATGGTAATGGCACTGCAACAGCAGTACTTAGCTTTGGTCTGAACGAAACATCTGGTATGCGTGAGGTTGAATTGACATTTGCAGCAGGTTCTCCACTTGTTACAAAAGCAACAATCACTGTTAGTCAGGATGTAAACCCTGCATTGAAGAAGGGTTGGTGGCTTGTTACTGATGTAAACGACCTTAAGGCTGGCGATAAGCTAATCATCGCAGCAACAGGTCTTGACTATGCGATCAGTACGGAAACATATACCAACAGCCGAAAGTCTAAGCCTATTACAAAGAATGGTGCATCGCTCAAAGATGTTGCTGACAACATTCAGCAGTATGCACTTGAGGTTGATGCAAATGGTCTCTACTCATTCAAGGGCACACTCGGCACAGATGCTGACAAGTACATCTATGCATCAAGTTCTTCAAGTAACTATATGAAGGTTACTTCAACTCTTGATGATAATGGTAAGTTTACAGTTGCAATTGCAAGCGACGGTGAAGCAACTGTTATTGCGCAGGGTAGCAACACTCGTAACCATATGCAGTACAATAACAAGTCAACTTCAAGCCCTGCGTTCTACTGCACTGACGGTTCATTTGGTAATGTATGCTTCTATAAATTATACGAGTAGTAACCTATGAACATTACTAAAAATATCTTCCGATTGGCTATGGTGGCGTTTGCCACTGTAGCCATATCGGCTTGTGAGCCAGCAGAGAAGCCGAGCGAGGGTGAGGGCGAGCAGAACAACAACAGCGACTTTGCCCTTGAGGTGGATGTGGATAATATCACTGCCACTTCGGCTAAAATCAAGGTTGTCCACAACGGCAAGGTGGCTGACAGTTGGTATGGGGTGCTTACAACAGACACTACTACTCGTGAGGATGAGCTGATAGATAAGACCGTAGCTCAGCTTTCAGCGGGCGATATTGGTCAGCAGCTTATTTTCAGCAAGAACTACACAAAAATCTTCTCTCCGCTTACGCCAAACACCGATTACAAGTACATCGCCTTTGGTCTTACAGAGGAGGGGGTTGTATATGGTCAGCATGCCTCTATAGAGTTTACAACAGCCCAGAGTGGCAACAATGACGACAATGGCGAGGACAACACCGACAAGGAGGATGAGGTATACGACAGTATGCTCCCAAATCCTGCGTGGAGTATTGCCTACACTGGCGCGGGAGTTGTAAACGAGACGGAGTGTCAGCACACCGTAACAGTAAACAGCACCGACAACAACCCTTATACCATTGCCATAGTCTATGCAAGCGAGTACGACCCGTCAAAGTTGCGCGACTTGGGACAGAGCTTGGTTGAGAGTATGTTGGAGTATCTTGAGGCATACAACGCCGCTTATGGTACATCGTTTGTGCTCAATGATATGCTTTTCCGAGGCAATGGCATTGATGCGTTTGACAACCTCTATCCGGGCTACTACATTGCAGTGGCTATGGGTATTACCTCAAAGGGCGAGGTGAGTGGACTCTATGCCGTATCTGAGACCTTCCACATTGAGGAGCAGCAGCCGACAACGCTCTACTCTTCATGGCTCGGCGACTGGGTTTTCATGGGCGACAATAACATCTCTAATGAGGTTGTTATAGGTCGCAATGTGGCAAATAGGTCTGTAAATCTGATGGGACTTATGGGTCTGCCATTCTCTGTTGTAGGAGAGTACTCTACAGAGCGCAACGATATTATCTTTGCGGCGCAAGTAGCATATCAAAACTACCAGTTTAGCGATGGCGACACAGGAGATATCCACCTTATCGGACTGGACAGCAATGGTAAGTACTACGGACTTGATAATGGCAACTACGGCATTGCCATTGCCGGCGTTCTTGAGAATGGCAAGCGCGCCATTGTGCGCTATGGTCTCAGAGAGTCTGGCTATCCAAAGTTTGTGGCAATGATGCTTGTGGCTTATGTTGGTGGCAATTATTACACCTTGGGAGAGAACATCCCGACCTTCAACGGCATTGCAGAGCTCGCCCCAGCCGCAGCATCAACAAGCATGGCAACCTTCAGCAAACGCGGCCTACAAACGGCACAAACACCTCTACGCCTCGGCAAAAAGATCGAGACGATTAGCTTCTAAATCGCTGATTCTATAATACTTCACTTAATGAGCCTGCCTAACGCCAAAGTTAGACAGGCTCATTTTGTTGGTTCATTTTGTTGCGCATTACGCCCGTGATTCCGGCGGTGAAGGTCGGTTTCTGCGCCAGACGCGCACAGAGGGCACTTTTTCAGACTCACTCTGCACTCACTGATGCGGTTTTCTACACTAAAATTTCAAGGCTCAAATATGCATGATATTGCAACTATTTTTACGATGCAACCTAAAAATAATTCTTTGTGGCGAACTCGTACTGTTCAATAAATATCTGCTTGAATGCAGCGATATTGTTCTGCTCGTAGAACATCAGCATCGCCTTTTTGTAATCTACCGAATCTACCGTACGGAATGAGAGTGGGCAGTATCCCCACGCCATAAGTATTGCGTTGCTTGTGATTCGGGCGGTGCGCTTATTGCCATCTGAAAACGCCTGTATATACGACAGCAGCACTAACGCAAGAAGAGCTTTCTCAAAGATATTCTCTTTGCTATTTATCAGTGCACAACTATCCTCCAACGCCTCACGAATCTGGAACTCATTGTCAAGCGGGCGATAGTTCGTACCCGTAATGCCAACTCGCCTGGTGCGAATACCTCCGCCAACACCTAACTCCTTGGTCAGTATGGCGTGAATATCCTCAATGCGCCTCGTGGATAACTCCTTCAAATAGTCGGGATTGTCGAGAATAAAATCGAGCGCATCCTTATGGTTGAGCAGCATCACTGCCTCATCTTTTGTCTTGCC
>SUZO01000029.1 GCA_015059805.1 Rikenellaceae bacterium
ACTTCGTCAAATGGTTCCTTTTTCTGCAAAGTAATCAGGGTAAAGCAAGCAAAAAATAGGGCGAGAAATACTACGTTTCTCGCCATTTATTTACTCTCTAAAAAGCGCCACTTTTGGCATCATTACCAAGATTTTTGCTATTGCAGTAATAGCATCAGGGATTGCTGAGGATGATTACTATATGATTCTAAAGGGGAGGGTGTTTGATAGTGTAATCGCTAAACATCTACCTCGTAAGCAGTTAAATGAGCTTCGCCAGAAATATAGTCGCTATTATAGCTCTATAAATCCTGATATCGTTACGACGGAGTATGTTTTTCCGAAGATAGACAACATCATATGGTATTAGTGGCAGACTAACCACCTATAAGACAACAAAAGCGACTCCACTGGAGTCGCTTTTGGTTGTATCTCTTGCTACTTACTCTGCAACAACCTCTGCTGGAGTCTCTGCTGGAGTTGCCTCGGCAGCAGCTGGGTCTACGAATGGCTTTACGTCGATAAGCTCAACCTCAAACTCAAGAGCTGCATTTGGAGCGATAGCCTGGTTGCCGTGAGGACCATAAGCGAGCTCTGATGGGATGTAGAGGATAATCTTACCACCAGGACCAACGAGCTTCATACCCTCAGTCCAACCCTTGATAACGCGGTTAAGTGGGAAGGTTACAGGCTCATTCTCAATGATGTTACCCTTCTCGTCAAAGTTATCTGGCTGATACTGGCGCATCATCTCCTGACGCTCCTTAGGCATATTCTCAAAGATTGAAGAGTCAAAAACCTCACCGTCACGGTCACGACCAGTGTAGTGAACAGTCACCTCGTCACGGTCATCTACAGCAGAGCGGCTCATATCACCCTCAACAACGACTTTGTAGAGCAGACCGCTGTCAGACTTCTGAACGCCAGACTTGCTCTCCATCTTTGCAAGCCATGCCTCAGAGAGCTCTTTCTGCTGCTGTGGATAAACTACCATAAAGTAGTTCTGAAGGTAGCTCTGAAGCTGCTCAGCTGTCATAAGACCCTCGCCGTTACGAGTCTGCTGGAAGCCCTGCATATACCAGCAGAGCTGGATTGGGAACTTACCATTGCGAAGGTCATTACCGATGTTGATACCATAAGCGTAAGAGAGGCTATCGCGCTGACCCTCAGACTCAAAAATCTGGATAGGCTCAGCAGTTGCGGTAGTATCCTGCTTCTGACGCATAAGCTGACCAAAGCGGTCGTTTACTGGAATGATAAGGGTCTGGAAAATCTCCTGAGCCTCCTCAGCACTCCACTTAGCCTTGTCAAGAGCGCCACCCTCGATACCGCTATCCATCTTCTCAAAGTTGAATGGAATGTCAGCGATACGGGTTCTTACAAACTCACCCAAGTTAGCTCCCATAGCGTATGAGAGGGTATCCAATTTTGAAGAGTCGCCCTTTGTGAGCATTGTCTTCTTGCCGCCGTTACAGCAACTTACTGCCACAGCACCACATACAAGTGCTACGATGGCTACATTAAAAATCTTTTTCATCTTGATATACATTAGTTTATGTGTTTCTAATTTGCGGATGCAAAGGTAGTAAAAATTATTTACTTTTTCTTCTTATTATAGTAATTTATGTCAATAATGTCCACCTTGTAGTTAAGTAGCTGATTAGCACCGATGCCGAGCTCTGCATTACCCTCCGAGCCGTATGCCTGCGCAGATGGCACCCATACATCAACACTACCGCCATTGCCAGTTATACGAACAACCTCACGTAGACCCTCAAGCAGGTCGCGGTAGGCGGTCTGAAGCGTATCTGGCTCAACAATAACACTTCCACTCTGGTCGTAGATTGTCATTGCTATGCTCAGCGTGTCACGCGATACGAGCGACTGCACACTCTGGTCGCCCAACTTGACGATTCGGTAGGTCACACCGTTGCGCAGACGCACAAACTCGCGGTTACTCTTGCGAAGGTCTGCAAGAAACTGCTCCTGGTACTTCTCAGCCTTCTCGTGGATAAAGTAGGTCTTTTGACCCAAGTAGTAGTCGCGTGCCTCGTCCATTGTCATCCTCTGCGTAGAGTTGTAGACATCACGAATAGCCTCACAAACAGCATCAACATTGAGTGTAGAGTCTAACTGGATAAGCGATTGACCAACGCTAAGACCTATAACGTAGCTCAGCGAGTCCGCCTCGGTAGCAATGGTGTTGCTGCTCTGCTTGCAAGAGAATATTGAGCTACAGAACAGAGCAAGGGTTGTAAGTGTTAAGAGTATCTTTTTCATATTCCTATTTTTTAGAACAAAGTGCTGCAGCACAAAGTTTTACAAGCATTCGCGCACCTACGGCAGCATCCACGCCCGACTCCATTACAGGGACAATCTCTGTAAGGTCAAAGCCGACAATCTCTCTGCCAGACTCAGCTACGCGATTGATAAGACAGACCGCCTCGTCAAAGGTCATACCGCCAGCAACTGGTCGCTTGGTGTGCGGGCAACACTCTGGAGATAGGGCGTCAATATCAAAGGAGATATAGACCTTATCGGGTAGCTGTGCAACCACATCGTCACACACCTCACCCCAGCTGCGCCCTGAGAATCGCTCTGCAGTAAGCTTCTCGTGGCAGAACATAGTCACCTTAGGGTGGCTCTGCGCAAAATCAATCTCCTCGCGGCTCATGTCGCGCACACCCACCTGCACCAACTTAGATACAGCGGGTATCTCGTCTACAATATTGCGTGCAACGGAGAGGTGTGAGTAGTCAAAAATTCGTCCACTTGGACGCAAATCACTATGGGCATCAACAAATAGCACTCCCATCTGTGGGTATACTGAAGATATTGAGCGCACAGCGCCAAAGGCTACGGAGTGGTCACCACCTACAATGCCGACAATCTTGCCCTTGCTTGCAAAGCGAAAGACGCGCTTGCCTACACTGCGGTGCATATCTCTAAAGCCGAGGTTTATACGTACCACCTTGCGGGCAAAGTAGTCTCCCGTCAGTGCACCACCATCCTCAATATGTGCCACCACCTTTGCAGCATCACCGCCCAACTGCAGCGAACTCTCCTGAAGGTCGTAGTCCACCTCTGCAGTGGCAACCTTGCCATCAATAGAGGTGTTGCTTACAACATCATAGAGCGAGAGGTGTGTTGAGGCATCAATAATTGCATCGGGGGTGTACGCCGCACCCTGACCTGCCGCCGAGGTTACTGCCCAAGGTGCAGATACAAGCACTATTGGTGCATCGGCAGTAGGTGTGGCATCACTAAAGTAGTACCCACCATTGTCATTATCGCCCGATGAGAGGCTAAAACCAAACCTAAAGAGATTGTTAATATCCATATCTGCTTCCTATTACGCGACAAAATTAGTAAAAAGCAGTGAATTTTCAAAAATACTCCTCACGATAGTGATATGAGTCTCTTAATGCCTCAAAATTATCACCATTTTTTAGAGGTGCAGACTCATTTTCAAGGTTGCAGTAGCTGCTAATGCTCTGGCAAAGTTCTTGCCAATCAATCTCTTTGGGTGTTGTTGGAGTGCATTGCTCTGGATACCACCCTTTCAGTGGTAGTTGGAAATGCTCTGCCAACGCACCGACTGCCATCGCTGTGGCGTTAGCCTTGCCCTGCAGGGAGTAGCCTGCGATGTGTGGCGTAGCAACAATGGCACGTTCAAGGAGCTGGCTGTCTATATTTGGCTCATTCTCCCACACATCTAACGCGCAGGTGATGTTACGCTCAAGCAGCGCGCTGCTACAAACAACCTCGCCACGTGAGGCGTTGATAACCACCGCATTATCATGGAGAAGAGATAACATCTTACTGTCAATTATACCCCTTGTTGAGCTGTCAAGTGGTGTGTGGAGAGTTAGTATATCAACTTGTGGTAGTAGCTGCTCAAGTTGCAGAAAATCAAGCTTTTCGCGCTGCTGACGAGGAGGGTCACAACAGAGAACTTTGAAACCCCAACCCTCAGCATAGTGCTTGACAAGCTTACCAACATTTCCCACGCCGACAATGCCTAAAGTACGCTGATGTGGAGCAAAACCCTCGCGCTTTGAGAGCATTACAAGCACTGCGGCGACCCACTGAAGCACTCCGCGAGCATTGCAACCTGCGGCGGTGGTGACCTTAATGCCGTGGCTGCGGCAATACTCCATGTCAATATGGTCAAAGCCGATGGTCGCGGTGGCAATAAATTGAACTTTAGAGCCCTCTAATAGCTCTCTACAGCAGCGAGTACGTGTGCGGATAATTAACCCGTCAGCATCGGCGACAATCTGAGGGGTAAAGCTATCCCCTGCGACATAAACAACCTCTGCAAATGGCTCAAGAATGCCGCTGATAAATGGAATGGCGCTATCAATAACAATTTTCATAAGGCAAATATAGTGTAGGTGCTGTGATTTTACAAATTTTTGTTACCTTTGTAGTATGTTCTACAACCTAATAAAGTGTAAAATGAGAAGATTATATCCAATTCTGGCACTCTTAGTTATAACGTTCTGTCACCTCTCTTGCGCACCTAAAGAGGTGGTGGTTGATGATGATATTCCCGCTGGAAATATCGTCTATGAGCGTACACTCAACGATACTGTCTATGTACATCAGCAACTCCGTGGCTCAAAAAAGGCGTGGTTCTACTGGGCTTTTCGCGTTAGGGGTGCTCAGGGTAAGACCCTAACATTTAAGTTTACAAAGAGTTTCGCTATATGCGAGCGAGGTCCGCTTGTGTCGCTTGACAGAGGTAAAAGTTACGAATATCTTGCAGAACAGGGCGCTACTCCACACTCATTTACATACACTTTTCCTAAGGATGCTAAGGAGGTTTGGTTTTACGAGTGCCACCCATATACCCCTCAGATGTGGGATGAGTTTGTAGCTAAATGTAGCCATATCGGCGAGTTTGAGACGGGGGGTCTGTGCAAAACTCGCAAGGGTAGAGATGTGCCATTTTTTAGAATGACGACAAAGAACGCTCTACCAAAGAGGTCAGTTGTCGTATCTGCGCGTCACCACTGCTCTGAAGCACCTGCAGCCTATGTTATGGAGGGCTTTGTAGCCTCTTTCCTTGAGGATAGCGAGCTGGGCGCTTGGCTTAGAGAGAGTGTAGAGCTGACAGTTGTGCCGTTTGTTGATATGGATGGAGCTGTTGAGGGCGACCAGGGTAAGTGGCGACTTCCACATGACCATAACCGTGACTATACCGACTTTATATACCCAGAGACTGCCGCCTTGGCAAGTCTTATTGCCGAGACTGAGCCTCAGGTGTTTATGGATTTTCATAATCCGAAACTCTACAAGTATAATGACAACTATATCTACACTCCATACAAGGAGCATCATGGGGTTGTGGAGTATAACTTCTCGGCACTTATTGAGAAGTATCAAGAGGGCAATCTGAACTATAAAGCTACCGATAATATGCCCTATGGCGTTAGCTGGAATAAGGACAGCAACTATACAGACGGACTGAATGTTGTAAATTGGGTGGCTGCCAATATCAAAGGCATCGAGATTTGCCGCACCTTTGAGATTCCATTTGCCTATGCCAATGGTCAGCAGGTCTATCCAGACAAGATGCGACAGTTCGGTCATGGATTGGCTCGCGCACTGAAGGCATATATAGATGGCGAGGTGTTGGTAACTCAGATGCCAGAGCCTTCGGTTGAGAAATAGTTGAATTGGTGTATCTAAGAGACAAAATATTTACTACCTTTGCTTCATGTTTGGCTTACTAAGTTTTTTATCGCCACTTATTGGTGCAGAGAGGGCGCATAATTGGGCTCTTGTTCTGCTTGGTCTGCTGGGGAAAATTCCTGGGGCTAAGTGGTTTATGCGTAAGTTGTACGCTGTTGAGCATAGCTCTTTAGAGCGCGATGTGTTTGGTATTCACTTCCGTAACCCTGTGGGTATGGCTGCCGGCTTTGACCGCAATGGTGACATCTTTAAGGAGTTGGGCGCTTTGGGCTTCGGCTTTGTGGAGATTGGCACTGTGACACCAGAACCTCAGCAGGGAAATCCAAAGCCGCGAGTGTTTCGCCTTGATGATGACCGCGCTATAATGAACCGCGTTGGGCTTAGTAGTAAGGGTTTAGAGAGTGTGGTGGCTAATCTGAGAGAGAATAATGGCGAGGTGGTTATCGGCTGTAACATCGGCAAGAACTCAACCACCGCCCCTGAGGATGCTCCGCACGACTATCTGCGCGTGTTCCGCAACCTCTATCAGTATGTAGACTACTTCTCGGTCAATGTGAGCTACAACACCTCCTTCAAGCAGTATGTACCCCGTACACGAGAGAGTATAATATCTATCCTTGAGCCACTCTTTGACTTCCGCCGTGGGCAGAATCAGTATCGCCCGATACTACTCAAGATTTCACCCGACCTTACGGATGAGGATATTGATATGATGACCGACATTATGGTAGATACCCCTTTGGATGGTATTGTGGCGACTAATGGCACTGTCCGCCATACGGGTCTTAAGACCGAGGCGCAGACAATGAAGCGCTATGGCGCTGGTGCGGTGAGTGGTAGTCCGCTCACTAAGCGCTCTGTGGAGGTTGTCAGACGAATATATAAGCGCTCTAATGGTACATACCCAATTATTGGCGTGGGTGGTATTATGACCCCAGCAGATGCTAAGGCTATGTTAGATGCTGGCGCGACACTTGTGCAGGTATATACTGGATATGTATATAACGGACCAAGCTTTGTGGGCGAAATTTGTAAACATCTAAGAACTTCCTAAAGAAATGAAATCGACAATTGTAACTATTGGTGATGAGATTCTGATTGGTCAGATTCTTGATACCAACTCACGCTATATCTCTCAGGCTCTCAATCGTATAGGTGTTGTGGTGGCTGAGCGAACAAGTATTGGAGATAGTGCCGAGCAGATTGTTTCAACCCTTGACCGCGCACTTGCTCAGAGCGATATTGTAATTATTACGGGCGGTTTAGGTCCTACGAAGGACGATATTACAAAGCATACACTATCTCGCTATTTCAACTCGGAGCTGATTTATAATGAGCAGGTTGGAAATTTTGTTGAGCAGCTCCTCTCTCGCCGAGGTATAGCCTTTACAGAGCTAAACCGCGGACAGGCTATGGTGCCAAAGTGTTGCACCGTGCTACATAATGCCCACGGCACAGCGCCAGGAATGTGGTTTGAGCATGAGGGAAAGGTCGTTGTTTCACTGCCAGGCGTGCCTTTTGAGATGGTGCACCTTATTGACGACAGTGTGGTGCCGATGCTCGCTGAGCACTTTGAGCTGAAGGCTATAGTTCATCGCACAATGATTACCAGCGGCATTCCGGAGTCAATTCTTGCAGAGAGAATCGCCTCTTGGGAGGATAGCCTACCAGAGGTTCTGCACCTTGCATATCTTCCAGCTCCGAATGTTGTCAGACTGAGATTGTCTGCGTATGAGGTTGAGGAGCAGAGTGCTAAGGCGTTGATTGATAGCGAATTTGAGAAGCTGCGCTATATAATCCCAGAGGCTATCGTGGGCTTTGAAAATGCTACGGTGGAGGAGTTAGTACACCGCTGGATGACCGAAAATGGCAAGACCCTTTCTGTGGCTGAGAGCTGCACGGGTGGCAATATAGCCTCTAAGTTTACCGCCATGGCGGGCGCATCGGCATACTTTCAGGCGGGCGTTGTGAGCTACTCAAACGAGGCTAAGCGCGATATTTTAGGTGTAAATATGGACGATATTGTCCGCTATGGCGCTGTTAGTGAGACGGTTGCAATTCAGATGGCTGAGGGTGTGAAGCGTGTGGGACAGAGTGACTACGCTATCGCTACAACTGGCATTGCAGGTCCTACGGGTGGCAGTGAACTTAAGCCTGTGGGTACGGTGTGGATTGCCGTATCAACACCTAAGGGGACATTTGCCACTCTGAAAAATTGTGGTACAGATAGAGGTCAGGTTATTGACCGAGCCACCGCATACGCTATAAAGCTGCTGTACGACAATCTATAAGAGTATGCCACGTACCATAGCCAAATTTAATGATAAAAATGACCATATTTTTGAAAAACATCGCTGCAAAATAGTTGCTATCTTGCAGTAAATTACTACCTTTGTGGGCGATAATGACTTTAACTATGATTGAGACACTTAAATTTTACAAGAACTTCCCTAAGGAGGGAATTAACTTTATTGACATAATCCCATTTTTGCAGTCCCGCAAGGCTTTTAGTGAGGTTATTGCAGCCCTTAATAAGGCGACCACAGCGCCAAATGTAGCGGCCCCAGAGGCTCGCGCATTCCTCTTTGCTGCGCCACTGCTTACCGAGGCTGGCGTTGTTGAGAATGTTATTCCAATGCGCAAGTCGGGCAAGTTACCTTTTAATGAGGGCGACCTTATTGAGGTAAAGATTGAGAAGGAGTATGGTTTTGACCGCCTCTTCTATCGCCTGAGCGATATTGCAGCAGGTGTACCTACTGGTGACACCTTTGAGGTTACAATCCTTGACGATGTACTCGCTACGGGTGGCACTGCCGAGGGCGTTGCTCGCTCACTTGAGCAGCTGACTATCTATAAGGAGGGCAAGCCATATAAGGTACGCATCAAGGAGTTCGTCTTCCTTGTCGGCATTCCAGAGATTGGCGGTCGTGAGCGCCTGGAGAAGATTGCACCAGTGACTGTGCTGATGAATATCTAATAGAAGCCGTCTAACAAGGCTAATTTGTCGTTATACAACTTTTGAAAATTAGGGTGACTCAACCGAGCCACCCTTTAGTTTGCTTTAGAAGTAGTATCTCACGCCGACAGTTGGGTTTACGCCGAGGTCAAAGCTAAAGGCGGCGACCTCCATAGCTACGAAATTTAGCGAGGCGAGGCTTGCGGTAAAGCCGAAGTGTTTTGTTGGGCGGAACTCCATAGTAAAGAGCTGTAATCCTACGCCTATGCCAGCTGCGGTAGCGCCCCCTGCAGCAGCCATAGCTAAACCTGCCTCAATGCCTGGGGTGTAGTAGACATTGTCACAGAGGCGTACATAGTATGAGAAGTTTGGCGTAAGGGTAAAGGTGTGAATGCCACCACTAATAGCGTAGCCAGCGCTGATGCCCAATTTGCAATTTTTCGCTACAAAGCCTCCAAATTCAGGTTGGATGGCAAAACCAGCAGCAGTCTCGCCGCCGCCAGCAGTAGTTGTCTGGATAGTGATGCCAGTCATTCCGCCGAAGTAGATATCTCCCTTCTGCTGTGCTGAAACTGCGCTGCAGCCAAGCACGATAGCCGCAACGACAAAAATAAATCTCTTCATAATGTGTGATTTTTTTGGGTTAAACAAATTATTCTGCGCAAATATAGGCAAAAATTACCCCCCCCCTCCAAATTTTATGCCAACTATTTATGGGCGTTGTACATAAAAAACTGCCACAGCACAAAGTGATGTGGCAGCCTATATTATATATATGTATCTACTACAGCGAACTTCCTGGACCTAACTCTTGGCTATTCCAACCGCTATCAAGTGAGACGGTAAACTCTCTGGTATCTGAGAGCAGCGAGCCGAGAATATTGGTGCGGTAGTTTGGCTTCACTGGCACGCTGTGGAGGGTGTTTGTGAACGTAGCACCAGGGGTATTGTCAGCAATATTCTCAGTGTTGAATGTAAATGTTACATCAGGGGTGTATCCAACTGATGGAACAAGCAAGTAGTTCATTGATAGGTAGTTGTATCCCGCAATTAGCACCTCGCCACTCTTGCTTGGAATCTCTGTAGCTGCAAACTCAACATCGGTAGTTGTAAGTCCACTAACATCACCAGTTGCGATGTTGAATGTGGTGTAGAGCTTAGCCTTGATGGTACTACTTGTAAGGCTCATGCCATTATTCGCAACAGTAGCAATATCTGCATTTGAAGCGGCAGCATTCAGCTGAGCAAATGGACGCTGCAGAGAGAATGAGTTTGATGCCGTTGGAGATGTAGGGTCATAGTTCTCAATAAACTTGTAGAAGGCATCGCGTGTGTCGTCATTTGCTGGCGCAGCGGCGCTATTGTCAGCATTGCGATAGTTTACGGTAACAACCTTACCATCAAGTGTATATGCGGTGCTGGTGCTATCCTGAGCCCAGAGAACAATGTCGTAATTCATACCCTTGAGCATATCGACGCTGAACTTGAATGAGCCATCACTCAGGCGTGCGGTCTTGCCACTTAGATTGCCCAGCTTAGTATCGCTGCCAGTGCCGTAGATGTTGTAGTAGAGTACACTGACATTGTTACCCTTGCCAAAAGTTACAGCGCGAGTGTTCATCTGATCAAGTTGCGCCATGAAGGTCACAGTGACCTTCTGCTGAGCAACCTCAATATCACTCTTTGTGCATGAGCCCACCCCACAAAGCAGAGCAGCGGCTATCACAAGGTTAAACAAATTTTTCATATCCGTTCTAAATGTTTGTTAATCAAAGTGTTAATGTACATCGTGTGCGCATGTATGCGTACAACACACAATGTAGCAAGCAAAAGTAACAATAATTTTGCAAAAACGGAAATATTTTGAGTAAAATTTAGATAAATTTATTATTTGCAGTCACGAGCAATAGCTTCGGCGATGCGCTCACCGTCCAGCGCTGCCGAGATTATGCCACCGGCATATCCAGCACCCTCACCGGCAGGGTATAGCGCAACCACCTCTGGATGGCAGAGGGTGTCGCGGTCGCGCGGTATGCGCACAGGTGTTGAGGTACGCGACTCTACACCTACAACAACCGCCTCATTTGTCAGGTAGCCACGCATACGGTGGTCAAAGATGCGTATCGCCTCGCGCAGACGAGCCGCTATAAACTCTGGCATCCACCTATCAAGGCGCGAAGGAACAATGCCTGGAACGTATGAACATGGAGGCAGGGTAGCCGAATTTCTACCTGCTACAAAATCCGCAACTCGCTGTGCTGGAGCAGTTTGGCGACCATTGGCCTCTTCGCGTGCCATAACCTCAAACTGACGCTGAAACTCAAGTCCCGCAAGCTGACCATACTGCTCCGTTAGGTGGGCAAAATCCTCTGCGCGAATCTCGGTCACAAAGCCTGAGTTGGCAAACGGCGAGCCTCGGTGCGATGGCGACATGCCGTTCACAACGCTCTGACTCTCATCTGTCATCGCAGGGACTATAAAGCCGCCTGGACACATGCAGAACGAGTAGACGCCTCGCCCGCCCACCTGCTGCACAAGCGAGTATGCCGCAGCGGGAAGGTACTCCATCTGGTCGGAGTTGTGATACTGGATTTTGTTTATCAACTGCTGCGGATGCTCTATGCGCACACCCATCGCAAATGGCTTTGCCTCAAGGCGTATGCCACTGCGGTCAAGCATCGTGTAGATGTCGTGCGCCGAGTGACCCGTAGCCACCACAACAGCACAGCCCTCAACCTCAGTGTCACCGATTTTAATTCCCGCAGCTTGACCTTTTTTAATTATTATGCCATCCACGCGAGAGTTGAAGTGAATCTCTCCTCCGCACTCTATCACCTGACGACGTATGTCGGCAATTATTCGGGGTAGTCGGTCTGAACCGATATGGGGATGTGCCTCGTAGAGTATCTCCTCCGTAGCGCCGTGATATACAAGACGTTGCAAGGCTCTGTTGTAGTCTCCGCGCTTCTTTGAACGGGTAAAGAGCTTGCCATCTGAGAATGTGCCAGCGCCACCCTCTCCAAAGGCGTAGTTTGAGTCTGGATTGATTGCTCCGCCACGCTGAATTTGGGCGATATCCTTGCCTCTCTCGCTCACATCCTTGCCGCGCTCGAATATAATCGGCTTTTTGCCTAACTCAATCAGTCGCAACGCTGTGAAGAGCCCCGCAGGACCCGCTCCGATGATAATTACGGGGTCGGCAGTGCTAACATCTGGATAGTCAAAATGTATCGGCGCAGGCATCGGCTCAAAGTCAAGAAATGCCTCAAGCGTGAGGTTTACCTTCAGCCCACCGCGACGCGCATCCACCGAGCGCTTGACTATGCGCAATAGCGCAATATCGCTCTGCTTCACACCTAACTGCTTTGCCACCGCACTGGTGTAAAATTTACTATCCGCCGCCTGCTTGGGCGTAAGAGAAAGAGTTATCGTCTGCGCCATACCTCGCCAATTTTTGACAAAGATACAAAATTCTGCCAAATCTCACTCAGCTTGCACAAATTATCAATGAGAAATTGACCTTGTAAATAGTGTGTATATAACAACGACAGCCACTAAATTGTGGCTGTCGTTCTTCGTATTTGGTTACGTTAAAGAATTAATCAATGTTCACATGCTACAATTGTATATTTCCCCCATTGTGGTATGGATTTATAATCAGCGACACTTTGCTTGGGTACATGAATAACGCATGACATTTCTAAATTAAGGTTATCTGTCATGGGCGGGAATTCTGCTTTGCAATATATGTAGGTTAATTTATTGCAATTGTCTAATGCTCCTTTACCTATGGAAAGTATGCCTTCTGGAAATATGATTGCTTTAAGTTCTCGTTGACCATAGAATATGTTATTTCCCAGCTTTTGTATATTGTCTCCAATCGTTATTTTTGAAAAATTAGCACTATCCAGCCAGTAGTTGGAACTTTTATAATAACAAAAATAACTACCATCGCGAACTTCTCTTAATTCGTGGTCACTTTCAACAAGTTTGCTGTTGATTACTAACTCGCCAGTGCATTCATAGAATGCATCTATTCCTATCGATGATACCTTTTCATGAATGAGAGTATGTTTTAAGTTTGAACAACACTTGAATGCTTTATTGCCAATTATTGTTACACTCTTGGGGAGAGAAATGTTTTTCAGTTTTTTACAATTCATAAAAGCTTGATCCCCTATAATACGACTTCCCTCCTTAATTTCATATGATTCTTTATTTTTATTTATGGCTTCCACAACATATGTATCTGCATATCGCACATCTTTGTCTACGGGGAGAGCTATACAGCCTTTGAAAATGTCTTCGCCAAACCATCGTATGTTTTGGGGCATAGTTATGTTTGATAACTTTATACACCCGCAAAATGCCTCATCTCCAATATTCGATATATTGTTTCCCAAAACCACAGTTGTTAGCTTGCTACAGTTTTTAAAAGCTCTCCATCCTATTGTCTCTATACTGTTTGGAATAGTTACATTAGCAAGACTACTACACCCTTCGAAAGTATTATCACCAATTCTCTTTATGTTATTTGGAATAGTTACGCTTTCAAGACTACTACAGTTAGAAAATGTCCATGATTCTATATTCCTAACATTTTCTGGTATTGCTATTGATTTTAGACTCCAACAATCGGCAAAGGCACTCCATCCAATCGAAGTTATACTATTGGGTAAGGATATGTTGGTAGCCCGGGTGCAATTTGCAAAAGCATAGTCTCCAATTTGAGAAATTTGATTTCCTATGTGTATTGTTGTGAAGTGTGTGCCATAAAATGGACTTGTTTCTCTTTGGTGGTCTGTTTCTACTACTTTGCTATCTACTGTTAGCGTTCCTGTGCAGTAGCAAAAGGCTTTTTCTTCTATTGTTTGCACATTGATTGGGATATTGATACTTTGTAAACAGGTGCATCCATAAAAAGCGCGTTGTCCTATTTTGCTCACTCTATTAGGGATTGTGATGTTTTTTAGTTTTGAACAATCTTTAAAGTCCTCCATACCAATTTCATCTAGATTGGTAAAGTATTGCAACTCTTCAAAGTATGTAATATCTGTCGCTTGAAAGACTTTTCCAAGCTTGGATACTCTACTCGCTTCTGTAAGTTGGATTTCGCCATCATTGTTTGTATCCCAATTGGCAACGCATATCTGTTTGGTTGCATTATCTTGGAATTGGATAACTGGCGTGTTGCATCCACCCAATAAGCCAAAGGCTATAATCAGAAAAATATATGCTCTTTTCATTCTTTTAATGAATGTTAATCAGTGTTTTATTCAACAGTTACTTGTCGGTGTTATTTGGGGTCTCTCCAATCTAGAGAATTCTCCTTAATATATTGCGACGCGCATCCACCGAGCGCTTGACTATGCGCAATAGCGCAATATCGCTCTGCTTCACACCTAACTGCTTTGCCACCGCACTGGTGTAAAATTTACTATCCGCCGCCTGCTTGGGCGTAAGAGAAAGAGTTATCGTCTGCGCCATACCTCGCCAATTTTTGACAAAGATACAAAATTCTGCCAAATCTCACCGCCCTTGCACAAAATTACTGCTAAATCGTTGCCTGATTTGACTGCAATCAGAACGGCGGCAACAACCGAGAGCCGACCGAAAAGAATGTTAGACAGACCCGAAGGGTTTAGGAGTTGAGAAACAATGACTGAAAACTTATTTTCAAGCACAACCTCAAGCAGTTATTATAGCGGATACCCCCCCCACTTTCCAAATGGTAACGACTCGAACGACCGCTGCAGCCGAGAGGTGACCGAGCAGAAGCAGTCAATCGCAGATTGTTGGCAATGGCTGATATTGTCTGAAAACTTGTTTTCAAGGACAATGTCAGACAGTGACAAAAGTTGCGAAGCAACACTGCTTCACGAAGACAAGTCATCCGAGGCGCCACAGGCTGTCGAGTCCCTTTAGATGCACAAAAAACGCGACACCTTCATAGAAGACTGTCGCGTTTGTGTCTCAGTTCTCCTGGTTGTTGAACTTCAATAGTGGGACTTGAACGGTTGCCGCAGGTTTGAGCAGTGCAAGTAGGGGAAATGTGCAGAAAACCAAAGGTTTGGAAGATTGGTTGAGAAAAGTTGCCAAACTTGTTTGAGCGAACATTTCTCAAACGATATTCCAAAGTTGCATAGCAACTCTGCGCATTTGCCAAGCGCAGATAACACTGCCACACCGCCACCAACTGACCGAGTTCCTTTATCAAACGAAACAAGCGACCCAAATAGGTCGCTTGTGAAGTGCGGATAAAGGGACTCGAACCCCCACGCCTCTCGGCATCAGATCCTAAGTCTGACGTGGCTACCAATTACACCATATCCGCAGGATTCTGGTGCAAAGGTAGGGATTATTTTGTAATTTCCAAAATTTTTTCTATTTTTGTGTTGAAACCTTTAATTTTAGATCTTTATGAAGCGTATAATAATGGTATGTGTAGCGCTGGCTATCTTCTCAATTACGGGACAGCAGGCGTTTGCAAGAGGTAATGCTGCGCGAGTGAGGGCGTTGGAGATAGAGCTTGGTGCGGCGATGATTACACCGACGGACAAAATTGATTTTGACAAGAATAAGGTCGGATATAACATAGACGTTGAGTTGAGGTATAACCTTAAGAGCCACCCATTTGACATCGGATTGCGTCTTGATGGAAATACTTTTAACCGCGAGCTGAAGGTAAATAAGGACCTTTTTAAGTTTCGCTCGCTAAATGCTATGGTGGTGGCGGACTGGAATATCAACCGCAAGGGTATCTTCTCTCCATTTTTGGGTGTTGGTATAGGTGGCGGATTGACAAGTAACGAGAGCATGAGCATTAAGGATGTTACAAATCAGCCACTTAAGCAGACTGTAAATAGCGCTGCATTTTGTATTATGCCGCGTGTGGGTGTAGAGCTTTTCCACCACTATCGTCTTACATTCTACTATAAGTATTTGGAGAGTGCCAATTCGCACTTTGGACTCAGTGTTGGCTTTGTGATTGGCGGAGGTCGTAAGTAAGCAATTGCTATTAAAGATGATAGATTTGCAGGGGCGGTGTCTCTGCAAATTTTTTTTACGCTATTTAATATAGTATGGTTAATTTTTACTATCTTTGTCACTAATATAGGATTGAAGTTTTTTAGTATGAAACGAATAATACTTTCAGGCGGAGGCACGGGTGGACATATCTATCCGGCAATCGCTGTGGCTGAGGCACTTAAGCGTATTTTGGGCGAGGATAATGTGGAGATTCTCTTTGTGGGTGCTGAGGGCAAGATGGAGATGACGGCAGTCCCAAAGGCGGGCTATCGTATCATCGGCGTGCCTATCGCAGGTCTGCAGCGTAGCCTGTCGCTTAAGAATCTACTGCTCCCTTTTAAGGTTATAAAGAGTGTTCGTGAGGCGAAGAAGATATTGAAGGGTTTTGCGCCCGATGTAGTAGTGGGTTTTGGCGGTTACGCCTCAGCTCCAGTGTTGTGGGCAGCTCAGAGGATGGGCATCCCTACGGTTATTCAGGAGCAGAACTCATACGCAGGGCTTGTGAATAAGATTGTGGGTCGCAAGGCAAAGAGTGTCTGCGTGGCGTACGACGGCATGGAGCGATTTTTCCCTGCAGAGCGTATCGTTAAGACAGGTAATCCACTGCGTGCAGTCTTTTCAGCTGCTCAGACAGATAAGGGGGCGGCACTTGACTACTATGGCTTTAACGATTTACTGCCGGTGATACTTGTTGTGGGTGGCTCTTTGGGTACTCGTACGCTCAACAATATGATGCGCTCGTGGGTTATGACCCTTGACGGTGAGGCTCCAGTGCAGGTTATTTGGCAGACGGGTCGCTACTATGAGCAGGAGATGAAGCAATTTTTGCAGCACTATCCTACAAAAAATATCTGGCAGGGTGCCTTTATTGAGCGTATGGACTATGCTTACGCTGTGGCTGATGTGGTTATCTCGCGTAGTGGCGCTTGTACGGTGTCAGAGTTGTGCTTGGCGGGTAAGCCGACACTCTTTGTCCCTTCGCCAAACGTTGCTGAGGACCATCAGACCAAAAATGCTCAGGCTCTTGTTGATAAGAAGGCTGCACGTATGGTGGCGGATGCAGATGCTGTGGATTGCGCTATATCTACGGCGCTACGCATGGTTGCGGATAGCAATGAGCTGACTATGCTCTCAAAGAATATCGCTAAGCTCGCCATTGCAGACTCTGCTGAGCGCGTGGCTGCTGAGGCTCTAAAATATTGCAAAGAGAGTTAGTATGGGCAGGCGAAGATTGTACTTTTTGGGTATCGGCGGTATCGGCATGAGCGCCTTGGCACGCTACTTTATGCACGAGGGATGTGAGGTCGCTGGCTATGACCGCACCGCTACACCGCTTACTGCACGCCTTGAGGCTGAGGGGGCTTTGGTGAACTATCAGGATAGCGTTGAGGCTATACCAGAGCAGTTTTTGGATAAGAACACTGTTGTGGTCTATACCCCTGCTGTTCCGGCGGACCATCCACAGATGCAATATTTCCGCGAGGGTGGTTACCGCATGCTTAAGCGCTCGCAGATGCTCGGAGAGTTGTCGGCGGGTAAGTTTGTGATGGCTGTGGCTGGCACGCATGGCAAGACCACAACCTCTACACTTGTGAGCTGGCTGAACTATGCTGCGGCAGGTGAAGGTAGCGCCTTTTTGGGCGGGGTGTCAAAGAATTTTGACTCTAACCTTGTTTTGGGCGCGGGTCGTAGACTGGCTGTTGAGGCTGATGAATTTGACCGTTCATTTCTGCAGCTGACACCAAATGTTGCGGTTGTCACCTCTGCAGATGCTGACCACCTCGATATTTATGGCACTCATGAGGCTGTCAAGGAGGCTTTTAGTCAATTTATTGATAGAATTTGCGCTGGCGGCTCTCTAATTATTAAGGAGGGGGTAGATGTCGCTATTCGTAATAGTGAGATTTCGGTCTACCGATACTCTTTTGATAAGCCGACCGACTTCTATGCAGCGAATGTTGCACTGCTGCCAACGGGACACTACACCTTTGATGTGGTGACACCTTTTGGAACGATTGAGGGCTGTACCCTCGGCATACCTGGCTGGGTGAATGTTGAGAATGCTGTTGCCGCTGTGGCACTCTTTATCCTTGCTGCTAAAACTGAGGGTAGAGATGTTGATTACGCTGCACTGCGTAGGGCACTGGCTGAGTTTAGTGGCGTTAAGCGACGCTTTGAGTTCTATGTCAATACGCCCAAGGCGGTATATATGGATGACTACGCACACCATCCGCGCGAGCTGAGTGCGGCAATAACCTCTGTGAAGAGGATGTTCCCAGCGCGAAGGCTTATGGCGGTCTTTCAGCCTCACCTCTACACGCGCACGCGCGATTTGTACGAGGAGTTTGCTCAGGCGCTAAGCCTTGCAGATGAGGTGGTGCTGCTGCCTATTTATCCAGCGCGTGAGCTGCCTATAGAGGGCGTTTGTAGTGAAATTATTGCCGATAGGGTAACCGTGCCATGCACAATAGTTGAGCGCGAGCAGCTGGCTCAGTGGCTCGCTGAGAGGCAGACAGATATTGTGGTGACCTTCGGCGCAGGTAATATTGATGCCTACTGCTCTGCGGTGGCAGAAGTTATTGAGACGAAGAGCAGATAGCGGATAGCAGTTGTAGAGTTATGTGGCGACGAATAGGGAATATTGCACTTGTGGTGGTTATATGGGCGACGATTGTTGCCTATGTACTGCTGAGCGCAAAACTTGTTCGCCAGCACAAGAGAGTGCAGAATGTTGAACGCTTAGCTATTGAGATTGTAGACTCTACAGCCTCAGGTCAGCTGATTACCTCGCAGCGTGTGCGCGATATGCTCCTTGAGCATGGCATAGCCACTGTGGGTAGTAATGTTACAACGGTTGATACAAGGGCTATTCGTGAGATGATTTGCCGTGAGGGCTTTGTCGATTATGTGGGCATATATACCTCTTATAGCGGTACGCTACACATAAGCATCAGAGAGCGCAAGCCTCTGTTTAGGCTCTTGGTGGATGGGTATAACAGCTACATCACTGCAGATGGTTATCTGTTCCAGTCGCCAGAGCGTACAGCGCTGCATACGCCAGTTGTCAGTGGCGACTATCGCCCACCTTTTGAGGCTGGGTATGAGGGACCGCTGAGTCAGGTGTTGGAGCGATATAGGCTCAAGGCTTCAGACTCCGTGGCTCAGATAGCAAAACTTCTAAAGCCTGTGCTTGAGCGAGAGCAGTACTGGCAGTCGCGCCGAAAGTGTGTTCGTGACAGCACCATTACCCAGAAGGGGGAGCGAAAGCGACTCTATCGCTACATAGACGGTCACCTGAGGGATTGTAAGCGCGAGAAGGAGGCTATAGCTCTACGTCAGCGTGCTGTGGAGAGTGAGTTTGAGCAGACAGTCGCCCATTTTGAGCAGTTGCAGAGCCTTATAGACTTTGTGGCGTATATAGATGGGGACAACTTTTGGCGTGCAGAGATTGTGCAGATTGTTGCAATAACGACCTCTGATAGTAGGCTGAGCCTGCAGTTGATACCTCGTAGCGGTAACCACCGCATAGAGTTTGGCTGGTTGGAGAACTGTGTGCAGAAGATGGACAAGCTGCGACTTTTTTACGACAAGGTTGCCGTTACCCGTGGCTGGAATAGCTACAAAACTGTGAACTTGAACTTTGCGGACAAAATTGTCTGCACTTATAATGATGAAAATTAGGAGTATATGAAACAATATTTTGTCGGAGTAGATTTAGGTAGCTCTAATGTGGTTATGGTTGTTGGCTCGCGCAGTGAGGGCGAGGAGCTGATAAACATTGAGGGTATATCTGTGCAGCAGAGCAAGAAGAGTATTAAGCAGGGGCATATATGCACCACCCTTAAGAGTGCTGTGCAGAACCTTGGCTCTGTAATCCAGAGCGCCAAGGAGGAGCTTGAGCAGGAGCTGGGTATCAAGATTGAGCAGGGCTATTTTGGTCAGGGCGATGTGCATACCCGCTGCGTTATTGTGGAGGATATGATTCCGGTGAAAAATAAGCGCACGGGCGTTATTGGCAACGACGACCTTAATATCATCCGCCACCTTATTGGTCAGATTCCTACCGAGAGCTGTGCCGAGGGGGTGTGGGAGTTCTCGCCACTCTGCTACTTTGTCAATGGCACAAAGCAGACCCTTGACCCTACAGGGTTACAGGGTAGCTGGCTGAAGGCTCGCTATCAGCTCACAATAGGACTAAATAACCAGCAGAACTATCTTAAGGGTCTGCACCATAAGTTGGGCATGGAGATTCAGAATATCTTTGTCACCCCGACAATCACATATCCTCTGCTTGTGAGCCAAAAGGAGGCTGAGCAGGGTGTTGTTATTGTGGACTTGGGCGCAGAGGTTACCGATGTGACTATTGTTAGGGATAACCGCGTGCAGTACTTCCGCTCTCTGCCTGTGGGTGCTGAGCTGATAGATGCCGACCTAAAGTCCATACTTCCTGTGCAGAGCAATGTGACAAAAATTAAACACCTCTATGGTAAAGCGCTTAGTAGCGAGGTTGCTGATAATGAGGTTATTAAGGATGGTACAAAGGAGATTATCCACCGCAATATAGCCACTGTAATTGAGGCGCGACTGATGGATATTGCCGAGATTGTTGGAAAGGTTGTTGCCGAGTCGGGCTTTGAGGAGTTTATTCCACATGGTTATGTGCTGACTGGTGGCTCGTCATCTATTGCTATGATAGATGCCCTCTTTGAGCGCGAACTTAACCGTCCATGTCGTAAGGCAGATAAACTCTATGGTATTGGCAACAAACCTCAGGATTGTGAGATTACTCCAGGTCAGCATGCGGCTGTGGCTGTAATGCTCCAGGCAGCAAAGTTCTCCTCCTCTTATGTGCGTGAGCTTGATGTTGTGGAGAGTAGACCAACTGTTGAGGCTGAGCCGATTGCAGGGGTTGTAGAGCCTAAGCCAAAGAGCGTAGATGTAAAGCCACAGGCGGATACTACAGTTGTTGCTGTGGAGGATGAAAAGCCAGAGGATAACCCTGAGGAGGCTGATAAGCTGAAGGTAGCTCCACCAAGCGAGCCAAAAGCAAAGAGCGCGAGCGAGAAGGGCAAGGGTGGGGGCGTACTTGGCAAGATGGCAAGGTTCTTCTCCCGTACTCTTGGCGATGATAATAAGGAAAAGTAGTGATTATTAACCGATAGTAAAGATATTTCCCAATGGGATTGTATAGTGAATTTAAGAGTAGTAAAGTTACGGCTCACGGCATACCTGCAAAGATAATGGTTATCGGCGTAGGTGGTGCGGGCGGTAATACGGTAGACCATATCTACACCCTGAGCATTAAGGGTGTAAATCTGATGATTTGTAATACCGATAGTAAGGCTTTGGATAAGAGCCCTCTTGGCGATACGCAGAAGATATGTATGGGTGACGGTAAGGGTGCTGGTAATGATGCTGAGGTTGGAAAGAATAAGGCTAAGGAGTCGCTGCCAATTATCCGCGACTATGTCAAGCAGCATAAGCCTGACCTGATTTTTATCACCGCAGGTATGGGTGGAGGCACTGGTACTGGTGCAACACCTGTGATTGCGCAGATGATAAGCTCGCTCAACATTCCACTTATCGCTATCCTCACCACTCCATCGGTTAATGAGGGTAATCACCGCTTTGAGCAGGCTATGAGTGGTATCAGAATCATGCAAGATTTTGTTGATACCTTTATTATAATACGAAACGAGACCATTATCAGCCTCTGTGACGACCGCTCTGTGCATGATGCCTTTAATATGGCAAACGACATTGTCGCCTATGCCGCTAAGGGTATTGCCGAGATTGCACTTACGCAGTCAGACCTTGTGAGTGTCGATATTTCGGATGTCTGCAAGGTTGTTCGCAATAGCCACTATGCCGTTATGGGTATGGCATCCGAGGCGGGCGAGGAGCGTGTTATTAAGGCTATTGACCATGCAGTTCTCTCGCCTCTGTTCGGCAATGTGCCAGTTGAGGGCGCTAAGGAGGTACTTGTCAATTTTGCAACCTCTTCACCGGACTCTCTGAAGATGAAAGAGGTCAATAAGGCTCTTAACCATATCCAGCAAATCGCTGCTGGTAAGGATAATAATGGCGACCGCGTGCCTGTAAATATCATCTGGGGTACAAGTGTTAAGCCTGAGCTGGAGGACAAAATTGAGATTATTATCGTGGTTACTGGCTTCCACGCAGATAGCTACTACCGCGATGCCTTTGGTGGTAAGCTCGACCTCTCTCTTGAGACTAAGGAGCCAAAAGTGGCTCCAGAGCCAGCGCAGCCAACCCCTCCAATTACTATTACTGTTGAGCCTCAGAAGCCAGCCGAGCCAGTTGTCACTCAGCGACCTGCACAGCCTGTTGCACAGCCAGTTGTAAAGCCTGCACAACCCGCTCAGCCTATGGTTAAACCTGCACAGCCTGCACAATCTGCACAGCCAGCACAACCAACACAACCCGCTCAGCCAACAGTAAAACCTGCACAGCCATCTGAGCCTGTGGTAAAACCATCTGAGCCAGTAGTTAAGCCAGCACAGCCATCTGAACCAGTGGTAAAACCCGCACAACCCGCGCAACCTGCACAACCCGCACAACCTGCACAACCTGCACAACCTGCACAACCTGCAGAGCCTGCAGAGCCTGTTCAGCCAGTGGTTGAGCCAGCAGTGGCAGAGCCGTGGAGGGTGGCAATTCCTGAGCGAGTAGCGCCGAAGCCGATACCGCCACAGGCACTTAGTGGTAGCTATCAGTTAGATCGTAACACCCCTGCCTACAAGTCACGTCGTGGAATGATGCTCCTAAATGAGATTAAGGGCAAAAAGGTCTATGTTAAGATTGATGGCTCACAGGTGGTAAGTGATGAGGTGATTGATACTGCTCAGGGTGGTGATGAGAAGGTGAATAGTGCACAGCAAGCATTTGATTTTTAGCAACTGAAACGTCGAGTAATGGTAGAGTATTTAGGATTTGATTATAATGTCTTGTTCTATTTAGCGGGCGATATTGTGCTGCTAATGGTTTCGGCGATGATGTCCTCTTCAGAGGTGGCGTATTTCTCGCTCACCCCTGCGGAGTTGCGCCATATTAAGCGTTCAAGCTCTATGGCTGCAGCATCGGCGACAAAACTGCTGAATAATCCCGATATGTTGCTTGCCACAATACTTGTGGTGAATAATCTGGTCAATATCGGAACAGTTGTGCTCTCAACGCAGATATTGAACATGCTCTTTAACTTTGGTAAGTTGAGCTTTTTGGTCCATACGGTTATTGTAACTTTTCTACTCTTGCTGTTTGGCGAGGTGCTGCCTAAGGTCTTTGCTCAAGGCTCAACGATGCGTGTAGCGCTATGGTTTGCACAGCCGCTGACGCTGTTGCGATGGTTGGTCTATCCACTCAGTTTGGCACTTGTAAAGACATCTACGGTGGTAAGTGACCGCTTAGCGCAGAAGAGTGGCGAGCTATCTATTGAGGATCTTGCCGATGCGGTAGATATGACACGCACAGCCTCAACAGAGGAACAGAAAATTCTCTCTGGTATTGTCAATTTTGCATCGCGTGAGGTGGAACAGATTATGCGCCCGCGTATGGATATTGTGGGCGTGGAGCAGACCATGACCTTTGGCGAGGTTAAGCAGATAATAACCTCGGCGGGGTACTCTCGTCTGCCAGTCTACTCAGATAGTATTGATAATATCAAGGGTACACTCTTTGTCAAGGACCTTATTGAGCATGCCAATCGTGGTGACGATTTCGGCTGGCAGAGCCTTATACGTGAGCCATATATTGTGCCGATGCATAAGCAGATTACCGATTTGTTAGAGGATTTTAGGCACGATAAGGTACACATGGCAATCGTTGTGGATGAGTATGGCGCAACGCAGGGCCTGGTGACCCTTGAGGATATTCTAGAGGAGGTCGTGGGTGAAATATCTGACGAGAGTGATGTGGATGAGAGCTTCTATGAGCGTATTGACAACAATACATACATCTTTGATGGTAAGACACATATTGTAGATATGCTTCGCGTACTTCAGCGTGACGACTCACTCTTTGAGGATGTACAGGGTCGTGCAGAGACTATCGCGGGCTTGCTGCTTGAGATAAAGCGTAACTTCCTTAAGAAGGGGGAGCAGATAACATCCCACTCTATACGATTTATTGTCACAGCCGTTGAAGGACATCGCATAGATAAAATCAAGGTAATTGTCCCTGATAATGACTAACACCCTTTTACTCTCCAAGCCGCTAACAGCTCATCAGTGCCGTGACAGAGTCTCTGAGGCAGACTTTCAGAGAGCTATGGACTTTAGCGAGGCACGTGCATCTGAGTATCTGACTTGGCGAGCAATGCTCTATGACTATTTTGGTCATCTGGTAGAGATAGCCTATAACGGCGCTGGTGCTCCAGAGATTGTAGGCTCTAACCTTAATATTGGCGTTTCGCATTGTGTTGATTGCGTGGCGGTTGTAATCTCTGAGGGCTTGTGTGCGGTAGATGTAGAGCGTAAGGATAGGGATGTAAAGCGTATCTCTCAGCGCTTTATAACCCCTCAGGAGCGAGAGTTATGCAGTAGCGAGCAGGAGCTTGTTGCTTTGTGGTGCGCAAGAGAGTGTTACTATAAACTTCGCCAAGATAGGTCGCTCTCAATGCTTACGGATATACACGTGGTAGCGCTAGATATGGCTGCAGAAGTGGTGACTGTTGAGGATAATAGGACAGAAAGAGCCTCCTTTAGAATAGAACAGACTGCAGAGCACTTTATTGTATATATGGTTTAATGTAGGTATCTTTGTCGCGTAATATGGCAAAACAGGTAAATACACTCTCACTGGGAACAGATAATATAGGTTCATTGCTCTGGCGTTATGCTGCGCCAGCAATTATCGCTATGGCATCTAACTCCATATATCACATTATAGACTCTATTTTTGTTGGTCATGGCGTTGGCGGTGCTGCTATCTCTGGCATGGCAATCACTATGCCGATAATGAATATCGCAGGAGCCTTCGGAGCTATGGTTGGCGTGGGTGCTGCAGCAAGAATGTCTATACGCCTCGGTGAGGGTAATATGCAGGCGGCTGAGAAGACCCTTGCTAACGCCGTAATGCTCAACCTTATTCTGGGTTTTTTGCTGATGGCTGTGATGCTCATATTTCTTGACCCTATTTTGCAACTGTTTAGTGGTGGTAATGCTTCGGCAGAGACTATTGGCTACGCACGCGACTTTATGCGTATAATCCTGCTCGGAAATATGACGCAACACATGTATCTGGGTCTAAATGAGCAGATTCGCGCCTCTGGATACCCGCAGAAGTCTATGCGAATAATCCTTACCGCCGTGGCTCTCAATCTGTGCCTTAACCCTCTCTTTATCTTTAAGTTTGGCTGGGGCATTAAGGGCTCAGCATTGGCGACAGTTATATCACAAGCGGTCTCTTTCCTTATCGCTTGCTCGCACTTCTGCCTCAAGAGTTCGTTTGTTCGCTTCCGCCGCGCAGCATTTGTGTTGGATTGGAAGATTATTAAGGCGATATTATCTATTGGTCTTGCACCATTTATGGTCAATATCTGCGCCTCTATGGTTGCAGCGTTTGTAAATACTGCACTGCTCAAATATGGCGGTACGGGTGCGCACGATGTTGTCCATACCACGCACGCCTCGGCAGATATATATGTGGGCGCTTATGGTATAGCTAATAGGGTGGTGATGCTGCTTATTATGGTTATTCAGGGACTTAATCAGGGTATGCAGCCGATTGTGGGCTTTAATTATGGCGCTAAGCAGTATGACCGCGTGCGTAAAGCTCTCTTTATGACTATCGGATGCGGCATGACAATATCTACACTCGGATTCTTGGCTTGCCAAATCTTCCCAGAGAGTATCGCGTCTATGTTTGTGGACTCAACAAAGGGTGGTGATGAGGCGCTGATGATTACTGCGGCATCGCAAGCAATGAGAATTATCGTAACGATGTTCCCACTTGTCGGCTTCCAGATTGTCGCTGCAGCATTCTTCCAGTATATCGGACATGCAAAGCTTGCGATTTTCGTCTCTATGACACGCCAGATGCTCTTCTTGCTGCCACTGCTATGGGTTGTTCCACGCTTCCTTGGCGCAACGGGTGTATGGGTGTCAATGCCTATAGCCGACTGCGCATCAATAACCTTGGCGGCTATTTTGCTTATCCGAGAACTTAAACGCCTGAAATAATTGCAATTATATCAAACAAAAAACCACCTCAAAAGGTGGTTTTTTGTTGAACTATTTTATAGTTTACTCCTTGCGTGGACGACGGTCGCGGCGCTCACCCTTGCCGTTATCCTTGCGCTCTGGGCGCTCACCGCGAGGCTTACGCTCTGGCTCTACCCAACCCTCTGGTTTTGGAAGAAGTGCCTTGTGTGAGAGTTTGAGCTTGCCAGTCTTTGAGTCAAGACCGATGAGCTTAACATCAATCTGATCGCCCTCCTTAAGACCGGTCTCCTCCATAGTCTCAAAGCGACGGTAGTCAATCTCCGAGATGTGGAGCAGAGCCTCCTTGCCTGGAAGAATCTCTACAAATGCACCGAAGGCAACGATGCTCTTGATAGTACCGTGATACTGCTCGCCAACCTCTGGAACAGCAACGATACCCTTAATGCGTGACATAGCTGCGTCGATAGCTGCCTTATCTGGACCAAACACATCAACTACACCGTTCTTGTCGGTCTCGGTGATTGTGATTGTTGTGCCTGTAGTCTTCTGAATCTCCTGGATTACCTTACCGCCAGGACCGATAACTGCACCGATGAACTCCTTGTCAATAAGAATCTGCTCAATGCGTGGAACAAATGGCTTGTAGTCCTCACGTGGCTCAGAGATAGTCTCGCAAATCTTGTCAAGGATGTGCATACGACCCTGACGAGCCTGCTCAAGAGCCTTTGCAAGTACCTCGTAGCTAAGTCCGTCAACCTTGATATCCATCTGTGTTGCAGTGATACCATCGCGAGTACCTGTAACCTTAAAGTCCATATCGCCGAGGTGGTCCTCATCGCCGAGGATATCTGAAAGCACTGCCCAACGACCAGTAGCGCTGTCAGAGATAAGACCCATAGCGATACCAGAGACTGGCTTGCGGAGCTTTACACCTGCATCCATAAGTGCCATACAGCCTGCACAAACAGTAGCCATAGATGATGAGCCGTTAGACTCAAGGATATCTGACACTACGCGAACAGTGTATGGATTCTCCTCGCCCACTGGTACCATAGGCTTAAGCGCACGCCAAGCGAGGTTACCGTGACCAATCTCACGACGGCTAACACCACGTGATGGGCGAGCCTCGCCAGTTGAGAATGGAGGGAAGTTGTAGTGGAGTGTAAACTGCTCAGAACCCTGGATAAGTACCTCGTCGTACATCTTCTCGTCAAGCTTTGTACCGAGGGTTACAGTTGAAAGTGACTGAGTCTCACCACGAGTAAAGATTGCAGAGCCGTGAGCGCAAGGCAGGTAGTTTGTCTCGCACCAGATAGGGCGAATCTCGTCAGTACGACGACCGTCAAGACGCTTACCCTCGTCAAGAATCATGTTACGCATAGCCATCTTCTGTACATCGTCGTGGAAGTACTTGTGGATAAGTGGAGCCTTCTCCTCAAGCTCCTCCTCAGTATAGCGAGAAGCGAACTCTGCCTCCAGAGCCTCAAAAGCCTCGCTGCGCTCGTGCTTCATAGTGCCGCTTGTGGCGATAGCGTAAGCGCGGTCGTAGAGCTCAGAGATAATTGTCTGGCGAAGCTCCTCGTCGTTTGTCTCGTGGCAGTACTCACGCTTAACATCCTTGCCAAGCTCCTTGCTTAGCTCAATCTGAGCTGCGCAGTGAGTCTTGATAGCCTCGTGAGCATACTTAATAGCGCCGAGCATAACCTCCTCGCTAACCTCATTCATCTCACCCTCAACCATCAGGATGTTGTCAATAGTACCTGCAACGATAAGGTCAAGGTCGCAGTCAGCCATCTGTGAGAATGTAGGGTTGATGCAGTACTGACCACCAATACGTGCTACACGTACCTCAGAGATAGGACCTCCGAATGGGATGTCAGAGACTGCAAGGGCAGCTGAAGCAGCAAGACCTGCAAGTGCATCAGCCTGAATATCTTTGTCTGCCGAGATAAGGTTTACGGTAACAAAAACCTCGGCGTGATAGTCTGCAGGGAAGAGTGGGCGAAGTGCGCGGTCAATAAGACGAGCAACGAGAATCTCGTTGTCTGAAGCCTTACCCTCACGCTTCATAAAGCCACCTGGGATACGACCCGCAGCGGCAAACTTCTCCTTATACTCAACCTGCAAAGGCATAAAGTCTGTTCCCTCTTTTGCATCCTTTGCGGCAACTACAGTGGCGAGCAGCATAGTATCGCCCTGTCTAACAACAACTGAGCCGTCAGCCTGCTTAGCCAGCTTGCCGGTCTCAATCATAATCTCGCGTCCACCCTCCAGTGGGATGAACTTCTGTACAGCGTTGTACAACTTGTTTTCCATAATTCGTCTAATATAATTCGTCCAAAATAAAGTATGTTCAATAAGTTAGGATTTTTAAGTTCGCGATTGATAGACTCTGTTTCGGTCGCTTTTGGACTTATTTTGGCATTTTTTGCTGCTCTTTTTGGTTACAATCGGCGATTGCGCCCTCAAAGGAGCAGTAAAACTTGCTCAAAATAATCTCCAAAATCCACTCGACCTAACTCATAGAACCTACTTCATTGCAAACAAAGAAAATGAAGGCAACAGAAAAGTTGCCTCCATTCTCTTCCTCGTACTACTTACGAAGGTTGAGGGTCTTAACGATAGCGCGGTAACGCTCGATATCAACCTCCTTTAAGTACTCAAGCAGCTGACGACGCTTACCTACCAGGCGAAGCAGTGCTCGCTGGGTACCGAAGTCGTGACGGTTGCTCTTAAGGTGCTCTGTAAGGTGGCTGATACGGTACGAAAACAGTGCAATCTGGCTCTCTGGTGAACCAGTGTCCTTGTTAGACTTGCCGTACTGACCGAAAATCTCCTCCTTTTTCTCTGCTGTTAAATAAGCCATA
>SUZO01000004.1 GCA_015059805.1 Rikenellaceae bacterium
AACCGTTACCTGCAGAAGGATCAAGCATAGTGCGGTTAGCACGAGTGTGAGCCTCATAAGGAGCCATACCTGCTACCTGAGTGTAGTAGTTGTACAGACCCTTGTAGTGCATCTCATAGTACTCACCTGGATCAGTGATGTAGTCGTAGTCCTGCTGTGCACGCTGGTTTACACCAACCTTCATATCAACGCTAACGATAGCGTCACGACCCTTAGCACGCTTTGTAGTGATGAGGATTACACCATTTGCACCACGTGAACCGTACAGAGCAGCTGCAGCAGCATCCTTGAGCACAGACATAGACTCAATATCAGCAGGGTTGATGTCGTTGATAGAACCTGCAAACGACATACCGTCAATGATAATGAGTGGAGATGTACCTGCCTCAATAGATGAGATACCACGAATAACGATTGTAGAGGTAGAGCCAGGCTGACCAGTAGCATTTACAAGCTGCAGACCTGGAACCTTTCCGTTCAGAGCGTCGATAGCATTTGTGTGCTGGCTCTTAACGATGTCCTCAGCCTTCACCTGAACAGCTGAACCGGTAAATGCCTCACGCTTAGCCTCACCGTAAGCAGTTACGATGACGTCGTCCAATGCGTGAGCTGCCTCAGCGAGCACAACATTAACCAATGTCTTACCATTGATAGCAACCTTCTGCTCACTATAACCGATAGAGGATACGGCGAGAGTGCCGTCTACCGGAGCGTCAAGAGTATACTTACCCTCGGCATCGGTAGATGTACCGATAGTGGTTCCATCAACCACAACAGTTGCACCAATAACTGGAGCTCCCTTACTATCGGTAACAGTACCCGAAACTTGCTTATTCTGTGCCATAGCCATGCCGACTACTGACAGAATAGCAGCTAATGAAAGTACAATTTTCCTTACCATAAGCATTAAATATTAGTTAAAAATAAAAATCTTTTCTTCGCAAAGTTAATAATAAACATCAACTCAACCAAATAATTTTATCAGAAAATTACGCCGAAATAACAGAATTGCAGTAATTTACATCAAATTATGGTTGATTGAAAGTATTTACTATCCCTATAGTTACAAAATGTAATTAAAATTTTTCAAAAAATTGTTCAAGAAATATAAAAATGCGATTTTTAACTATTAAAAACGCCCTCTGACGCGCCTAAAAGCGCATTTTCACCCCACAATTTTCAACTTACAATTTTTTAGCTTACACTTTGTAAGTGATGGCTACTGGCTATTAGCCGTTAGCCGTTAGCCATTGGCCATTAGCCATTGGCAGGCTGACGCAGAACGGCTAACGCAGAACAGAGAATTTAAGGAGATTAAGGAAGTTAAAGAATTTAGTGACAGACTTTGTCTGTTAGTGTTTATTCGGATTTAGGTTGCTGCCGCAAGGCAGTGAAAGAGAAAATATCCACCAAAGGTCAAGCTTGCTTGAAACCAAAGGTGGATATTTTTTATTTCAATAACTTACAGAGTTACCCTAAATCCGCATCAGCACGGAAGAAAAACGAAGTTTTTCAAAAAGTTTTTGCACGCCCTGCTTTTTTCAAAAAGCGGGCAGTACTGCGTAGCCTTATAATATATATAGGTACGCTACTCAACTATGAGCAGGGAGGAGTCGCCGTAGGAGAGGAAGCGGAAGTTGTTTGCCAGGGCGTAGTCGTATATTTTATGCCAGTCGTCGCCCACGTATGCCGAGACGAGCAGCAGCAGTGTAGACTTTGGCTGGTGGAAGTTAGTGACTATGCGATTGACAACTCTAAATCTGTATCCTAACGGGGTTATCATAATCTGTGTCGCCGCCTTTATGCTCTGTGCCCCATTTGCATCAAGGTAGCCGATAAGGGTATCAAGCACCTGCTGCGCCATAAAGTCGGCGGGTATGTCGTAGAGCTCCCACTGCCCTATCACGCTTTCTGTCTGAGGATTACCCCTCTGCACTATACGCCACGCGAGTGCTGCGAGCGACTCAAGGGTGCGCACCGATGTTGTTCCCACAGCTGTCACCTTGCCGATTTTTGAGCGCAGAAGTTCAAGCGTTGCGCGGGTAATCTCAAAGTGCTCGGTGTGCATTGCGTGCTTTGTTGCATCCTCATCCTTGACGGGCAGGAATGTTCCCGCACCCACATGAAGGGTCACCTCGCCAAAGCTAAAGCCCTGATTCTTAAGACTCTCTATCAGCTCTACGGTAAAGTGAAGTCCTGCCGTAGGAGCTGCCACAGAGCCCTCA
The DNA here is from genome assembly GCA_015059805.1 of Rikenellaceae bacterium. Classification (GTDB taxonomy): domain Bacteria; phylum Bacteroidota; class Bacteroidia; order Bacteroidales; family Rikenellaceae; genus Alistipes. The sequence goes on from SUZO01000004.1 coordinate 2,226, forward strand.
AAGCGCGAGTAGACTGTCTGATAGCGGGTGTTGTCTATCTCCTCGCTCTCGCGGTTGAGATATGGCGGGATAGGTATACGACCCAGATACTCAAGCATCTGTCCGAAGGTCATCGGCGCATCCCACACAAAGCGCACTATATGCTCCCTCACACCTCGCTCGGCGATATAGGCACGCAAGAGATAGTCTCGTCCCTCATAGCTGAATGGAATCTCCACAGCCCCCTCCTTCCACTTCTTCAGGTTGCCCACAATGCAGCTCCAGCAACACTCACCCGTAGCAGCAAAGGCTCGCTCATAGTCCGCTGGTGCTGTAGGCTCAAGGCAGAAGACCTCTACACGCGCACCAGAGGGCTTGTGCATAACAAGCCTGGCACGAACAACCTTAGTGTTGTTGAAGACAAAAAGAGTGTCCGAAGCAAGCTCCTGACCTATATCTGCAAATCGTCGCTCCGAAATCTCACCATTGCGGTAGACAAGTAACTTGGAGCCATCCCTGCGCTCCAACGGAAACTTGGCTATGCGCTCATCTGGCAACGGATAGTCAAAGTCGTTGATGTTTATCATCGTCTGTGTTTTAATTTGCTACGCAGTACTGCCCCTTTTTGAAAAAAGCGGCACCAAAAACTTTTAGAAAAACTCCGTTTTTCTTACTCGCTGTTGCGGATTTAGGATAACTAAAGTTATTGAAATAGTAAATATCCACCTTTTGGTTCAAGCGAGGCTTGACCTCTGGTGGATATTTCCATTTCACTGCCTTCGGCAGTCGCCCTAAATCCGAACAAACTCATACAAACAAAGTCTGTTCCTCTAAAAGGCTAATAGCTAATAGCCAAAATCTCTTTTTAGGCGGATATTTACCACGCTCGGCGACAAATGGCTGCGCAGGATAGTATCAAGACATACAGACCAGCAGACATTTGGCGGCAAGCGGCAGTAAATACCGCATAAAATGGGATTTAGAAGCCTTTACCGATAGCCAGGAAGTCCTCTGCCTTAAGAGCTGCGCCACCGATAAGACCACCGTCTACATCCTCCTTAGCGAAGATCTCTGCAGCGTTTGAAGGCTTGCAAGAGCCACCATAGAGGATTGGGCACTCAGCAGCTGCTGCGCCGAACTTTGCAGCCAGAACCTCGCGAATATATGCGTGAATCTCCTGTGCCTGCTCTGCAGTAGCTGTCTCACCAGTACCAATAGCCCAAACTGGCTCGTATGCGATAACAAGGTTAGCAAACTGCTCCTCAGTAAGGTTGTAAACAACCTCCTCAATCTGAGCCTTGCAAACTGCAAAGTGGTTGCCAGCCTTACGCTCCTCAAGGCTCTCACCAACGCAGTAGATTGGGGTAAGACCATTTGCATAAGCCTGTGCCATCTTCTTGTTCAGGGTCTCTGAAGTCTCACCATAGTACTGGCGACGCTCAGAGTGACCGAGGATAACATACTTACAACCAAGAGCTGCAATCATTGAAGCAGCAATCTCGCCAGTGTAAGCACCCTTTGCCTCTGTAGCGCAATCCTGTGCACCTACAGCAATATCTGAACCCTTAACAGCCTCAATAACCTGTGAAAGGTGTGTAAATGGAGGGCAAACGATAAAGTTTACGCAGCTGCAAACCTCACCACGACCAGCAACAACACTCTTTGCCAGCTCAACACCCTCTGCAGGCAGGGTATTCATCTTCCAGTTACCTGCAACAATCTTCTTTCTTGCCATAATGATTTAATTTTTATTTAAGTTTAACAATGATTTTATTCCTTTATAAGAGTTGGTCTTAAATCTATTTACAAAGCTATTTGACTATGATTTTGTGACTATTTCCTATTAAATTTTGCGGCGCATAGGGAGTCCTATGTAACAAGAAATTTAATAGGAAAGAGTCGTAAAGCAAGTCAAAGAGCAAAGTAAATAGGTTTAAGACAAACTCTCAATCCACGCCTTAATTTCGGCGGTTGGCAGACCGAGTTTATTCTTCTTATTGAAGCCGCAGAGGTCGTTGAAGAGCTTCATACCGCCACTCTTTGCTGTGCCTGCGAATGCCTCAAGGGTGATGTAGCCCATCTTCTGGATAGTCTCAACCCACTCAGCAGGTACGCCAGCCTCGGTATATACCTCAGCAGCATCGGCAACAACCTTCTTCTCTGGGCGCATAGTTGGGAAGAAGAGCACATCCTGGATAGATGTCTGACCAGTCATGAACATTGTCAGACGGTCAATACCCATACCCATACCAGAGCAGTTTGGCATACCGTACTCAAGTGCGCGAACAAAGTCCATATCGATAAACATAGCCTCGTCATCGCCACGCTCCGAGAGTCGCATCTGCTCCTGGAAGCGCTCAAGCTGGTCAATTGGGTCGTTAAGCTCCGAATATGCGTTACAGAGCTCCTTACCCGCAACAAAGAGCTCAAAGCGCTCTGTAAGGTCCTGATTATCGCGGTGGCGCTTACAGAGTGGAGACATCTCTATTGGGTAGTCGCAGATAAAAGTAGGCTGAACAAGGTCGCCCTCGCAATACTGACCAAAGATAGCATCAATAAGCTTACCCTTGCCCATTGTATCATCAACCTCTACATTGAGTCGTGCACAAGCCTCACGAAGCTGAGCCTCGCTCTGACCTGTAATGTCATAACCTGTCTTCTCAAGGATAGCATCGGTCATAGTAAGACGACGGAATGGAGCCTTGAATGAGATTGTCTTGCCGTCAATCTCAACCTCAGTAGTGCCGTTTACAGCAAGGGCAATGCGCTCAAGCATATTCTCGGTAAACTCCATCATCCAGCGGTAGTCCTTGTAGGCGATATAGATCTCCATACATGTAAACTCTGGGTTGTGAGTTCTATCCATACCCTCATTACGGAAGTTCTTACCAAACTCATACACGCCATCAAAGCCTCCCACGATAAGGCGCTTGAGGTATAGCTCAGTAGCTATTCGCATATAGAAGTCAATGTCCAACGCGTTGTGATGAGTGATAAACGGACGAGCCGAAGCACCACCAGGAATAGGCTGAAGAATTGGGGTCTCAACCTCAAGGCAGCCGTGCTCGTTGAAGTACTGGCGCATAGTAGCGATAATCTTTGCACGCTTTACAAAGACATCCTTAACCTTTGGATTTACAACAAGGTCTACATAACGCTGGCGATAGCGCACCTCTGGGTCGGTAAGGGCGTCAAACTGCTGACCATCCTTCTCCTTAACGATTGGCAGTGGGCGGATAGACTTTGACAGAACGGTAAACTTACGGCAGTGAACCGATAGCTCACCAGTGTTTGTACGGAAAGCAAAACCCTCAACGCCGATAAAGTCGCCAATATCAAGAAGTTTCTTGAAAACAGTGTTGTAGAGTGTAGGCTCACCCTCTGGGCAGATGTCATCGCGGCGGATATATACCTGGATACGACCAGTATGGTCCTGAAGCTCAAAGAACGATGCGCTACCCATAATACGGCGGCTCATCATTCGTCCTGCGATAGTTATTGTCTGGAAGTTCTCTGGATTGGCATCAAAGCCCTCAGCTATAGAGCGAGCTGTAGCGTTTACATCAAAACGCTCTGCTGGATATGGGTTGATACCAGCCTCACGCAGTGCGGCAAGGGACTTGCGGCGCAGCTGCTCCTGTTCACTAAGATGTTCTATCATATCTATCTATTTTTATAATTTCATCAAAAAAAGCGCGCAAATTTAGCTGTTTTTCAGCAGAATATCAAGTTTTCGCCACAAAAGATACATCGCCCAGCCTGAAATTAGACCAACTCCAAGCCCTAAGGCTATATCTTGAGGGAAGTGACACGCCAAATAGATGCGCGAGTAGCTTATCAGTAGCACGATAAAAGTAATTGCCCAACTATACCAACGCTCACGGATTGTCAAAGCCGAGAGAAGTCCCAATGCCGCCGTTGTAGCCGCGTGTGCTGAGACTGTTCCATAAGGTCCATGAGCAAAGGATACAACATGAGCCAAATCCCTCACTGCGGGGTCAAACATTGGGCGATTACGGGCAGGGAACGACTCCCAAAGACTCTTCAGCAGACCTGTATGCTTAAAGATTCCGCAGAGCATATCAGCAAGTGACATCGCAAGGGCAAGGCAGACAATAAATGCAGCGAGACTCCTCCAGCCATAGCGACGTTGTACCTTCCAAGCGATAAAGAGGTATAGCGGAATCCACATCGCCGTGCCAGAGATAGCGCTCATGCAGCTATCTAACACCGCCCCACCGTCAAAATTGAGCAACAGAAACAGACGCTCGTCAAAAGAGAGATTCTCCATACTACTCTGCCAATTTTTTACCAAGTGCGCGAGCAATACCCTTCGGAATATCTGTATTATCGTAGCACTGAGAGAGGTGACTCAGACCAGCGCCCTTGATATATAGAGGTACCTGCATACCTGTATGGTTAAGGCTTATCCACTTGATGTAGGCGCGTTTGTTCAGTATTCCAACAGCTACAGATGACAACTTCTCATTGTGGCTATAGAGGCTAACAACCTCTTCACTCTTAGCTACAAAGCTCTCATCAAAGGTCTTGCGAAGTAGTTGCTCATCCTTCTTGCGCAAACGCACATGGTCCCAGAAGCCAAGCTCCTTGCGAAGCAACTCACGCATATCCTCCCAAGAGGTCTTGCCATCATCGCGGAGGACACGCATCTTAGCTGTCAATTCCAACATTGAGCTCTTCTGCCATGCAAGTCGCTCCATGTTCATCTTATAATTTGTATATCCAAGGCTCAAGCCACCAGTCTCATGGTCTGCAGTAACGATGATAAGGGTCTGCTTGGGGTGGCGATTGTAAAACTCCAAAGCCTTTGCCACAGAGTCTGACAGGTCATTCACCTCCTCAAATGTAGTAACTGCATCATTATCATGGGCGCAGTAGTCGAGGTGTCCCGCCTCAACCATAAGGAAGAAGCCATCCTTCTTAGCCTCACGCTCAAGGTACTTTATCGCCGAGTCTGTAAAGTCTACAATAGTCCAATCGTCTGGTTTACAGTCTGTGGCATACTCCAAGGTCTTGCTCAGCGGTGCCTCAGGCAACAGTAGCACGCGCTTACCACTCACCTCAGCCGCCTTATCAATATCGTGTACAACCTCTATACCTGCAGCCTTTGCCTGCTCAACATAATCCTTATACTTCAGACCATCCCTCTTCTTGAAAAGTATCGTTGCTCCCGCAGCAAAGTCCACCTCAGATGTTAGATACTGCTCATAGAGGGACTTATACGCACTACGCGACTGGTGGTGTGCAAAGAAGGCGCTCGGTGTGGCGTGATTCATACCAACATTGGTCACAACGCCCACCTTCATACCCATCTCCGACACAAGCTCGGTGATGTTTTTAACACTCTTGTTCTCAGAATCTACACCCATATACCCATTTACGGTCTTTACACCCGTAGCGAGTGCTGTTGCGGCTGCTGAGGAGTCTGTAACAAGGCTTGACGAAGAGTGGTTAGTCACATAAGTGCGGATAGGAAAGTTGTAAAAACTCATCTTTCCGCCATTTGGCTTATCTGGATGCACTGCTGCATTATAAAGTTCAGTGCCGTAGACATGGTTTATACCCAAACCATCGCCAATAAACATAAAGATATACTTTGGTCGCTTCTCTGCAAAGCATACTCCAACACAGAGAACAAGCAGAGCAATAAAGGTCGTTAAGCGTTTCATTATCAGTTAGTCTCTACGATTTATAAGTGTAATGTAGTAAAGCAACGAAGCTATTGCCGAGAGTGCGGCAACAAGATAAGTTCTTGCAGCCCAGCGCAATGAGGTCTTAGCCCCCTCCATCTCATCAGCACGCAGAGTGCGGCTGCCCTCTAACCACTCTAACGCCCTATCCGAGGCATTGTACTCAACTGGCAGAGTCACAATAGAGAAGATTGCCGACATAGCAATCATGCCCACGCCGACCCAGCAGAGTAGCGAGCTACCTGAGATGCTCATCATAATAAGACCTATGATAATGACCAACTGGGCGATGCTTGAAGAGAAATTGACGATAGGCACGAGGGCTGAGCGCAACTGTAGTGGAGCATACCCCTCAGCGTGCTGAATAGCGTGTCCGCACTCGTGACAAGCTACAGCAGCTGCAGCAATGGAGCGACTGGAATAGACTGCATCTGAGAGATTTACGGTCTTAGTTGCAGGGTTATAGTGGTCAGTGAGCATGCCACTTGTGTGGGTAATCTTAACGTCGTGAATATTGTGGTCACGCAACATCTTAGCCGCCACCTCTGCACCACTCATTCCGCTGCTCAGAAAGACGTTGGAATACTTATTGAATACAGAACGTAGGCGAGCCTGCACAATCATGCCCGCAACGGCAACGATGATAATGATAAAAAACGCCTCCGAGGTGGTCAAATTTGACAACCACGACGACCCTTGCTCATAATAACCCGATTGAAGAAGTGTTGTAATCATATATTTTTTGTTGTTAATTCATCTAATATACGCGCAAAGTTAGGAAAAATTGTGTAAATTTGCACTATGAATAGAACTAATTTTACATTCGAAGACGAAAAGTTCATGCAGATGGCTATTGATTTATCAATAGACAATGTTGCAAATGGCGGTGGACCTTTTGGTGCAGTTATTGTTCGTGATGGCGAGGTCATTGCCACTGGGACCAACAGAGTTACAGCAAATTGTGACCCTACAGCACATGCTGAGGTGAGCGCCATACGTGCCGCATGCGCCAAGATTGGCAACTTCAAGCTCACTGGTTGCACCATCTACTCCTCTTGCGAGCCTTGTCCAATGTGTCTGAGCGCACTCTACTGGGCGGGGGTGGAGAGGATATTTTATGGCAACACCAAGCAGGATGCTAAGAGCATAAACTTTGACGACTCCTTTATCTACGACCAGCTTGCCCTTGACTACTCTGAGCGCTCAATTCCGTGCATCAACATTATGCGCGACAAGGCTTTAGAGGGGTTCAAGGCGTGGGTAGAGAAGGTTGATAAAGTGCTATATTAACACCCAACGATGAATCTACCTCTGTTTATAGCCCGACGAACTGCCCAAAGTAGCGTATCCACACAAAAAACGATGGTGCGCATAGCTACCCTTGCCGTAGCTATCAGCATAGCTGTCATGGTGGTCACTATAGCTGTAGTGGCGGGCTTCCGCCAGCAGATTCGCGCATCTATAAGCGACTTTGCGGCAGATATTGTCGTAACAGACTTGGCGACTATCTACGGCGCAGAGTTTAGACCTATAACCCCAAATAGCTCCCTCACTGCAATCTTTGACTCTTTAGAGGGTGTTGAGAGCATATCTCCCTACGCCATGCGCGGCTGTGTTGTTCGCTCGCAGAGTGACGCCACAGGCTTGGTAATCAAGGGCATAGATAGCTTTACGGGCAAGAGTGCAATTATTGAGGCGATAGTTGAAGGCTCAGCGCCACGCATTGAGCAGCAGCGATACAAAGAGCTACTTCTTCCACAGCAGACGGCTCAGAAGTTGGGGGTCAAAAGTGGCGAGAGGGTTGAGTTACTGACCCTAAGTGACGGCAAGCCCCCTAAGCGAGAACTCTTTAAGGTTAGTGGCATATATCGCACCATGGGAGAGATGCCTATAGCTATTGCCCTGACAGATATTCGCAATGTGCAGAGAATCAATGGCTGGCAGAGCGGCACACTGTCGGGTTATGAAATTCGCACAAGCGATGGTGTTGATAACTACACCCTCTCTGAGCAGATTAACCTCGCCCTTTTTGAGGATTATGATGGAACGGAAAACCTCTCCTCAGTTAGTGCCGAGCAGCTATATTCAAACATCTTTGCATGGCTTGAGACCCACGACATCAACGCCACAGTAATTATAGTAATCATGTTCATCGTGGCGCTTTTCAATATGATTACCGCCCTGCTCATTATGCTCTTTGAGCGCACACGTATGGTGGGCATCCTCAAGAGTTTGGGCATGAACAACGGCTCTATACGTCAGATTTTCATCTATCAAGCTGCAAGGATTGTCACCATAGGTCTGACTATCGGAAACGCCATAGCCGTTGCCCTTATTTTGGTGCAGAGATATACTGGAGTCATAAAACTTGACTCCTCGGCATACTTTGTATCACAAGTTCCCGTTTCTATAGGGGTGGTGGAGATTCTAATAATAAATATTATCTTTGCAGTGGCAATACTCGCCCTACTGTTTGGTGTTACGGCTATCGTGGCGCAGATAAAACCATCAGAGGCGGTGAAATATGAATAACAACATGAGTATGGAGAATGTTCAACCCAAAACAGAGCGCGTGAAGCAGATGTTTGACCACATCGCCCCAACATACGACCGACTAAACCATATACTATCGCTCTCGATTGATAAAATTTGGCGACGACGCGTAGTGCGTATAGTTAGAAAGCTGGGCGCTAAACAGATTCTTGACGTGGCAACTGGCACGGGCGACCTTGCAATCGCTATGGCTCGTAAAATTGAGGGTTCAACAGTTTGTGGCGTAGACCTATCGCCAGAGATGCTTGAGGTGGCACGTACGAAGGTGCTCAAGCAGGGTCTTAGTGAACGTATAACACTTATGGAGGGGAATGCAGAACATTTGGCTCTGGACTCTGAGAGCGTAGATGCTGTAACGATAGCCTTCGGAATTAGAAATTTTGAGAATAAAGAGGCTTGTCTTGCCGAGCTAAAGCGCCTGATTCGCCCAGGGGGACACCTTGTAATTTTAGAGTTCTCAAACCCCACAAATCCACTTATCAACTGCCTCTACCGATTCTATTCGCACAAGATACTGCCGTGGGTGGGCGGTTTAATCTCCAAAAATCGCTCAGCATACGAGTATCTACCCGCTTCGGTGGATGGTTTTCCAAATCCCGACAACTTCGCAGCGATAATTGAGAAGGCGGGCTTTAGAGATGTTACACGCCGCAGCCAGAGCTTCGGCATTGCACAGATATACATTGCACAAAAGGTATAAATATGAAGAAATTACAGATAATCATCATCACACTTGTTGCCCTCATTGCGGCAAGTTGCGCACCAAAGAAGATTGTAAATCAGATGCAGGAGAATATCTCCGTTGTATCCATTGAGAACATTACTGGCTCAATATCAGGTGGCTGGGTTATCACTCTGCGCGTTGAGAACAACACCCCATATCAGCCAACTCTTCAGACTGCCGAGGGGGATATTTATGTAGATAACACCCTTACTGCGCACGCCTCGCTTATGGCGCCCGTAACCCTTCCAAAGAAGAATATCAGCTCAATAGACATTCCTTTAGAGCTAAATATTCACAACCCTCTCAAGGCTCTATCGTTAGTGTTGCGACTCTCCGAGAAGAATTTTGACAATGTAGACCTTACGCTCAACGCCACTGTCGAGATGATGAGTATCAAAAAGAGCTTCGCCATAGAGAAGAGTTCAGCAAATGATATTCTCAAAAAATTAGGATATACAGCCCAATAGTATAACAGTATGAAGAAGATAATTTTCATAGCAGCCCTAACCCTCTTTGCGGTCACTTCGGCACAAAATCTCCACACCTTCAAGCAGCGCCTTGAAAATCCCGTAAAGGTAGATTCTCTAACCACAATACACTCTACAGTAAAGGTTACTGAACACCTTGACGCCGCAAATATCATCGCCACAACGCCAGCAAAGGAGCATGCAAATGTAAACGGCTACCGCATTATGCTCTTTATGAGCAACTCGCAAAATGCACGTACTGAGGCATTTGCCGCATGCGACACCCTTGCCGTGCGCCTACCTCAACTGCGAACTTATGTGACGTACGACAACCCATACTTCAAAGTGGCGGCGGGAAACTGCACCTCACAAGAGGAGGCTCTGGTACTACTGCAAAAGATAAAGCCATCCTTTCCAAAGGCATTTATCATGCGCGAGAGTATTCCGCTAAGTGAGCTATCTAAGTAGAATAGTATCTAAAAAAATATGCAACAATTCTTGCATATAAGATAAAAAGTCTTTAATTTTGTGTGACAATTATTTTTTTAACGCTAAAATTTCAAGATTATGAAGAAGATTCTTTCACTGGTAGTATTGGTTGCAGCTGTTGCAATGGTTAGCTGCGCAGGTAACAATAATAAGAAGTCTAACGCATGCTGCGAGCCAGCTGCATGTGAGCAGTGCGAGAAGGCTCCTGAGTGCAAGGGTTGCCCAGCTGAGGCTGAGGCTGCTGCCCCTGCTGCAGAGTGCGCAAACTGCCCAGACTGCGCTAAGGAGGCTCCAGCTCCTGCACCTGCAGAGTAATTTACTGTACGCATAAAGAAAAAAATCCACCAAAACGGTGGATTTTTTTATACATATAACTTAATATCACTCAAGGTTATTCGCTCGCCTGAAAGGATAATTAGGCGCTCAATAACATTTCTCAGCTCTCGGATATTACCACTCCAACGCATCTTTGTCAGCGCCTCTATAGCCTCCGATTCAATAGGTTTTGGAGGTATGTTGTACTCGTTGCAGATGTTGGTAATAAAGTGGCTGACAAGCATCGGGATGTCACTATGACGAGTACGCAGAGGTGGCACACTGATTACTATAACACTCAGACGATGGTACAAATCCTCACGAAAGTTCCCCTTGGCTATCTCCTCCCTCAGATTTTTATTTGTTGCAGCGATAACCCTCACATCCACATCTATATCGCGGTCACTACCCACGCGCGAGATTTTACGCTCCTGCAGTGCGCGCAGCACCTTTGCTTGTGCAGATAGCGACATATCGCCCACCTCATCCATAAAGAGCGTTCCCCCATCTGCCTGTTCAAACTTACCCTTGCGTTGTTTTACTGCCGAGGTAAATGCGCCACGCTCATGTCCAAACAGCTCACTTTCAATCAACTCCGAGGGTATCGCGGCGCAATTAACCTCCACAAATGGGGCATCAGCACGACCACTTTTGGCGTGTAAAGAGCGAGCAACAAGCTCCTTGCCCGTACCATTCTCGCCCGTTATAAGTACACGTGCCTGCGAGGGTGCTACCTTATCAATCAGGTGGCGAACATGGACAATCTCGTCAGACTGACCAACTATAGGCTCTACAGAGGGCGCAACGACCTTTTTAACCCTACCGCTCTTGCGAGTCTGGGATGGAGCCTCCGCACTACTATCGCCCACGCAGCTACGTATAGAGCCTAAGAGACGGTTCATATCCACCGGTTTGGTGATATAATCTACAGCACCGCGACGAAACGACGCAACTGCCGAGTCTATAGTGGTTGCCGACGAGAGAACTATAAATGGAGTATCCCCCTGAGGCACCGACTCTACATCATCTACAATAAGCATATCAACCTCTCCGCGCTCAATAGCCTTGGCAGCCTCGGCACTATTTTCAACGGTCTGTGTGACGTAGCCCTCAAATTCAAGTCGCTCACGCAGATTATTTCGCACGCTTTTTGAATGTTCTAATACCAAAAGTTTTGTCATTGTCTAAAAGTTTACTATTTTTGCATCAAATTTAAGGCATTACTTTGGTAATCCGCAACACCTCCCACACCCTTCAGGGGCGGGGTTACAATTAACAATTTTAGTTCAAATGGGATATTATCCACGACCAAAAAGAGTATCGGATAACCCCAAATAGTTATGAGACATAATTACAATTACACTCGCCGCAAGCTCTATTTGCCAGAGTACGGTAGGCACATTCATGAGATGGTAGACTCTCTGCTCCTTATTGAGGATAGAGTTGAAAGAACACGTCAGGCTAAGGCTGTTATCGCAGTAATGGGCAACCTAAATCCTCTACTTAGAGATACCGCCGACTTTACCCACAAGTTGTGGGACCACCTATTCATAATGTCTGATTTTCAGTTAGATGTGGATAGTCCATACCCACTTCCATCGCGCGAGGAGCTGCAGCCTGTGCCACGTAAACTGAACTATCCGCAGAGCTACATTCCATTCAAGCACTACGGCAAGTATGTGGGCAAGATTCTCAAGAGCCTTATTGATTGTCCAAACAAGCGTGGCGTGGCAACAACAGTAGATAATATTGCCCGTTATATGCGTGCTAAGAGCTTTGAGTACAACCTTGAGCATCCAAATAACGAGATTATCATAAAAGATATAAAAAAGATGTCCGATTACGGCATCGATATTGACGAGCAGTCACTAAATAATATCCGAAGTGACTATAAACAGCACCTTTCAGCACATCCTCAGCGAAACAAGACCAAGCAGATGCAGTCTAAGGGTAAAGGTCGCGCGGCTCAGCAGCAACAGCAGAAAAATCGTCAAAAATCCACCAACCGCCACACAAATTCACACAATACAAACAGGTAAAGTCGCGTTTTAGAAAAAAATTACTATCTTTGTATTTAATTTGACAACAGATAATTGTATGAAGAATACCTTTTTAGCACTGCTTTGTGCAACTATACTCTGCTGCAGCTGTAGCAACAAAGATGTTCGCATTAGCGGAAAGTTCTTTGGTCTTACTGCCAAGAGTGTCTACCTTGAGCAGATGACCGCCGCTGGTCAGACTGTAATTGACTCTATAGAGCTTGCAAAAGATGGCTCTTATCGTTTTGTGGTTAAGAATGTACCGCAGACCCCATCAATCTACAACATCATCTACAACAACGAGCGCATTCCGTTGCTTCTTACCGCTGGTGAGACACTAACTGTCGGCTCTATGGGCTCTGTGCTTGCAAACTATACTGTAAGTGGCTCTGAGGAGTCGGAGCTGTTGCGCGAGTTTAACCGCGAGTATATTGCTGGCATGCAGGAGCTTAACGCAAAGGTTGCAGCATACGCTGAGGCTGGTGAGGCATCTCGTGCTGAGATTGCTCAGCTCTACACTGCAAAGTTGCGCGAGATTAAGCGTAACCAAATATCGTTCATCATCAAGAACAAAGGCACTATTGCAGCTGTATATGCCCTCTATCAGCGTCTACCTGACGAGAAGTATTTGGTGAACTCTGAGAGCGACCTTATCTACTTCCGCACTGTAGCCGATGCGGTTAGCAAGAGGTATCCAACCTCTCCATTTGTCGTAACTCTACGAAACGATGTGGCACGTATGGAGGCTCAAACCTCACTGCTCAACACCATTGAGGAGCGCGACTATCCAGACATTGTTGCTGATGATATGTTTGGCAACAAGGTTAAGCTCTCGGAGCTTGAGGGAAATGTTATCCTTGTAGATTTCTGGGCCGCCGAGTTGGGTAATAGCAACGCCCTCAATGCCGACCTTAAGAGCATCTATGAGAAGTATGAGGCTGATGGTTTCCGCGTATATCAGGTCTCTTTTGACACCTCAAAGGCTACATGGATTAAGGCAGTGCAGGAGCAGAAGCTCCCATGGGTCTCTGTCTGTGACTTCCGCGGTCAGGCTTCGCCAATTATGGGTGTGTACAATGTTCGCTCGCTACCGTCAAACTACCTCATTGACCGTGACGGTCATATTGTAGGCAAGAATATCTATAGCGATGCACTTGAAGAGCAGCTTAAGAAGATTCTCTAACAGCTTCGGCAGTCAATGATATATTTTGCGTCCGACATACATCTTGGCAGTGGCGATAGCGCTACACAAAAGAGCACCGAGAGGCGCTTTGTGCAGTGGTTAGAGGGTATCAAACCCACTGCTGAGGCTCTATTCCTTGTCGGCGATGTCTTTGACTTCTGGTTTGAGTATAACCGCGTTGTGCCAAAGGGTTTTGTGCGTACGCTCGCTAAGCTCGCCGAGCTTGCTGATAGCGGTGTTAGAGTGGTTATGCTTACGGGCAACCACGACATGTGGGTGGGCGACTATCTAACTACCGAGTGCGGAATTGAGCTCTATACAAAGCCTCAAATATTCACTCTGAAGGGTAAAAAACTCTTCGTTTCCCACGGCGACAACACCAATATCAAGGGTCAGCCGATGCTCAAACTTATCAACGCCATCTTCCGCTCTAAGTGCCTTAGGGTTATCGCCTCGTGGATTATCCACCCCGACCTATTCCTACGCTTTGGGCAGTGGTGGAGCGGCTCCTCTCGCAAGGCGCACAAGGCGCAGACAGATTTGCGATACCTCAACCCACTGATTGAGTACGCAAAGGGTTACAAAGAGGCGGAGGTGGACCACTTTATCTTTGGTCACATACATATCCCGCACCAGATAGACAACATTACATTCCTTGGCAACTGGGCTGAGAGTTGTTCATGGGCAGAGCTTGACGATAACGGCGCTATTAACCTAAAAAACAAGTAGTTATGAGACAATATCACGACCTTCTCAACCGCATAATGACTCAAGGTGTGGTCAAGAGCGACCGCACTGGCACTGGCACAAAGAGCGTCTTTGGACATCAGATGCGCTTTGATTTGAGCGAGGGCTTTCCGCTGCTGACAACAAAGAAGGTCTTTCTTAAGGGTATTATCCATGAGCTACTATGGTTTCTCAAGGGCGACACAAACATTAAGTACCTTGTGGACAACGGAGTGCATATTTGGGACAACGACGCCTTTCGCCACTACAACAACCTCTGCGTAAAGAATGGAGTGTTACCAGTAGATATGCCGACCTTCCTTGAGGCGGCACAGAGTGGCGTTGTTTCGCCTATTGAGGGTTATACTTTCGGCGACCTTAACCGCGTATATGGTTGCCAGTGGAGGAGCTGGGGATGCGCTGACGGCACAACTATAGACCAGATTAGCCAGGTTGTGGAGACTATTAAGAAAAACCCCGACTCACGCCGAATGATTGTCTCTGCGTGGAATGTTGCCGACATTGAGGGTATGGCTCTGCCACCTTGCCATGTACTGTTCCAGTTTTATGTGGCTAATGGTAAGCTCTCGTGCATGCTCTACCAGCGTAGCGCAGATACCTTCCTCGGCGTGCCGTTTAATATCGCCTCATACGCCCTGCTTACGATGATGATTGCGCAGGTGTGCGACCTTGAGCCAGGCGAGTTTATACATACTCTTGGCGATACTCACCTCTATTTGAATCACCTTGAGCAGGCTGCCGAGCAGCTTACACGCACGCCGCGACCACTGCCAAAGATGCGCCTCAATCCAGAGGTTAAGTCCCTCTTTGACTTTAAGTATGAGGACTTTACGCTAGAGGATTACGACCCATATCCAACCATTAAAGCCCCAATGTCATTCTAATGATTAACATTATTGTAGCAGTCGCAAAAAATGGTGTAATTGGCGACAAGAACTCCCTTCTGTGGCATATCCGCGAGGATATGGTCCACTTCCGTACGCTCACATCTGGTCACCCAGTAATTATGGGTCGCAAGACCTACGACAGCATCGGTCGCCCACTGCCTAAGCGCACAAATGTGGTAATTACGCGCGACACAGAGCTAAAAATTGAGGGCTGCACAATGGCTCACTCCCTTGAGGAGGCGATAGCACTTTTTGACCCTCAGGAGGAGATATTTATCATCGGCGGCGCTCAGATTTACGCTCAAGCGTTGCCGCTTGCACATCGCATATACCTCACTGTTGTAGAGCGTGATTATCAAGGAGATACATCGTTCCCTGAGATAGATTACAACATCTGGCACCAGACCCAAAAGGAGGAGTTTGCTTCGGGCGAGGAGTTTTGCTATCCATTCAGTTTTATCACCCTTGAGCGATAGCAACACCCCAGGGTGGGGGTAGTATTAGAAGCTGTCTAACAAGTAGATTTCTGCGTTACGCTTGCCCTCAAAATCCTCACATACGTTTTAGTATGCTGCGGTTTTTCGGGCTACGCAAGCCTTGAAATCCCTCTTGTTATACAACTTCTAACGAAAAGGGAGTGTCTAAAAAACTTGTTAGACACTCCCTTTTTCGTTTTTTTGTCACAAAAAAGTCGCCTTTCTGAAAGAAAAGGTTTGAAATTTGTGAAGCCGTAAAATTTTACTATCTTTGTACGATATTTTGGATAACTATGGATTTACTGAGATTTAACAAGTTAAATAGGTGGACTGGCTGGGGCGTATTTGCCGTGGCAGCATTGGTCTATCTGCTTACAATAGAGCCATCTTCAAGCCTTTGGGACTGCTCGGAGTTTGTGGCTACATCGTACAAGTTGGAGGTGGGACATCCCCCTGGAGCACCGCTGTTTATGCTTCTTGCTCGCATAGCAACAATGCTTGCACCATCGCCTTACTATGTGCCTCACATGGTTAATGGCATGAATGCCCTTGCAAGTGCATTCTGTATTCTCTTCCTCTTTTGGACTATTACGCATATTGCCCGCCGTTTGTACACTCGTGGCAATCAAACTCTTACAGAGGCTAAGGCTTACGCCGTATTAGGTGCAGGTGCTATTGGTGCTCTTGCCTACACCTTTACTGACACCTTCTGGTTTTCGGCAGTGGAGGGTGAGGTGTACGCCCTCTCGTCAATGTTTACGGCACTTGTTGTGTGGCTGATGCTCCGCTGGGAAGAGGAGGCTGAGAGTAGCCACTCGTGGCGCTGGATAATCCTTATTGCCTACCTTATGGGACTGAGCATTGGCGTGCATATTCTTAACCTGCTCACAATCCCTGCGTTGGTGTTTATCTACTACTTCCGCACCACCAAGGCAGTGACGTGGAAGGGACTTATCTATGCCACCCTTATTGCTGGCGCTATACTGTTGGCTATCAATGGAATAATCATCCCGTATACTGTTCTTATCGGTATGCACGTGGATATATGGTTTGTAAACAGTCTGGGGCTGCCTGTAAACACTGGTATTGTGGTCTTTGTGCTGCTGATGTTTGTGGCTCTTGGCTGGGCGGTCTACTTCACCCACAAGCGCGGGTATAGAGTGTGGAATATGATTGCCGTATGCGTGACGATGATTATGCTCGGCTTCTCGTCATACGCATCGGTCACTATCCGCGCACTTGCCAATCCGCCGATGAACTCCAACAATCCGAACAACCCTGCCGCGTTGCTCTCTGTGCTTAACCGCGACCAGTATGGCAACCGTCCGCTGATTTATGGAGCTTCGTATGCTGCACCTATTGAGAGTTATACTGAGAAGACGGTCTACAACTATAACCCTGCAACGGAGCAGTACGATTGTCTGACAACGGTAGATAAGTATGTCTACCCAGACCGCTTTATGCACCTGTTCCCACGTATGTGGAACTACCTGAAGAAGGAGCACGACTATAAGCCTTGGGCGGCATATCGTACAAAGGAGGACTTTGTGCGTGACGAGAATGGCGAGCTTGTACGCGATGAGAGCGGACGACCTCTGCGCCAGACAGTTATGGACTACGGTAAGGCTGTACGCTATCACGATGGATATGAGACGCAGACAATCATTGAGCCTACATTTATGGAGAATCTGCACTACTTCTTCTCCTACCAGCTCAACTATATGTACTGGCGCTACTTCCTTTGGAACTTCGTGGGTCGTCAGGACGATATTCAGGCTGAGGGTGTAACCCTAACACATGGAAACTGGCTCTCAGGTATCGACTTTATAGATGAGCTATACCTCGGTCCGCAGGATAATCTGCCAGCAGAGATGGAGAATAACCGCGCAAGGAACACCTACTACTTCCTGCCATTTATCCTCGGTCTTGTGGGACTTATCTACCAGCTCAACCGCGACAAGCGAGGCTTTACTATCGTTATGTGGCTCTTCATTATGATGGGTATAGCCCTTGTGGTCTACTTCAACTCCTCCCCAGGTGAGGTGCGTGAGCGAGATTACGTCTATGCTGGCTCCTTCTACGCCTTCAGTATGTGGATTGGTCTTGGTGTGCTGGCTATATACGACGCTCTGAGCAAGCTTTTGAAGCGCAATGAGGTTGCTGCAGCGGCTCTTGCCACAGCTATCGCCGCCGTAGTGCCAGGAATTCTCTGCGCCGAGAACTGGGACGACCATGACCGCTCAGGCAGAACATGGGCACGCGATACGGGACATAACTACCTCAACTCTATTATTCAAAAAGAGGGTGTGAGTCCGATCATTGTCAATTATGGAGACAACGACACCTTCCCGCTCTGGTTTGCGCAGGAGGTAGATGGCGTGCGTACCGATGTGCGCATAATGAACAGCAGCTACCTTGATGGCGAGTGGTATGTAGACGAGATGAAGTGTAAGGCTAACGATGCTGACGGCATTCCATTCTCGTTGCCGCGCGAGAAGTACACCTTTGTAAATGACTGGATACCAGTAATTGACAAACTTGAGCGTGCCGTAGATGCTAAGGAGGTTATGGAGTTTATCCGCAGCAACGACTCCCGCACAAAGTACGACATAGGCATGGGTGAGCCTGTAGATTTTATCCCTACAAAGCAGATTGCCCTGCCAGTGGATAAGGATGCAGCTATAGCCTCTGGCATTGTCAAGGAGTCAGACCGCGACCTTATGGTAGATACGGTCTACATAAACCTCAAGAAGAGTTCACTCTCCCGCTCGGAGCTTATGTTGCTCGATATGTTCGCCAACTTTGACTGGAAGCGACCTATATACTTCACTCAGGCATATATGCTCAACGCCTTTGGGCTTGTGGACTACCTCCAGTTTGACGGATATGCATACCGCTTCGTGCCGATTCTTACCCCTCTGCAGGATAGCTGGGAGGTGGGTCGTGTAGATGCTGATTACGCCTACGATGTGCTGATGAACAAGACAAGCTATGGCGGTGTAAGCAACCCGAAGGTCTATGTAGACTCCTTTATGCAGCACAACATCATGGTGGCACGCACTCGTGAGGCATTTGCCCGCGTGGCTAAGCAGTACATTCTCAAGGAGCAGTATGACAAGGCTGAGGAGCTACTTGACCGCGGTCTTGAGGTGCTGCCAATCTCTCAGGTGCGCTTTACAATGGAGAACACCTATCCATTCCTTGAGGGATACTACTCTCTTGGTGCTGACGAGAAGGGCGACAATCTGCTGATGGCATATGCCGACACTCTGATAGGTTATATTGAGTACTACATACAGTTTGAGGGCTTCTATGGCGACCTTGTGACAGATATTATTGACGAGAAGCTTGGCGAGCTATCAGAACTCTACTACCTTGCAGGTCTTGCCGACCGTAAGGATGTAGTACGCAGCTTTAACGACTACTACCGCGAGGCGTTTGGACTTACAGATGAAGACCTTATGAATCCAGATGCTGACACAACAACCGAAAATAGTAAACAGTAACAATATGAAACCGACACTAACACTCTACAACACCCTCACACGCCGCAAGGAGGCGTTTGAGACTATCCATCCAGGTCGTGTAGGTATGTATGTCTGCGGACCTACAGTCTATGGCGATCCACACTTGGGACATACCCGCCCAGCAATTACCTTTGACCTTCTGTTCCGCTACCTTAAAGCAGAGGGATACAAAGTGCGCTATGTACGCAACATCACTGACGTGGGTCACCTTGAGCATGATGCCGACGAGGGCGAGGATAAAATCGCAAAGAAGGCTCGCCTTGAGCAGCTTGAGCCTATGGAGGTAGCGCACTACTACACAGAGCGTTACCACAAGTATATGGATATGCTTGGCGTGCTCAGCCCATCTATTGAGCCACACGCTTCGGGACATATTATGGAGCAGATAGACTTCGTGGAGCGCATCCTTAATCAGGGTCTTGCCTACGAGTCTAATGGTTCTATATACTTTGATGTTGAGAAGTATAACGAGAAGTACAACTACGGCTGCCTGTCAGGTCGTAACCTTGACGATATCGTAACCGACACCCGCACCCTTGATGGACAGAGCGACAAGCGCCACTCATACGACTTTGCGCTCTGGAAGAAGGCATCGCCAGAGCACATTATGCGCTGGAAGAGCCCTTGGAGCGACGGCTTCCCTGGTTGGCATATGGAGTGCTCAGCAATGAGTACTAAGTACTTAGGCGAGAAGTTTGACATTCACGGTGGCGGTATGGACCTTATGTTCCCACACCACGAGTGCGAGATTGCACAGTCTACAGCCGCGCTGGGTCACGACTCTGCTCGCTACTGGGTGCATAATAATATGATTACCATCAACGGCAAGAAGATGGGTAAGTCGTACAACAACTTTATCACCCTTGAGCAGATGTTCAACGGAGAGCATCCAGCCCTTGAGCAGGCATATAGCCCAATGACCGTACGCTTCTTTATCCTGCAGGCGCACTACCGCTCAACCCTTGACTTCTCTAACGACGCTCTTCAGGCTGCCGAGAAGGGTCTTGACCGCCTTATGAAGGGTATTGAGGCACTTAATAAGGCTAAGCCAGCGGCTACATCAACATTCAACGCCGCAGAGCTTAATGAGCGCTGTGAGGCAGCTATGGCAGACGATTTGAACTCTCCAATGGTTATCTCCGCACTGTTTGACTACGTCAAGATATTCAACTCACTTACCGATGGCAGCCATACCGCAACAGCCGAGGACCTTGATACACTTAAGGCTACCGTAAACCGCTGGGTCTACGACATCCTCGGACTGAAAGACGAGAAAGCAGCCGCTTCAGGTGGTAAGGATATGGTTACACCACTTGTTGAAATGCTCCTCGATATGCGCCTTGAGGCTAAGGCAAATAAAAACTGGGCACTCTCAGACCAAATCCGCGACCAACTCACCGCTATCGGTATCCGCGTCAAAGACCGCAAAGACGGCTACGACTGGGAGATTGAGTAGGCTACGCAGTGTGGCTACGCAGTACTGCCCGCTTTTTGAAAAAAGCAGGGCGTGCAAAAACTTTTTGAGAAACTTCGTTTCTCTTCCATGCTGATGCGGATTTAGGGTAACTCTGCGAGTTATTGAAACAAAAAATAGACCTTATTCAGTTTTCAAGCAAGCTTGACCTGAAAGGTCTATTTTTCATTTCACTGCCTTGCGGCAGCAACCTAAATCCGAATAAACACACAGACGAAGTTCCGTCACTAAATTCTTTAACTTCCCTAACCTCCTTAAATTCTCTATTCTGCGTTAGCCTGCCGAAGGCAAGCCAACGGCTAACGGCTAATGGCTAATAGCCCTAACTATTAGGTAGCGATGATTGTAGGCGTTTGAAGCGGGAGTAGGTATTAAGTACCTTATTTGTGTAGGAGATAGTTATGTGGGGCTCTTTGAACTCGCCGCCATTAACAGCTTCGTGGTTATAGAACTCCTCATCGCTCAGCAGCAACATATAGTCAGAGACTGTAGTCCACTCATACTTAGGTTCGTCGTAGTACTCCGCAAGATTGCGGGCATCTATAACTCTGGAGGCGCCACAGTTATAACTTGCCACGGCAAAAGCCATTCTATCAAATTCATCTGCCGATTTAGGGGTGCGTAGCTGTTTTAGCATCGACTTATAGAGTCGGCATGCCACATCTATATTTATTGCGGGGTCCAAGAGCTCCTCAGCGGTCACATCCCAGTGGCGGGCGATATGTGGCATAACCTGCATCAGCCCCACTGCGCCACGTGGAGAGATGACCTCGGCGCGAAAGCGAGATTCGTGGTGTGCTATAGCGCTCATAAGCAGCCAATCGACATTATGGCGGCGGCAGACGCGACGAAAAATATGGTCATACGGAGAGATTAGATACTCGCCCTCTACAAGGAGCTTCTCAGGCTCTGGCTCAACGACATTAAAGACCTTGCCACGCGAGAATAGTGGCATCAGAGCCATAGCGACAATAACTACGGCGATATATATAATATGGTAGTGTTTAGCTATTAGTCGTAGAATGCCCATGAGATTCCGAGCTTAAACATTCCTGGATTGAGAGGGTATCGGGCAATTTGGAACGCCTCACCATTACCGAACAGTCCCTTATTAAGGTGCTGATACTTAAACAATATACGCATTCTCTTCCACTTTGCAGAGACAAAGGCATCAACGTATGGATAGTTTCCAACCTCCACCTCTCGCTGGTTATAGAATACCGACAGCGCTGGGTTATAGCCTTGAGCGTAGTAGGAGGTGTTAAATCTACCGTCTAAACCTATCTGCACACGCAACACATCGCGCTTAACCCAAAATTCATAATAGTACGACAGAAATGCCGAGACAAGCGGCACAGGGACCACCTCGTTATTGGTACTCATCTGCACAAGCACGCGATGATTAAGGTGTAAACCCTTGATATTAAAGTCTTTCTGCGCATATATACTGGTTAGGCTCACCGCACCATCATACTGCGCCGGCTTACAATCAGCGCCGTAATATATCTTATCGGTCACCACGCTCTGCCAAAAGCCAAGCTCAATGCCGTGGTCGGGAACGGTAAAGGCGACATTAAACCGCGTCTCATTCTCCTTGCCAAAGTTATTCTGCCACATATAGTGGTTAGAGAGCCAGTGGTCCATCCAATATCCCGCCGAAGAGGAACTCTGCGAAAACTCGCCCGAAAGGGTGAATGGTTTGCCCTTGATAAAGGCTGTAAAGGCGGCATGGGCGCGAAGGTCAAAATCGCCACCGCGATAGCCCGAAGGGTAGAGTTTGAACGAAGCTCCCCAGTCTACATACTTACGGATTTTACCATCTATACCGGCATAAGCAAACCAGGCGGTCTTTTTTACACGCTCATATTTACCTGACAGATAGTCTGTTAGTGCAAACTGAGAGTAGGTGTGCAAATCTATTCCCACACCACCGTCAATAGTTCCCACAACGCCATTTCTATCCCACGGCTGCGCCTGCACAAAGAGGCGATTAGTGATTATTCTCTCGGCAAGTGAGTCGCGCGTATTATCAGGGTTGAGCAACCACTCCTTGTAATAGGTGTCTGTATGGGACTTAAATGTTCCATTCTCGTTACGCTCGTAGCGCTCGTCAGTATAGGTAGCATACTTATCGGTATAGACCTTACTCCACGAGTTGTACTCAAAGAGGTGACCGATATATACAGCCGAGAGTTCAGCCATTGAGAAGTCCTTCTCGGTCATTCGTTGCAGCGGAATACCTATAGACTGCTTGACAAAGAAAGATGTATTGCGATAGAGGTTATTTGCCTCGGCTGCCGCAAGGCGCATAGGCACTCCAGACGGCATCTCAAAGACGGTATCGGTAATTGCCCACTCACCAACAACGCCACCGCTCTCCTGCTGGTCTATATGGTTGTGCATAAAGGCGGCATGGATAGAGTATCGCTTACCAGTATGGGCAAAAGTGGTTGCAATATTCTGATTCTTAATCCTTGAGCGGTCATACTTACCCCTTGCACCACGAGCCTTATAGTTTACCGAGAAGGATGTTGAAGGGTTTATATTCTGCGAGGCGGTAATCTCAAAGTGCTCCTCACGATAACGCTTCTGACCAGACTCAAGGTATGTCATCCAGATATATGGATGCTTCATGTTGTAAAATGGCACATTGTCAAGGCTATATGCATACGCCTCATACGGGCGGGCAAAGGTAAACTCGCGTGAGGTGTTACGCTCAAAGTAGTTCACCTCCTGCGAAGCCTGACCCAGACCACCTACTGAGTTGTTACCCAGGCGTTTGTGATAGTGTGGATAATCTAAACGCCAGAGTGCAAGCGTAGTATCTATAGGTGCAATCTTAACCTTGTTGGTATTGCGGTCTACTGTCCACTGGAAGTTCCTCAGCGCACGAATTGAGTCGTTGAAGAAGTAGGACTCCAGAGGTTTGCGAGGCTTTTTCTCCTTTTTGGTTGAGTCCTGCTGCTCCCCAGGCTGACCTTCGCCATTCTCCCCCTCCATGCCCATACCATTGGGGTCTGTACCCAGACCTCCAAGTCCATTCTGCATGCCAGATAGCGAGTTACCACCACGAGCAGCATTACGCTGACCACGCATAAGCGCACTGGCATCAAGCTGCGCCGAGGCTGTACCGCCGCAAAGCAGAAGCAGAAGCGTCAAAAATATTGATATGTAGCGTTTTAACTGCATTATTTCTTACAAAACAACCAACCTATAGTTGATATTACAATATATAGAACGATAATTGTCGGCACAGAGTATACTCCCAGTGTCAAAAGCGCCACAAGTGACAGTGCCAAGAAGATATAGAGGCTCTTATTCTTGCTCCAGCCAAAGCTCTTGAGCTTAAACGAGAACATACGTATTGGGCTGACAAGCAGAGCTGCCATAACCACAGAGATAAGAGCTATCCACTCCACCTCAACAACCTTACCGCTGTATAGAGCCGCATAGACAAACGAAGCGCAGAAGAGGGCATTTGCAGGTGTTGGCAGACCCTCAAAGGTCTCATGCTGGCTATCGTCAATATTGAACTTTGCAAGGCGCAGAGCCGAGAATGCCGCCATAATAAATGGCACGTAGACAATTATATGCGCCACCACATCATTAAGTTCAAAGAGCGTAGGGGCATCAAGGGCAAAGGCAAACATCATTGCCGAAGGGGCGACGCCAAACGACACCATATCGGCAAGAGAGTCAAGTTGCACGCCAATATCTGAATACTGGCGCAGCAGACGTGCCGTAAAGCCGTCAAAGAAGTCACACACAGCACTTGCGATAATAAAAATCAGCGCGAGCTTAAAATCCCCAACCACTAACGAGGCGACGATAGACAAACAACCACAGAGCAGATTGCCCAAGGTTATCATATTTGGAACTGTAAACAACTTTATTTTCATTTTTCACTGCTTTTAACCCGACAAAGTTACAAAATATTTTTATCTTTGTACAATCAACACAAAAATAGAGGTAGTTATGAGTCAAAAAAGAGAGATTTATTGCGTAATCATGGCTGGCGGAGTAGGTACTCGCTTCTGGCCTAAGAGCCGAAAGAGTATGCCAAAGCAGTTTTTGGATATTCTTGGCACTGGCAAGTCCTTTATCCGCATGACCTTTGAGCGTTTTAATAAAACTATCCCTGCTGAGAACTTTCTTGTAGTGACAAATCAGAACTATAAGAGCCTTGTCTTAGAGCACCTGCCAGAGCTTACACCAGAGCAGATACTCTGTGAGCCTGTGGGTCGCAATACCGCTCCATGTATCTGTTATGCAGCCTCTTACCTAAAGAGCAAGTGTTCAGACTCACTGATGATCGTCACCCCATCTGACCACTATGTGGCAAATGAGGAGCTTTTTAGCCAGACTATCTCAAACTGTGTAGAGTTTTTGGATAACCACAATGCACTGATGACTATCGGCATCAACCCTACCCGCCCAGAGACTGGCTATGGATATATCCAGCGTAGCAATAGTGATACAATCTCTGCCGTCAAGTGCTTTACCGAGAAGCCGAACCTTGAGGTTGCACAGGCATTTTTGCGCAGTGGCGAATTTTTGTGGAATTCGGGCATCTTTATCTGGAAAACCGACACTATTCTCAGCGCCATAGAGCGCCATCTGCCCGATATGTACGCCCTCTTTAACGGCATTGCTGACCAGTATGGTAAAGATACTGAGGCTGAGGCTATTGCAGGCGTATTTGCGCAATGTCGCGCCATATCTATTGACTACGGCGTTATGGAGCATGCAGATAATGTCTTTGTGCATAGTGGCGACTTTGGCTGGAGCGATATTGGCACATGGGGGTCACTCTATCAGCACTCTCGCAAGGACAAATATGCCAATGTAAAGCCAGCAGAGGGGTGTTATACATACGACACTCGCAATAGCTTTATCTCTCTGCCGAAGGATAAGGTGGCGGTTATTGCTGGTCTGCGCGACTATATTGTCGTTGATACCCCCGATGTGCTTCTTATCTGCCCTCGCTCGGAGGAGCAGAATATCAAGAAATACATTGACGAAGTGAAGTATAACCAAGGAGATAAGTTCTGCTAATGAATATCAATAAGTTATACGCCCTCTTTGAGCAGTGCAGCGGAGTTACAACCGACTCGCGCAAGGTTGCTACTGGCAATATGTTTGTGGCTCTGCGTGGCGCAAATTTTAACGGAAACCTCTATGCCGCTATGGCGCTTGAGGCTGGTGCTGCATACGCTGTTGTGGACTCTCTTTCAGAGGATTTTCCTGCTCAATACAGAGATAGAGTGGTAGTTGTAGATCATACCCTTGCTACGCTTCAGGCGTTAGCGGCTCATCATCGTCGCCAACTGCAGATACCCATTATCGGCATTGTTGGCAGCAATGGCAAGACAACAACCAAAGAGCTTACAAGTCGTGTTCTTGCCGAGCGATTTACTCTCTACGCCACCCATGGCAATCTAAATAACCATATTGGCGTGCCACTGACTCTACTTGCGATGGATAGCACTATTGAGTTTGGCGTTGTGGAGATGGGTGCAAGTGCGCAGGGTGAGATTGCAGCCCTATGCGCTATCTGTCAGCCAAATTATGGCATTATCACCAACATTGGCAACGCCCACCTTGAGGGCTTTGGAGGTAGAGAGGGCATTATCAAGGGCAAGGGTGAGTTGTATGACTACCTTGCAGAAAATGGGGGCAGGGCATTTGTGGCTCAGGAGGATGAGATTCTGACACTTATGGCTGCCGTTAGGATCAATCTTGCCGTAGAGCCATACTCATACTCACTTTCAGAGGGTTACAAGAGTAATCTGTCGGGCGAGTACAACAGTCGTAACATCGCCGCTGCAGTGGCAGTAGGTCGCTACTTTAACGTCGAACAAGAGCGCATTGCTTCGGCTATTGAGAGCTACATCCCCGACAACAACCGCTCACAGGAGCAGAGTACTCCGCTTGGTAACCGCCTAATTATAGATTGCTACAACGCCAACCCTTCAAGTATGGAGGTGGCGATAGCCAACATAGCCTCCAAAGAGGGTGCTAAGTTGCTGATTCTTGGCGATATGCTTGAGCTTGGTCAGTGGAGCCATCAGGAGCACTGTCGCATTCTTGAGTTAGCTGCAAGTATTGGGGGTGTAGAGATAGTTCTTGTGGGCGAAAACTTCCGCAAAGCGGCTCATAGCCTTGCCATTGATGCAATCTGCTTCAAAAACAGTGCAGAGACTGCCGAGTATATCAAGCAGAGCAGAGTGTCAAACAGAACAATATTACTTAAGGGCTCTCGCGGCATTGCCCTTGAAAAACTTATAGATTGTCTATGAAAAAAGTACTGATTGCACTAACACTACTGCTGGGGCTATCTACTACAGCCACAGCAAAACATCAACCCGAGTGGCTTAAAGATGCTGTTATCTACCACATCTACCCATCATCCTATATGGACTCTGACGGTAACGGTATTGGCGACCTAAAGGGTATAACCTCGCGCCTTGACTATATCCGCGACTGCGGATTTAACTGCATCTGGATGTCCCCTTGCTTTGCAAGTGCTTGGCAGGATGGAGGTTACGACATTATAGACTTCTACAAAGTAGACCCTCGCTTCGGTACAAATGACGACCTAAAGACCCTGATAGATACGGCGCATAGCAAGGGTATTAAGGTGCTACTTGACCTTGTTGCGGGACATACATCAAACAAGCACCCTTGGTTTAAGGAGTCTTGCAAGGCGGAGAAGAACGCCTACTCGGACTACTATATCTGGACCGTTGGTAAGAACTATAAGAAGCCTGGACCTAAGTTTGTGAATAACAACTATCCGCGCGATGGATACTACATCCGCAACTTCTTTGAGATTCAGCCAGCTCTAAACTACGGCTACTACAACCCTAAGCCAAACCACCACTGGGAGCAGGGCTACGACGCCCCAGGTCCTACAGCTGTGCGCGCGGAGCTGAAGAAAATTATCGCCTTCTGGTGCGATATGGGAGCCGATGGCTTTAGAGTAGATATGGCGCAGTCGCTCGTGAAGAGCGACAATAAAAACCGTGACGGTGTGCGCCGACTGTGGAACGAGATTTTTGAGTGGTACAATGCAGCCTATCCAGAGAATATTATGCTCTCGGAGTGGTCAAATCCAGAGCAGTCACTCTCGGCAGGATTTAATATTGACCTGCTGATACACAACGGCATAGGTGGCAAGGTCTACCGTCCACTTGTCTGCGAGACGACAGATAAGATGGCGCCGACTCTCTGCTACTTCAACCGCAAGGGCGCGGGTCAGGTGCGAGCAGCTATGGAGCAGTATACCGAGATTTATAACACCTACCGCCGCATAGGTGGCTACGCCTCAATGCCGACAAATAGCCACGACATCTGGCGACTCACTCGTATGAACCGCACCTCTGCCGAGGAGCAGAAGGTTGCAATAACCCTCTTCCTCACCCTGCCAACACCTCCTATTGTATACTATGGCGAGGAGATAGGCATGCGCAACCTTGAGTATGCACCCGCTAAGGAGGGTAGCCTCTCATCGCGTAACCGCTCTGTCTGCCGCACCCCTATGCAGTGGAGCACTGAGGAAAATGCCGGCTTCTCTACTGCCGACCCTGCAAAGTTGTACCTACCTGTAGATAATGCACCGCAATTCCCGAATGTCGCGGAGCAGCTTACTGACCCTAATTCAGTACTGACCTACGTCAAAGAGCTGCTCGCCCTGCGTAAAGTTACCCCAGCACTTGGTGTAGAGGGCGAGTGGAAGTATGTTGGCGATATGGATAACCCATACCCTATGATTTACGCCCGCACGCTTGGCTCTGAGCAGTATGTTGTTGTCTTCAACCCTGCCGACCGCACCGTTAGCGGCTCTATCCCAGCTATGGGCAAAAAGGCTGAGTGGATATACGGCAACAACCGCGCCCTTGCAAAGTGCAAGACAGGCAAGACTGCGCACACCTTTACTATGAAACCTATTAGTGTAGCAATATATAGAATCAAATAAAAAATAGTATGAAAAAAACATCATTACCAGAGAACGCCTACCGTGAACTTAAGGAGGGCGAAGAGTATCAGCCAATTATGTCGGCTGACACAGTTCCTGCCGAGGCTACGCCATACTCGGTGACTATGGGTATTATTATGGCGATAATCTTCTCTGCCGCAGCGGCATTTCTTGGTCTTAAGGTCGGACAAGTCTTTGAGGCGGCAATTCCTATCGCTATTATCGCTGTGGGTCTTGGAGGGCTCCACAAGGGTAAGAGCATGCTGGGTCAGAACGTAATTATCCAGAGCATCGGCGCTACATCGGGCGTTATTGTTGCAGGTGCTATCTTTACCCTGCCGGCGCTCTACATCCTCGGTCTTGAGGCTCACTTCTATCAGGTGTTCCTCTCTTCACTACTTGGTGGTATACTGGGTATTGTGCTGCTCATACCATTCCGCAAGTACTTTGTAAAGCAGATGCACGGCAAGTACCCATTCCCAGAGGCTACAGCCACAACCGAGGTGCTCGTATCGGGCGAGAAGGGAGGCAAGCAGACCATCGTTCTTGCACTTGCGGGTCTTATTGGAGGTTTGTATGACTTTGCCGTATCGACCTTCGGTGCATGGGCAGAGAGTATCTCTACAAAGATGATGGCTTGGGGCGTTGCTGTTGCAGATAAGTTCAAGGTTGAGTTCTCGCTCAACACTGGCGCAACACTGCTCGGTCTGGGTTATATCATCGGACTCAAGTACGCCGTGATTATCACTGCAGGTAGCTGCCTTGTCTGGTTTGTTATCGTTCCACTTGTTGGTTATGCGTCTGCCGAGGCTGCGACAATGACCGCTAACGACCTATTTATGGCATATGGTCGCCCTATCGGCATCGGAGGCATCGCTATGGCGGGTCTTATCGGCATTATCCGTCAGGCGGGCATTATTAAGGATGCGGCAAAGCTTGCCGTAAATGAACTGGGTGGCAAGAAGGGTGCTACGGCAGTTGCTCGTACAGATAAGGATATTGCGATGAAGACAATCCTTACAATTATCATCGCTACACTTGTGGCAACACTCGTATTCTTCCAGTTTGGAGTGCTTGGAAACTGGCTGCAGACCGTAGTGGCACTGCTCATTGTCTTTGTTATCGCCTTCCTCTTTACCACTGTGGCTGCAAACGCAATCGCTATTGTTGGTAGCAACCCTGTATCGGGAATGACACTGATGACACTTATCCTTAGCTCTCTTGTGCTTGTATCTATCGGTCTTAATGGCACTATAGGTATGACCGCTGCGCTGATTATCGGCGGTGTTGTTTGTACTGCCCTCTCTATGGCGGGAGGCTTTATTACCGACCTTAAGATTGGCTACTGGCTCGGCACTACCCCTGCTACTCAGGAGAAGTGGAAGTTCTTGGGCACTATCGTCTCAGCAGCTACTGTTGCGGGCGTGATGATTATCCTTAACAAGACCTACGGATTTACTGGCGAGAACGCCCTTGCAGCACCGCAGGCAAACGCTATGGCGGCAGTTATCCGCCCTCTTATGGAGGGAGGTCAGACTCCTTGGGTGCTCTACTTCGCAGGTGCAGTTCTTGCCCTTGTACTCACTTGGATTGGCGTCCCTGCACTCGCATTCTCACTGGGTATGTTTATCCCTATGTCACTCAATGCTCCACTTGTTGTGGGAGGTCTAATCGCTTGGTTTGTCTCTACTCGCTCAAAGGACGAGGCGCTTAACAAGGCTCGCTTTGACCGCGGCACACTTATCGCATCAGGATTTATCGCCGGCGGCGCACTTATGGGCGTAGTCTCTGCAATCCTTAAGTTCGCTGGCGTTGAGCTCTTTGCTGCTGACTGGGCAGCATCAAATGCAGCAGAGTGGGTTGCCCTTGTTATGTACATCGCAATAATGACATACTTTACCGTTCACACAATGAAAGCTAAAAAGGAGTAATTATGACAAAGCGGGAGTCGTTGCAGCTATTTGAGGAGCGCAAAGTACGTACTGCATGGGACAGCAATGAGGAGAAGTGGTACTTCTCTATTGTCGATGTTGTGGCAGTGCTTACCGATAGCGCAGACTATCAAACTGCACGCAACTATTGGAAAGTACTAAAAAACCGTCTAAAAAAGGAGGGTAATGAGTCGGTTACAAATTGTAACCAACTGAAATTAACATCCTCAGACGGCAAGTCATACAAGACCGATGTTGCTGATACTGAGCAGCTTTTCCGTCTAATTCAGTCCATACCATCGCCAAAAGCAGAACCTTTCAAGCAATGGATGGCACAGGTGGCAAGTGTTCGTATTGACCAAATGCAAGACCCAGAGCTCTCCATTGAGCAAGCTATGGCTGACTATCATCGTTTGGGGTATTCAAATGCATGGATTAACCAACGATTAAAGAGTATAGAGGTTCGCAAGGAGCTTACAGACGAGTGGCAACGGACTGGTGTTCAAGAGGGAGTAGAGTACGCGACACTAACCGATATTATTACACAAACATGGAGTGGACTCCGCACTAAGGAGTATAAGCAACTCAAGGGGTTGAAAAAAGAGAATCTTAGAGATAATATGACCAATATTGAGTTAGCTCTCAATATACTTGCCGAAGCATCAACAGCAGAGCTATCACGTCAGAAGAATCCGAATGGATTTCGTCAGAACATAACCATCGCTCGCGAGGGTGGTAGCGTTGCTAAAGTTGCAAGGGTTCAATTAGAGAATCAATTGGGTAGAAGTGTGATTTCCGAGTCTCGTGCAAGCGATTTTCTACCCACCCCAACAGATGATAAGTAACTGTAAATAAGCAATAAGTTATGGAATTGAAAGAGAGATTTTTGAAATATGTCGCTATAAATACTCGCAGCGACGAGAATAGCGAGACATTCCCATCTACAGCCGTGCAGTGGGATTTGCTCAACGCCCTTGTTGAGGAGATGAAACTTCTGGGTCTTGAGGATGTGACGATAGATAAGTATGGATACGCTATGGGAACTATCCCTGCCACACCAGGTAAGGAGAACGCCCCAGTTATCGGCTTCCTTGCCCACGTTGATACGGCTCCAGATATGAGTGGCGAGAATGTTCGTCCACGCATTATTGAGAACTACGACGGCAGGGATATTGTGCTAAACAACGCCCTTACTATGCGCGTGGCAGACTTTCCAGAGCTGAGCCGCTTTGTTGGTCACACACTTATCCACACCGACGGCACAACACTTCTTGGCGCAGATGACAAGGCTGGCGTGGCGGAGATTATGACCGCTGCCGAGTACCTTATGGCGCACCCAGAGATTGAGCACGGAAAGATTCGCATCGGCTTTACTCCAGACGAGGAGATTGGTCGTGGTGTAGACTTCTTTGATGTCAAGGCATTTGGAGCCGACTTCGCATACACTATGGATGGTGGCTACGAGGGCGAACTTGAGTATGAGAACTTCAACGCTGCATCGGCAAAAATCGCTATTCAGGGTCGCAATGTACACCCTGGATATGCAAAGAATAAGATGATTAACGCCATAGAGGTTGCCTGCGAGCTTAACAGCCTTGTACCAGCTGTAGAGCGCCCACAATTTACAGAGGGCTATGAGGGTTTCTACCACTGCGTAGGCTTTAATGGCACTGTTGAGAATGCCACTATCTCGTATATCATCCGCGACCACGATGCAGAGCTGTTTGAACAGAAGAAGAGGTGGATGTACGACATCGTTGGCATGCTTAACAACAAGTATGGTCAGGGTGTGCTGACACTCACACTCAAAGACCAGTACTACAATATGCGTAAGATGGTTGAGCCACATCCACAGGTTATCGACAACGCCCTTGCAGCTATGCGCGAGGCGGATGTAGAGCCTATTGTTCGCCCTATTCGCGGTGGAACGGATGGCGCGCGACTCTCATTTATGGGTCTGCCTTGTCCAAACATCTTCGCGGGCGGCATGAACTTCCACGGCAAGTTTGAGTACTGCTCGCTCAACTCTATGGAGAAGGCTGTAAAGGTTATTATAAATCTTGCAAAGATATGGGCAAAGTAAGATGTGGATTTTTTAAGGTTGCAGCAGCAGTGCCTCAAGTAAAGGTCGCTCTCTGCAGCCACAACACCAAGGAGGTCATCGTCCTTGCTAAAGAGGCAAAAGCGGCGGGGGCAAGTGTAGTTCTCTTCCCTGAGCTTGCACTTACGGGGGCTACTTGTGGCGACCTATACCGCCAGCAGGCACTATTAGATGCAGCAGAGAGGGGACTACAGTCCATTTTGGATGCACAGCTGCCGATTGTAACTGTCGTAGGTCTACCAGTGAAGCGCAACGGCAAGATATTCAACTGTGCCGCTGTAGTGGCTGAGGGTGAGATTTACGGCATTGTGCCACAGCAGCATGGTAACGGAGTTTTCGCCCCATTTACAGATGCTGATGCAGGGAGTATTGAGATTTGCAACCAGACGGTAGATTTTGATTGCAACATCCTCTTTACAACTGGCAGTGCGACCTTCGGCATCCAGATTGGTAGCGACAGCAATCAGATTATCTCCCCAGCCGTAGATATTGCCACCTCAGGTGCTAATATTGTGCTACACATGACCGCCGAGTCTGAGTATATGGGTAGTTATAACACCCTCAAGAGCCGAGCCACAGCACTCTCTGAGGCTATCTGTGCAGGATATATCCTCTGCTCGGCAGGTATGGGTGAGTCTACAACCGACTGCGTATATACGGGTAGCGCAATTGCAGCAGAGCTGGGTCAGACAATCTCTGAAGCACCACGCTTTGCAAATGGTGCGACAGTAACATACGCCGATATTGACACCGAGGCTATTGAGGCGGCAAGAATCAACCGTAACGTTGCGACAGACAACGACCTATACCCTATTTTGCTACCTACATACACCTCAAGTGGCGATATTGCCCGCACAATAGACCCTGCACCATTTATCCCGAAGGATCTTGACAGCGGATGCAACGAAGTGCTTAATCTTCAGGCTGCAGGACTTGCAAAGCGACTGCAACATACAAACTGTAAAAAAGTTGTGCTTGGCATCTCTGGTGGATTGGACTCTACGCTGGCACTGATTGCCGTAGTGCGCACCTTTGACCTTCTCGGTCTTGACCGCAAGGGCATTGTGGGCGTTACTATGCCTGGCTTCGGAACTACGGGTCGCACATACAACAACGCGCTGACACTGATGCAGGAACTTGGCATAACACTTCGTGAGGTGAGCATCCGCGCAGCATGTGAGCAGCACTTTAAGGATATAGACCTTGACCCTACAAATCGCGGTGCGGCATACGAGAACTCACAGGCACGCGAGCGCACGCAGATTCTTATGGATATAGCAAACGACATTGGCGGACTTGTTGTCGGCACGGGTGACTTGAGCGAGAGCGCACTTGGCTGGGCAACATACAATGGCGACCATATGTCTATGTACAATGTAAACTGCTCTGTACCAAAGACTTTGGTGTGTAAAGTTACAGAGTGGGCAGCAAAGACCGAGACAAACGAAAAGGTCCGTGCCGCACTGCTTGACATTGTGGATACGCCAGTAAGCCCAGAGCTTCTGCCAGCAGACAAGAGCGGAAATATCGCGCAGAAGACCGAGGACCTTGTAGGTCCATACGAGCTGCACGACTTCTTTATCTACCACTTTGTTGTAAACGGTTTTACGCCTGATAAGATATTTGCTATGGCTAAAATTGCCTTTGCAGATAAGTTTGACAATCAGACTATCAAAAAGTGGCTGACCGTATTCTTGCGTCGCTTCTTCTCACAGCAGTTTAAGCGCTCCGCAGTGCCTGATGGTCCAAAAGTTACGGCAGTATCACTCTCCCCACGCGGCAGCTGGGCAATGCCTTCAGACGCTTGCGTAGAGGAGTGGCTTGCAACACTAAATAGTTAGCAACTTGGTGCAGTGCACAACACAAAAAGGGGAGTGTCAAACAAGTTTTTTAGACACTCCCTTTTCGTTAGATGTTGTATAACAAGAGGATTTCAAGGCTTGCGTAGCCCGAAAAACCGCAGCATACTGTAGCGTATGTGAGGTTTTGAGGGCAAGCGTAACGCAGAAATCTCCTTGTTAGACAGCTTCTTTGCGTTCTAACAATACCCCATCCTATAACATCTCTTTTGGACGACACATTTTGAATAAGTGGACAAAACGAGTGCTGAAAGGCGATGTGAATTGCTTGCAATGAAGGGCGGAAAGATTGACTGGGATCTTGCTCACAGAGGCAAGATTTCTGACCTTCATGGTCGCGTCAGCGACTCACATCGCCATCCAGCAAGCAAACAACCACAACCAACAAAACAGGGAGCAACATCACTGTTACCCCCTGTTTGTGCCCAGAATAGGACTCGAACCTACACGTCTCTCAACACTCGCACCTGAAACGAGCGCGTCTACCATTTCGCCATCTGGGCTTTGACGGTGCAAAGATAGTAAAAAATTATTACTTACAACTTTTTTGGGGTTAATTTTGTGATTTTGAGTAGAAAAATAATCTTAGCAGGACTATTTTAAGGAAAATATGCTATCTTTGCATTGTCAATTTTGACAGAAATATTTTCACGGAAGGTGTAAGTTTACTCTTGTAAATCGAACGTAGGAAATTCGGAGCAGACGAGAGGGAGGCTGACATTATTCTTGCGTCGTGCCATTTGGCATCGGCGTGGGACTGTTGCTTATTGTTCGTCTGAGGTTTCCTACGACCTGATTTACAAAGATAAGCTTTCGGCTCCACGCTTTCTTTATTTTAATAATATGAATAGTTAGGGGTCGGCTATTGCAAGCTTTGTATGAAAAAGGTTATCTTTACATTGCTCGCTACATCCATTCTCACTGTTGGATGTACAGCTGGGTATGACGACTCAATGCTGGTAAATCGCGTAGACGATTTGGAGGAGCGCGTTGAGGATTTGGAGGATCTGTGCAAGCAGATGAACACTAACATTTCGGCTCTTCAGAGCATTGTTTCGGCTCTTGAGCAGAGTGATACTATTAAGAGCATCACTCCGATTATTAAGAATGGCGAGGAGATTGGCTACACCATTATCTTCACAAAGAGCGCCCCTGTTACTATCTACCACGGTCAGGATGGTAAAGATGGTAAGGATGGCGCAGACGGTAAGGACGGTAAGGACGGCACTGCGAGCGACAATGTCCCAACTATCGGTGTTAAGAAGGCTTCTGACGGTCTGTACTACTGGACAATCAATGGCGAGTGGCTGCTTGATGATAACGGCAACAAAATCTGCGCTCAGGGTAAGAATGGTCAAGACGGCGAGGATGGCAAAGATGGCGCGCAGGGTGCTCCAGGTGCCGATGGCGAGGACGGAAAAGATGGTGCTCCAGGCGCTCCAGGTGCTGACGGTGCAGATGGCAAGGACGGTAAAGACGGCATAACCCCACAGCTCAAGATTGAGGATGGCTATTGGTTCGTTTCGTATGACAACGGCAGCAGCTGGACTAAGCTTGGCAAGGCGACTGGCGAGGATGGTAAAGATGGTGAGGATGGCGCTGACGGCAGTGATGGTGCTGATGGCAGCAACGGCAGCAATGGAGATAGCATTTTTGCCTCTATAGACTACTCAAACGACGATTATGTACTCTTTACCCTTAATGACGGCACAACTATCAAAGTGCCTACATGGAGTGCATTTGAGACGCTTAAGAAGCTCTGTGACCAGATGAATACCAACATCAACTCAATGAAGAGCATCGTTGAAGCGCTGCAAAATGGGGACTATATTACAGCCGTAACTCCGCTTGTTGAGGATGGTGTGCAGATTGGCTACACAATCACCTTTGCTAAGGGCGATGCAATCACAATCTACCACGGCAAAGATGGCAAAGACGGTAACGACGGCAGCGATGGTGCTGACGGCAGCGACGGTGCTGACGGTAGCGCGAGCGCCCCAGTTATCGGACTTAAGCAGGACAGCGACGGCAACTACTACTGGACTATTGATGGCGAGTGGTTGCTTGATGAGAGTGGCAATAAGGTGTGCGCCTCAGGCAAGAATGGCGCTGACGGCGAGGATGGCAAAGATGGTGCAGATGGTGCACCAGGTACTCCTGGCGCTCCAGGTGCCGATGGCGAGGACGGGAAAGATGGTACTCCAGGCGCTGACGGTGCAGATGGCAAGGACGGCAAAGACGGCATAACCCCTCAGCTCAAGATTGAGGATGGCTATTGGTTTGTATCTTACGATAACGGAGATAGCTGGACTAAGCTTGGCAAGGCGACTGGTGAGGATGGCAAAGATGGCGAGGATGGTGCTGACGGTACTCCAGGCGCAGATGGAGCAAATGGTGCTGATGGTAAAGACGGCGCAGATGGTAAGGATGGCGACTCATTCTTTAAGTCTGTAGTTGTAAATCAGAAGGAGGTTATCTTTACCCTTGCTGACGGCACAACCTTTACCCTACCAATGGGTAAGCCATTTGGTATCACTTTTGACACCGAGACAATCAACTTCTCTTTGGGCTGCAGCTACACAATCAACTACACAATTATCGGTGCAGATGAGAATACCGCTATGCAGGTGATGACCTCTGACGGCATGCGTGCTAAGTTTGAGCATGGCGAGATTACCCCTGAGGGCACTCTTGCTGGAACTATCACCGTAACCACTCCATATACTATTGTTGATAGAACGACTGTCGCAGTGCTTCTCTCAGACGGAAATAGCCGCGTAATTATGAAGGCTCTCAACTTTATCTATGAGGGTAGCGCCGACACTGAGCAGGGTACGCTTATCATCACCACTGGCGAGGCTCTTAAGGTGGGCGCTGAGGGCGGAAAGGTAGAGATCCCTCTGCAGACCAACCTAAGCTACTACGTTGAGATTGACAGCAGCTGCCAGTCTTGGCTTAGCCTTGCCGCTTCACAGTCGGCAGCACTTCGCCAGGAGAGCGTCAATATTACCGCTGCAGCAAATAATGGCGGCGCACGCCACGGCTTTGTGCACTTTGTCAATGTGGCAGATAACTCTATTCTGCAGACCGTATGCATCTCTCAGGATGCAAATGATAAGGTGCTCTCTGAGGTAGTGACCTTCGTAGACCCTAACTTTGAGAGCTATATGCTCACCAACTTCGACTTTGACGGCAACGGTCAGCTTACAAAGAAGGAGGCATTAGAGGCACTCAGCATCACCGTTCCTACAAACGTTACCGATGTCACTGGCATTGAGCACTGTACAAACTTGGTTGAGATTATTGCATCAAGTAGTAAAATTACCACTATTAACACATCTTCTTTAACAAAGTTAGAGAGATTGGATCTCAGTAGTACACGCTCATTAAAGAACATTGACCTATCTAATAATAAGGCTCTTAAATGGCTCTCCGTATATTTTTCTACTCTCACTTCACTGGATGTATCTGCAAATAGAGCCCTCACATACTTAGATTGTGGCGCATTAGACAACTTAACAAACTTAACATTAGAACTCAACGACCATCCTGAACTCGTAGAGTTAAAGTGTAAAGGCAATATAAAGAAATTATCTATACTTAAAGTCAATGGTTGTCCTAAGCTTAAGGTTCTGAACTGCAGCAATAATCAACTCAGAGCCTTAGACCTATCTGCCAACAATGAACTTACCTCTATTGATTGTCACACTAATCTTTTACTAAGTCTTGATGTATCAAAGAATGTAAAACTTAAGACACTGGACTGCTCAGACAACCATCTATCAAAGTTGAACGTTAGCAACAATCCACTGCTAACAAGTCTGAATATAGATTCTAATATTCTGACAGAGGTAAATTGCGGAAACATCCCTGGCATCACCTCACTATATATCCGCAATTGGAATGAAATAGAATGGGGATTGAAGGTTATTGGAGAGAACTTAACAAGCGTTAACGCAGTGGCAACTAATAGCGACGGCTATCAAGCTAAGTACCTAACCTCTTTGGAGTTAAATACGCCAAAACTTACTGAACTCACCCTTGAGTATCCAGCAATTAGTACATTAGACTGTTCCAACCTACCAGAGTTGAAAACATTAAACCTCAAAGGTGCGACAGAGCTCACATCGCTAAATCTCAAAAACAATCCAGAGTTAGTGACATTTAATATGCAACCACGACACACCTCTGGGGGGCATAATAAATATTTAACAGAGATAGATTTCTCAAATAACAAGAAATTATCAACAGTATATGTAGATTGTCTTGCTCTTAAGACATTAGACCTATCTGCTTCAACGATAGTGTCAAGTTTTACAATGAAAACCCCTGCACTAACTCAGCTAAACCTCGGCGATAACCCGATAACTTCTCTTTATTATATTCAATCTGACAACCTTAAGATTATCTCGTCTTGCTTGCAGCGCATTGGTAGCTCAAGTAATATTACAAATGTGGGAACACGCTTGGATATATCTGAGTGTCCAGAAATACATACGCTATACATACAGAGTTCAACAATGGATTCTATAGATCTGAGCAAAAACAGCAAGCTAAGAGACCTACGTCTACGTTGCAAGATGTTAGAGACGATAGATTTATCTGCAAATGTCGGCTTAACATCCGTTGAACTCCACGACCCTTCAAACACCGTTGATGTCTACAATCTGAAGAGTGTAAATATCTCTGGTCTTACAAATCTCACATCATTAACGGTTACTACTTGTGCACTTGAGACCCTTGACCTTACAACCAATAGCGCGCTTAAGACTATTAAGTGCTATGGCAATAAGATTAAGGTACTTGATGTAAGCAACTGCTCGGCGCTCACATCGTTAGACTGCAGCCCGATGGCTACACTTGAGAGTCTATATGTAGATGCGTCGCAGAAGATTAACTACATCACCTACAACCGTAGCGATGACTACATTCCAGCAGCTACAAATATAGTGGTACGATAGACTACCGACCCTAAAATGTGTCCGATTTGGCGTAAAAGTGCCAAATCGGGCATTTTTTATGCACAAAAAACCGCGAAAACTTTTTCTGTTTCCAGAGTTTTCTGTATCTTTGTGCCCTGAACTACCATATTTATTTTATGACACAAAAAGAGCGTATAATAGACAAGGCGGCAACGATGTTCGTTGAGCAGGGGATTAAGTCTGTGAGAATGGACGACATTGCCAGCGCTGTCGGCGTATCAAAGCGTACGCTGTATGAGATGTTTGAGAGCAAGGACGAGCTACTATATCTTGCCATTCGTCATCTACAGCGTAACAAGATGGCGCACATTGAGAGTTGTGTGCAGAGCAACCGCGACTCTTTAGCTTTTCTCTTTGAGAGCATGGAGTTAATGCTTGACAACAAGGAGGCGCACCGTCGTATTTCTCACAATTTGCGTAAGTTTTATCCCGCAACATTTGAGCGTGTACGCAAGGAGGCTGAGGCGGAGAATGGGCGTCTACTCTTCTCAATGATAAAGCATTACATCTACTGCGGGCTGATTGTTCCGACGGTAGACATACGTCTTTCGGTAACAATTTTGTACTACACCGCAACAACACTTGTCGTCTCGGCGGGCAATATGTCGCTACCTGAAGGCGTTAGCCTTGAGGATGCTCTGAACTATACTATCATCAACTTCTTCCGAGGCATCGCCACAATAGAGGGTGTACAACAGATTGATGAGTATATTAAGGATAAGTGCAACAGATAGTAAAGAGATATACAATATAAGGTAATTAAACAGTTAAGTTATGAGAAAATTTTTGATGATGTTAGGTTTTGCAGCCTTAGCTCTCACCGTTTCGGCTGAGGAGCAACAGCAGGCAGCACAGCCTGAGCAGAAGTTGGTCCTCTCGCTTGAGCAGGCGCTTGAGATTGCGCTGAGCGAGAATCCGACAATCAAGATTGCCGATCAGCAGATTGAGATTAAGCGTTACGCTAAGCAAGGCACCTACGCAAGTCTCTATCCGCAAATTGATGCTACAGCCTCTTATCAGCGAGTGATTAAGAAGCAGACCATGAGCATGGACTTCGGCGGTCAAACACAGACTATCAAGGTTGGTAGTGACAACTCATTCAATGGCGGCGTTACCCTGGGCATGCCTGTTGTAAACGCTCAGCTATGGCAGAGCCTCAAGGTGTCAGCACTCGACGTTGAGCTTGCCGTTGAGCAGGCGCGTTCATCTCGCATTGACATGATTGAGCAGGTGACAAAGGCTTACTATGGCATTCTGCTGGCAAAGCAGTCACAGGAGCTATATCAGAGCGTATATGACAACGCCGTTGAGAACAACGACATTGTAAAGAAGAAGTTTGACGTTGGTGCAGTATCTGAGTACGACCTTATCCGCTCAAATGTAACAGTGCAGAACGCTCTGCCAAATGTTATTGAGGCTGAGTACACCGTAACCCTCGCCCTCTGGCAGCTCAAGGCGCTGCTGGGCATTGACCTTCAGCGCGAGATTGACGTTATAGGCTCGCTGATGGACTATGTTCATGTGCTTGACAAGAGTTACGACATCTCACAGCTCAACCTTGAGAACAACACTACCCTCAAGCAGTTAGATATGCAGGAGCAGATGCTTGAGCACGCCGTAAAGATTACAAAACTTGCCAATGTACCATCGCTCTCTGTTAGCGCAGCATATCTCTACACAGCGCTTGGCAATGACGGTAAGTTCTTCAAGAAGGAGGCTTGGAATCCATACTCATACGCTGGTCTTCAGCTCAACATCCCAATTTTTGCGGGTAACAAGCGCCGTGCAGCTACTCGTGAGGCTCGTCTGAATCTGACAAACCTACAGCTTCAGCGCGAGAATGTAGAGCGTCAGCTTCGCGTGGGTATTGTGCAGTATCTCAACAACATGCAGTCAAGCGTCAAGAAGTATCACGCCTCTGCTGCCACTGTAGATCAGGCACAGCGCGGCTATGACATCGCCGTAAAGCGTTACGACGTAGGTCGCGGAACACTCGTAGATATTGACAACTCACAGCTTGCACTCACTCAGGCGGAGCTGCAGCGCAACCAGTCTATCTACAACTTCCTCACAGCAAAGGTTTCGCTTGACAAAGTTTTGGGCGACTACGATTTTGATAATAAATAAAACAGTATAAAGATGAGAAAATTTGTAAATTCACTGCTCGTTATCTGTGCAGTAACAGCAGTATCTTGTGGCTCTTCAGACAAGGGCGCAAAAAAGACCGAGGCAGCTGCTGAGGTTGTTCTTCCAAAGGTTGAGGTTGCAACAGTAGCCTCAAGAGATGTTGTTCAGCAGGTTATCTTTACTGGAAATGTAGAGGCTGAGGTTGTAAATAACATCGCCCCACAGTCTCCACGTCGTATTAAGGAGATTCGCTTTGATGTTGGCGACCATGTTCGCAAGGGCGACGTGCTCGTAAGCCTTGAGAACTCTGCCCTTGTGCAGTCAAAGGCTCAGATGGATAACGCTAAGATTGAGTATGACCGAACTGACGAGCTCTACAAGATTGGTGGTGCTTCAAAGTCAGAGTGGGATGCTCGCCGATTGCAGTATGAGGTAGCAAAGGCATCTTACGAGAACCTTCTTGAGAATACAACCCTCATCGCTCCAGTAGATGGTATTGTTACAGCTCGTAACTACGACAAGGGTGACATGGCTGGTGGTCTGCCAGTGCTTGTTGTTGAGCAGATTCGCCCAGTAAAGATTATGATTAACATCTCTGAGAACCTCTTTGCACGTGTACGCAAGGGTATGAAGGTTATCGTAAACCTTGAGGCTTATGGCGACGAGGACTTTGCAGGTAGCATCACCCGTATCTACCCTACAATCAACAATGCGACTCGCACCTTTGCCGCTGAGGTTACCGTTCCAAATAGGGACGAGCGTGTTCGCCCAGGAATGTTTGCCCGCGTAACACTTCCATACGGCAAGCAGAACCATGTAGTTGCTCCAGACCGCGCTGTAAACAAGCTTATGGGTAGCGGTGACCGCTATGTATATGTTCTTGAGGCAGATGGCACTGTTCGCTACTCAAAGGTTGAGCTTGGTCGTCGCCTTGGCGCTGAGTGGGAGATTCTCTCTGGTCTTGAGAGTGGTGAGACTGTAGTCGTTAAGGGTGTAAATGCCCTTACAAACGGTTGCAAGGTTGAGGTAGTAAATAAATAGTAGAAGTAAGGATGAATATTTATAAAACAGCAGTCAATAACCCGATTACGACGATACTTGTCTTTATCGCCGTTGCGCTGTTCGGTATCTTCTCGTTAGTAAAGTTGCCTATCGACTTCATGCCACG
The DNA here is from genome assembly GCA_015059805.1 of Rikenellaceae bacterium. GTDB lineage: Bacteria > Bacteroidota > Bacteroidia > Bacteroidales > Rikenellaceae > Alistipes. The sequence goes on from SUZO01000004.1 coordinate 44,943, forward strand.
AATTGATACGCCATATATCATGGTTATCACAGCCTACCCGGGTGCAAGTGCAGAGGATATTGAGGAGAATGTCTCAAAACCTCTGGAGAACTCCCTCAACGGAGTTGATAATCTGAAACATATCTCTTCAAAGTCTAAGGAGAACATCTCAACTGTATTCCTTCAGTTTGAGTATGGTACAGACAACGATGTTGCCACAAACGATGTTCGTGACAAGCTCGACATGGCAAAGAACAACCTGCCAGACGAGGCAAATACCCCAATCCTGTTTAAGTTCTCTACAGACGAGATGCCGATTATGCTCCTCTCTGTAAAGGCTGAGGAGAGCTGGAGTGGACTCTACAAGATTATTGATGAGATGGTTGCCACCCCACTTGCTCGTGTGAGCGGTGTAGGTACAGTATCTGTGCAGGGTATTCCAGAGCGTCAGATTCAGGTCTACTGCGACCCATATAAGCTTGAGGCATACGGAATGACTATTGAGGGCATTTCGCAGATTATCTCTGCCGAGAACCGTGCCATCCCTGGCGGTCAGATTGATGTAGGCTCAAATACCTACTCAATGCGTGTAGACCAGGAGTTTACCTCTATAGAGGAGCTTAAGAGCCTTGTTATCGGTACTCGCGGTGGTGCAAACATCTATCTGCGCGATGTGGCTACAGTCACCGACACTGAGCAGGAGCGTGCTCAGGAGGTATATAACAACGGTGAGCGTACAGGTCTGATTGTTATCCAGAAGCAGACTGGTGCTAATGCCGTTCAAATCTCAAAGGATGTAAAGGAGGAGTTGGCAAAGATTACCCCTACACTTCCGTCAGATATTCGTATCTCTCAGGTTGTAGATACTGCGGACAATATCCTTGACACAGCAAACTCGCTGGTAGATACTATCCTTACCACCTTTATCGTGGTAATGTTCGTGGTAATGATGATGCTTGGTCGTTGGCGTGCGATGTTTATCATCATCCTCACCATCCCAATCTCAATGCTCTCTGCGCTGATATACCTGCTCTTTACTGACCAGACACTCAACGTGGTAACAATGTCATCCCTCTCTATCTCTATCGGTATGGTTGTGGATAACGCTATTGTGGTGCTTGAGAACATCACTACCCACGTAGACCGAGGCTCACGTGTAAAGCAGGCAGCTATCTTTGCGACAAAGGAGGTGGGTCTGTCAATCATCGCCTCAACCCTTACAACCCTTGCCGTATTCTTGCCACTGACAATGATTGACGGTATGGCAGGTGTGATGTTCACCCCAATGGGTTGGATGGTTACTATCACCCTTACAGTCTCTATGGCTGCGGCGCTGACCTTCACCCCAGTGCTCTGCTCACTCATTATGAAGCAGAAGCCTAAGAAGTCAAGCCTGCAGAAGTATGTAGACGGTGCTATGGGTTGGCTTGATGGTATCTACGAGAAGGCTCTGCACTGGTGCGTAACACACCGTAAGACATTCCTCACAGGTGCTCTGGTACTCTTTGTTGGCACATTTGTATTTATCGCGCCAGCAGTAAAGACCGAGTTCTTCCCTATGCAGGATAACGGTCGTATTGCAGTGAAGGTTAAGCTCCCTGTAGGTACTCGTCAGGAGATTACCCGCGACGTAGCAATGCGTATCAGCAACCAGTTCCGCCAGAACTACCCTGAGATTACCGTACTCAACGCAACCCTCGGTGTGGCTGATACAGACAACGCCTTTGCATCTATTCAGGATAACGGTACACACTACATCTCATTCAACATCACCCTTACAGATAAGACTGAGCGTGAGCGTAGTCTTGCCGAGATTGGTGACCTTATGCGTAAAGACCTTGACGGCTACTCAGAGATTCGTACATACGAGGTTGTTGAGACCGGTCAGGGCGGTGGTGCCGGTGGTCAGAGCAAGGTTGATATTGAGCTTTACGGCTACGACTTTGAGGATACTGACCGCGTAGCGTTAGATATCAAGGAGCTGATGCTCCAGGTTCCTGGATGTACCGAGGTTACAATCTCACGTGATGAGTATACCCCTGAGTATCAGGTACTCTTTGACCGCGAGAAGCTCTCAATGCATGGTCTAAATGTTGCCACAGCAGGAACATTCCTCCGCAACCGCATCAATGGAGCTACTGCATCATACTTCCGTGAGGAGGGTGAGGAGTACGACATCCTTGTTCGCTACGACCGTCCTTTCCGTGAGTCACTTGAGGAGATTGAGAACATCACCCTCTACAACACCACTACAGGTGCAGCGGTAAAGGTGCGCGATGTTGCTACAGTTGTTGAGAGCCAGACCCCTCCAGCTATTGACCGTAAGGATAGAAGCCGTTATGTAAAAATTTCAGGCTCTGTAGGTCACGGATATGCTATGTCAGATATCGTATCGGGCACTGTTGAGGGTCTTAACAAGATGGATCTTCCTGCAGGTATTACTTGGAAGCTCGGTGGTAGCTATGAGGACCAGATGGATACGTTTATGGATATGGGTATGTTGCTCGTGCTGATGGTTATCCTTGTCTATGTGATTATGGCATCACAGTTTGAGTCTCTGAGCTATCCATTTATCATCATGTTCTCACTACCATTCGCCGTTGTTGGAGTTATGCTTGGATTGTGGGCAACAAATACAGCTCTCGGTGTTATGGGTCTTCTTGGTGTGCTGATGCTTGTGGGTATTGTGGTAAACAACGGTATCGTGCTGGTGGACTACACCCGACTGCTTATAGGTCGTAAGATGCCGATTATTGACGCTGTAGTTGCAGGTGGTAAGTCTCGTCTGCGCCCAATCCTTATGACCACCCTTACAACCGTTCTGGGTATGGTGCCTATGGCTGTTGGTAACGGTGTAGGCTCTGAGATGTGGAACTCACTTGGTATGGTTGTGGCTACAGGTCTTACATTCTCGACCCTTGTAACACTCTTCCTTATCCCAGTACTCTTTACATGGCTTGCAATGCGCGATGAGCGTAAAAGAGCTAAGAAACTCGCACAATTAAACGCATAAAGACTATGAAAGCTATATTTTTATCGTGTAATCAAGCCCTCTTTGATGAGGTGCACCAGATAATGGAGAAGTTGGGCGTACGCGGCTATACAGCCGTTGAGGAGCTTATAGGCTGCGGAACTGCAACCGGTGAGCCTCACCTCGGCGATACAACTTGGCCTACTATGAACTCCGCCCTGCTCGCTATTGTTGAGGATGCACAGTGCGCTCCATTTATGGCAGCACTTAAGGAGCTTGACAATGCCAACCCACAGCTTGGACTTCGCGCCTTCTGGTGGGAGGTTGGCGGCACTCTATAGTCACTATAGAGGAGAAAAAAGCGTGTTCCAAAGTAACAGATTGGAACACGCTTTTTTATGGTTTTGATAGCTCTCTTAGAATACCGTCTTGAAGAAAATCTCCGTAGCACCCTGATGCTTAGCTGTGTACTCCTTAGAGATTTGGCTGACGTTATTTAGATGCTCAGCATCATCACGCAGAGGGGCAAACCAATGGCTTAGCTGCTCGTAGTTAGCGATGCTGGTTGCAGCGCCGAGGGTTATCATATCACGCGCCTCCTTAAACTTCTTGTAGTTTGGTCCGAAGGCTATTGGCAGACCGAAGGTTGCCGCCTCAAGGGTATTGTGAATACCCACGCCAAAGCCACCTCCGATATATGAGAACTCTGCATATCCATATACTGACGAGAGCATGCCCATCGTATCAAGAATCAAAATCTGCTTACCTACATCCTCAGCACCATATTGGGTATATCTCACAGCGCCATGCTTTGCTGTTTGAGCAATCTTTGCCATTCTACCCTCCTCCATCTCATGGGGAGCAATGACAAACTTAATTGTCGGATTTTCATTTGCTAAGCGGACTATCAGCTCCTCATCCTCACCCCAGGTAGAGCCTGCGACAAAGAGTCTACTCTGCCCCTTAAACTGCTCCACAATCTCAATTTTCTTTGCTTGAGAGGCGATTTGAGCCACACGGTCAAAGCGTGTATCCCCCGCAACGACAACATTGTCACAGCCCAGCTGAGATAGCAACTTCAAAGAGTGGGCATCCTGCACAAATATAGTCTCAAAGGTGTCCAGAGCGGCACGCCATGGCTCTCCAAAGTGGCGGAAGAATATTGAGTTTTTGCGGAAGATTGCCGAGACAATAAATGTGCGTATTCTCCTTATGCGTAGCTGCTCAAGGAGGTTGAGCCAATACTCATACTTCACAAATATTGCTATCTCAGGCTTTACAATATCCAAAAACTCCTTAGCATTTGCCGTAGTATCTAATGGCAGGTAGAAGATGTAATCTGCACCTTGATAGTTCTTGCGAATTTCGTAACCTGAAGGTGAAAAGAATGTAAGAAGAATCTTGTACTCAGGTCTTTCAGCCCTGATTTTCTCAATTATCGGGCGTCCCTGCTCAAACTCACCCAAAGATGCTACATGTACCCAGACAATGCGACTGTTCGGGTCAATGCTGCTGCGCATTCGCTCGAAAAGGTCCTTACGACCAACCCTCCAGAGTCTTGCCTTTGTGTGCCACGGCGAAACTAAAGCAACTCCGACTCTGTAACACTCCATCGCTATGTTGTAGAGGCACTTCATTACAAGCAACAAAGATAATAAACTTTTTATTAACTGCAAAATTTTGATATAATTGAGAGGTAATTGTCAGCTATTACCTATATATTTGTTATTCTCATAAAGATTCAATATCTTTGCTCCGATGTTTGGTCAATTATGTAGATACGCGTTATTAGCGACCTTTGTGGTCGCTCCTTTTATGGTTTTCGCGCGCACGCACGATACGGGCGCAAGTGAGAGCGATAAGAGGATGGCGCTGTTAGATGCCGATACGCTTATGGCGGTAGACCCTGTGGCAGTTACGGCTGTAAAGCACGAGAAGCAGTTGGACAAGAGCGCTGTAACAGCTACGATTATTGACCTAAAGAGTATTGAGCAGAGGGGTATAGGCGGAATAAAAGATATTATCACCTCTGCGCCTAACTTCTACATGCCTGACTACGGCTCACGCATGACCTCGTCTATCTATGTGCGCGGTCTTGGCACTCGCATAGACCAGCCCGTTGTGGGTATGACGGTAGACAATGTGCCTATAGCCGACAAGAACCTCTACGACACCACTCTTCCAGACATTGAGCGCATTGAGGTGCTTCGCGGTGCACAATCAACCCTCTATGGCAGAAATACAATGTGCGGAGTTGTAAATATCTACACCCTCTCGCCACTGCGCTATCAGGGCATCAAGGTGAGGGCGGAGTATGGCTCACGAAATAGCTACAAAGCAGGTGCTTCGGCATATTTCAAGCACAAGGCGGGTATGGGTTCGTCAGTCTCTGCACAGTTTGCACATACCGATGGATATTTCCGCAACCAGTACAACAGCAGCCTCTTAGAGCGTAGCAACAATGCCGACTTAAGGACTAAGTTTCAGTGGAGAAAGAACTTTTTGAGCCTTGACAACACTCTTGCTGTAAGCTATCTTCGTCAGAATGGCTATCCATACAGCTACGTAGGTGCGGCGGATACAAACAAGGAGCAGCATAGCGACCTTATAGGCAAGATATGCTACAACGACCCAGCCTCATACAACCGCTTTGCAGTCACAGAGGGTCTTACAGCGCGTCACGACTGGGAGAGGATTACCCTTACCAGCATCACGGCATATCAGTATCTTGACGACCACATGGTTATGGACCAAGATTTTCTGCCGCTCAGTTACTTTACCCTTGAGCAGGCAAAGCAGCAGCACGACATCTCGGAGGATATAATTATCCGCTCACGCACTCAGTCGCGCTACAAGTGGATGGCTGGCGCTTTTGCATTCTACAAGCATCAGGCTATGCAGGCACCAGTGACTTTCCTTCGTGACGGTATTGACAATCTGATTCTCAAGAATATAAACGAGCATAGCGGCTACCCAGGCACATACAAGTGGGGGCGAGTAGATGGCTCTGAGGGTGATAGTCTGCTCTTAGGTAGTGACTTTATAACCTCAACCGTCGGCTGGGCTCTCTACCACGAGTCTACCCTTGAGGCGGGCAGGTGGCTCTTTACACTTGGTGTAAGATTAGACAGCGAGCATATCGTTATGCGCTACCACAACTATACCGACAGCTACTACACAGCAATCCCAAATGATAGTTCAAAATCTCCTGCCGAGGTGGCGCTAAAAATCGACGACCGCGACCGCCTGAAGAAGAACTTTATGGAGGTTCTGCCAAAATTTACCGCTACATATAGCCTCAACAACCACAACACCCTCTACCTCTCCCTCTCTAAGGGATACAAGGCGGGTGGATTCAACACCCAGATGTTCTCCGAGGTGCTACAGCGCCGCATTAAGGACTACATGGGGCTATATCAAGAGCTTGATGTGATGGATATTATCACCTACGACCCAGAGAAGAGCTGGAATGGTGAGATTGGTGGACATTTTTCCACTAACGACAGACGATTTAGAGCAGATATTGCGTTATTCTGGATAGAGTGCATAGACCAGCAGCTTACGGTCTTTCCAGCTGGGCAGACTACAGGTCGCATGATGACCAACGCTGGCAGCACGCGCAGTTTTGGAGTGGAGGCGTCGCTGAACTACAACCCTATTGAGGGTCTGAATTTCGGGACAAGTTATGGCTACACCAACGCCCGCTTCCGCAAGTTTATTGATGGAGTGAACGACTATGCGGGCAATACAATCCCTTACGCTCCACAAAATACGCTACAGCTACAGGCGAGCTACACGCTACAGCTTGGTAGTAAACAGTTTAAGGCTCTGACCTTTAGCCTAAATGGTTATGGTGCTGGGCGAATTTATTGGAACGAGAGCAACAGCCTCAGCCAACCTCTCTATGCGACCCTTGACGGCACAGTGCGACTTGAGGGCAGAAGGTGGGCGGTAGATGTGTGGGCTAAAAATATTACAAACAGCCACTACGACCTATTCTACTTTGAGAGCATGGGCAACCGCTTCCTGCAGCGTGCAAAGGGCGCAACTGCGGGCGTTAGATTTGTTTTAGAATTTAATTAAATATTATTTTATCTATGAAAAAACTAATTTTTATGGCAGTCGCGCTTCTTATGGCTACTGCATGCATGGACCTGGAGAATAAAAACAACTCTTGGTCACGAACTATTTCGGGTGATATGGTCACTACCAACTCCGAGTCAGGTGTGGCATACACCGACAATGCCTCTGTAACTGTAGAGGTTAAGGATATTACAAAGCCCTATATCAACCTACTAATTGAGGGCGTAAAGTTTGTGCCAATGATGCCAGATGTAAACTTCCTCGTATCAGACATCCAGTTCAAGCTCTACCCATCTAACGATACTAACGACCCACTCTACGGCTCGTGGACATTCAATGAGAAGAGCGTAGTGCCAACTGTTGGCGGTGTGCCACGCGAGGAGTATACAATGCTCAACCTTATAGGCTCAATCTCTGACAACGGCGTAGTTGTGGACTTTGACGTAAACTTTGGTGGGGTGGTTTACCACGCGACATTTGGCAGAAACGACGCTCTGCAGACTTGGGAGGCTGAGTACGACGCTACTGCCGATGTAGTTATAAATCCAGGCACTGAGGGTGCAATGACCTCAACAGACCAGACACTTGTAAGCTTTGCTCAGGGAAATCTCTCTAAGCAGGTTGTAAATATCACATTCAAGGATTTCCGCTTTGTGGCAATGATGCCGGAGATTACCTTCACCATTACCGATGTACCTTTCTCATACTCTGAGGATGGCACACAGCGTCTGTTTAATGTAGCCTCAATAGTTCCAACTATCGGTGATCAGAAGTTTGAGCAGTACACTATGACCAACTTCACTGGCTCTGTGACAAACAACGCCGTGTTGCTCAACTGCGACATTGCATCAATGAATGCACGTGTAACACTGACAGGAATGATTAACAAATAGTATTATGAAAGCTGAGTACAAACCTTATGTAGATGCCCTTATAGAGCTTGCTATTAGCGAGGACTTGGGCGATGGCGACCACACATCACTCTGTTGCATCCCTGCCACTGAGCGCGGACGTATGAGACTACTCTGTAAGCAGGATGGAATTATTGCAGGTATTGAGATTGCGCAGTTAATTCTCTCACGCCTTGACCCAGAAGTTAAGGTTGAGCTCCTACTTAAGGATGGCGACCGCGTAAAGGTTGGGGATGTAGCATTCTACGTAGAGGGTCGATTGCAGTCACTGCTTCAGGCAGAGCGTATCCTTCTCAACATTATGCAGCGCATGAGCGGCGTGGCTACCCAGACCGCTGTCTATGCCGACCGCATTGCAGACCTACACACCAAGGTGCTTGATACCCGCAAGACCACCCCAGGCATGCGCGTGCTTGATAAGATGGCTGTAAAGATTGGTGGCGGCGAGAACCACCGCATCGGTCTATTTGATATGATTCTGCTCAAGGATAACCACATTGACTTTGCAGGTGGTGTTCGCAAGGCAGTCCTTGGTGCTAAGGAGTACCTTAAAGCTAAGGGCAAGAATATCCCTATTGAGTGTGAGGTGCGTAGCCTTGAGGATATTGACGAGGTCTTTGCTGCAGGAGGTGTAGACCGCATTATGTTTGACAACTTCTCAGTAGAGATGACAGCTGAGGCGGTTAAGAGGGTGGCTGGTCGTTGCCAGACCGAGTCCAGCGGTGGCATTACCCTTGAGACCCTACGCGACTATGCCCTTACTGGCGTTGATTTTATCTCTGTAGGCGCACTTACTCACCAGATTAAGTCGCTTGACATGTCACTCAAGGCTTGTGAATAGATTTTTTAGAACATATCCAATGCTTACTCTGTACCGCACAGTGCTACTTTATGTAGTGCTGATGCTGTGCAGAGTGGTTTTTACCCTCTACAATAGCGAAATTTTTGGAGGTTTTGAGTGGAGCGAGCTTCCACAACTGATATATGGCGGACTGAGATTTGATACAATCTCTATCTGCTACGCCTTTGGTGTGTGGATTGTTCTGAGCCTACTACCTGTGCACCTGCGCGAGAAGAGATGGTACAAGAGCACTCTATTCTGGTACTTCGCCGTTGTGGGCGCTATCTGCGTAGCAATCAATATCTCCGATGCGATATATTTCCGCTATACCGACAAGCGATTTACAGCCGAGGAGATACTCTTTGCCGACAACTCCAACTCGGTAGCCCTAATGCTGAAGTTTGCCGCCGAAAATCTGCACCTTGTGGCAGTGGGTCTTGCCCTTATCGCCCTACTTGTCTGGGGATACCGTCGCAAAATTGAGCCTCAGGCTCTACTTAAACGCTGGAGCTACTACGCTGTAAATACGGTTGTTCTATGCCTTACGATTGTTGCCTGCATAGCGGGCATACGTGGCGGATTGAGCCGCATGGCGCGCCCTACGGCGATACCATACTCGCTAAAGTTTGCAACGACAAGTAGCAAGGCTAACATCGTTCTGTCAAACCCATTTTGCATTATCCGAACTATCGGAAATAGCGTTGTCACAGCGCCACAATACTTTGACAGCAAGGCTCTTAACGAGATTTATACCACTTACCACATGCCGAAGGCTGACAGGGAGTTCTGTCCTCGCAATGTGGTGATTTTTGTTATGGAGAGCATGTCGGCTGAGAACTCAGCCTTTCTCTGCCCCGACCTATACGCCGATAGCGACCAGAGGGGCTATACCCCATTTCTTGACTCGCTGATGCAGAACGGCTACGCCCTTAAGCGTATGTACGCCAACGGCAAGCGCTCTATTCAAGCTCTACCAAGTGTCTGGGGCTCAATACCTTCGCTCGTAGAGCCATTTGTGCTTATGCCCCAATCATTAGGCGAGAGCCGTCCACTGCCGACACTGCTACGCGAGAAGGGTTACTCAACAGCCTTCTTCTGTGGCTCGGAGCGTGGAAGTATGGGCTTTGACGCCTACGCAATCTCTGCGGGCTTTGAGCAGTGCATAAGCAAGGAGGATTACGAAAAAGCGCACGGCTACAACGACTTTGACGGCTACTGGGGCATCTGGGACGATAAGTTCCTCAGCTTTATGGGCGAAAAGATAGACTCTCTGCAAGAGCCATTCCTCGCCTCAATTTTCACAATCTCCTCACACCACCCATTTGTTGTGCCCAAGGAGTGGGAAGAGCGACTACCAGAGGGTAAGACCCTTATCCAGCCTTGCGCGGCATATCTTGATGGCTCACTGAGGCAATTTTTTGACCAAAATCGGGACAAGGAGTGGTTTAATAGCACAATCTTTGCGTTTGTAGCAGACCACGTGTCGTGTGAGCACTATGCTGAGAGGACAAACTGCTCTCCAGGAGATTTTCATGTTATCGGTCTACTCTACACCCCTGACGGTTCACTTCGGGGATGCAGTGACAGACCAGCCTCGCAGATAGATATTATGCCGACGCTGCTTGGCATCTTAGGCTATGACCAGAGCTACTTTGCATACGGTCGTGATCTCTTTGACCCTCAGAGTCGCCCCGTAACTGTAGTCTACGACAATGGTGTGTATAAGGCATTTACAGAGAAGCACATTCACATTTTCAGTGACGGTGCTGTGCGCGAGATTTACGACATTGCAGACATAAAGCGTACACAAAACCTTGTTCAGAGTGCGTATGACAAAGAGATTGAGAGCTATATCAAGGCATATATCCAGCAATACTATGAACACGCAGAGCGTAAGAGTTACATCGTCCCCGCTCACCTTCCGACAGATAAGTAGCTCCGACAGCGCCCTCTTTGACCGCTACGTCAAGGGGTCTGACTGCCGAAATTGCGACATGAGCCTTGCCAATATCTTCTGCTGGCAAGATAGCTACCATAGCACCATTACCGAGTGGCATAACTGGCTTATCATCCGCTTTACAACCTCAGATAACCATACCGCCTACATGCAGCCTATAGGCTGTGGTGATATGGGTGAGGTCATTGAGGTGCTAATTGCCGATGCCGCTACAGAGGGGGAGCCGCTACGACTCTATAGGCTTGATAGCGTTTGGGTAGATAGACTACAAAATCTCTACCCTAACCAATTTGCTCTTCACGCCTCTGAGAGTAACGCCGACTATATATACCTTGCTCAAGACCTTGCCACTCTGCCTGGACGAAAATACCAGCCAAAGCGCAACTTTATCAACCGTTTCACTTCGCGCTATAATTATGATTTTGAGAGTATTACGGAGGATAATTTAGAAGATTGCCTCTACCTCAACCGCCTCTGGTGCGATCAAAAGGGTGTAAAAAAGTCCGACCCAGAGCAGAAGGCTCTCAGTCGCGCCTTTGATAACTTCCTTTCACTCAATCTTCGTGGCTGGATTCTCTATGCCGACAATACCCCAACTGCCTTTGCTATAGGTTCAGAGATAAACCACGACACCTTCTGCATCCATATTGAGAAGAGCGACATCAATTTTGAGGGCGCAAGTGCGATGATAAACAACCTTGTGGCGGTAGAGATTGCAAAAGAGTACAAATATATCAACCGCGAGGATGACTTGGGTCTTGAGGGTCTGCGCCGCGCAAAACAGAGCTACTACCCCGCAATTATGCTTGCCAAATACTCCGCCCTGCACCTCTCCGCTGCAGAAGTTCAGATGCGGCAGCTCTGGGTAGAGTGCTTTGGCGATGACATCGCCACTATAGACCACTTCTTTACTACGGTCTACAACCCTAAGCAGTGCTTTACACATAGCATTAACGGCACTGTGGTTGCTATGCTACACCTTGTTACGATGAGGTATGGCAATTCACAGCACGGATATATCTACGCTGTGGCTACAGCTCCCGCCTTTCGTGGTCAAGGTATCGCCTCACAACTTATCCAGAGGGCCATTGCGTATGCCAAAGAGTGCAGAGAGTACGACTCTCTGATTCTGATTCCAGCCGATAAGACCGCGCAAAGGCTATACAGTCGCTTTGGCTTTGAGATGAAAGACTCTATATTTGTTCAGCTCGAAAACTATCCAGATTACGACTTGGGAAGTGGAAATAGCACCCCTGATTTTGTAATGCAACTAAAAATTTTATAACTTTGTAGTATGAACATCATCTCACGATATATATCGCAACGGTGGCAAAATAGGGTCAGCTTAGCCGTTCAGCTACTCAGTTTTTTCGTCTCGGTAGTATTTATCGCCACCGCGATAATTGACTATGGCTTTACTCTAAGTAGCGAGGAGATGTCCTACATAGATAAGGTATACCACTTTGTGCAGTTCTACTTTGTCACTATCTTCACACTGCGCTTAATTACAAACTGGCGGCATATCTGGAAGAATAACTTTGTCACAACCATTGTGTTAGGAGTGCTACTCTTCCTTTCTGTCCTGCCCGATATTTTCCCTGCGGCAACAGTGCCGCATTGGCTTGCACGCTTCTACCACGCCTTCTCGGAGAAGTTCTACATGCTTGCAATCGTGGGCATATTCTCTATCATGGAGATTTCACGCGGAGTGATAAATATCACCCGACGCAAGACAAACCCCGCGCAACTATTGGCATCAGCATTTCTGATAATCATCTTTTTCGGAACAATACTGCTGATGGTTCCCCGCTCAACGCTTGATGGGGTGACAATCTCTATGGTCGATGCACTATATGTCGCCACCAGTGCCGTCTGCGTCACTGGACTCTCACCCGTAGATATTGCTACTACATTCTCTACAGAGGGTCTTATTGTTATCGCCCTACTTATTCAAATTGGCGGTTTAGGTGTTATGACCATCACCAGCTTCTTTGCCCTCTTCTTTATGGGCAACACAGCGCTCTATGACCAGTTTGCACTCAGAGATATGGTCTGGTCAGATACATTCTCCTCGCTCATGTCTACTCTGCTCTATATCTTAGGCTTTACCATCGGCATAGAGATTATCGGCGCTGCGGTTATCTGGACAACTATCCACGGCTCGCTGGGCATGAACCTTACTGACGAGATATTCTTCTCCCTCTTCCACTCTATCTCGGCATTCTGCAACGCGGGATTCTCAACGTTAGAGGGCAATTTAGGCAATACTCTACTAATTGAGGGGCATAGTGGCTTCTATATCACTATCTCACTACTTATCATCCTTGGCGGTATAGGATTCCCGATACTTGTGAACCTTAAAAATGCCCTCTTCTACTATATCCGCTACGCCTTTAACCGTCTGACTGGCAACAAGAGCCCAATGCGCCTGCCACACCTGGCTCAACTCAACACAAAGATTGCCGTCAGCACCACAATTATACTACTTGTCGTCGGCACTGTAGCCATAGCCCTTACAGAGTGGCATGGAGCATTTGCGGGCATGAGCGTTGTGGATAAACTTACCCATAGCTTCTTCAACGCAGCCATACCCCGTACTGCGGGCTTTAATAGTGTGAGCATCAACCACTTCTCACTGCTAACGCTTATACTCTACATCATCCTTATGTGGATTGGAGGAGCATCACAATCTACCGCCGGAGGTATTAAGGTCAATACTATCGGTGTAGCCTTTGCCTCATTCCTATCTATTGTGCGCGGTGAGAGCAGTGTTACAATGTTCAACCGCGAGATTACCGACCACTCCGTTAAGCGTGCCTATGCCACAATTTTCGGCTCGGTTATGGTTATTATCACCTGCTTTGTCATCTTGGTTATCATAGAGCCAAAGTTAGAGCCATTTGACATCCTCTTTGAGACCATTTCGGCACTGAGCACTGTGGGCGCATCGCTCGGCATAACAGCCTTATTATCAACAACAAGCAAGGTGATATTCTCAGTGATGATGTTCGTTGGTCGTGTCGGACTAATAACGGTAGCCATGAGTCTTTTCTCTACACGTGAACCTCGCCACTATCGTCTACCAGAGGAGAATGTAATAATAAATTAAAGATAGTTATGAAATATTTAGTTATCGGTCTGGGAAACTTTGGCAAGACCCTTGCCCAGACACTTACAGACAACGGTCATGAGGTTATCGGTATAGATAACGACCCTATACGTATAGAGCAGATTAAGGACCGCATAGCCTTTGCATACATTATGGATGCCACCTCAACTACAGCCCTGCGCTCTCTACCGCTCAACGATATAGATTGTGCTGTGGTGGCGATAGGTCAGAGCATGGACCACTCCCTTCGTGCCGTAGCAGCGCTTAAGCAGCTTAAGGTGGATAATATCTACGCCCGCGCCTTAGATGTTGTGCATAAGAGCATCTTGGAGGCGATGAGTATCCGCAAAATATTTATCCCTGAGAGCTATGCCGCTAAGCTATTTGCCGATAAATTTACCGACAACACCTCTGAGGAACTCCTCTGATGAAGATAAATAGAGTCCTCCACTCACTCAAGACCCTCTTTGTCGCCCCGACCTGCCCCGTATGCGGTAAGCGATTAGAGATTTCAGACAGCTTTGTCTGCCTGAGCTGCAACCTCTCTGCCCCATACACACACCTCTGGCAGAGCCGCGACAACGATATGGAGCAACGCTTTTGGGGCATTGTGCCCATAGAGCGCGCTGCCGCATTTATGTGGTACGTTGAGGGTAGTGCATGGAGAGATATTATCCACGAATTTAAGTATCATAACCACTGGTTTTTAGCTCAAAATATGGGCTACTGGTTTGCCACAGAGCTGCTGCGTACCAACTTTCTTGAGGGTATTGACCTCATTGTTCCCGTACCTCTGCACTGGCGGCGTCGCCTCACTCGCGGATATAACCAAACTGAGTATATCGCCTTAGGCATAAGTCGCAAAACGGGTATTAAATACTGCTTTGATGCCATTAAGCGCACTATCAACAACCCGCCTCAGGCAGGTATGGAGTTTATCAACCGCTGGCAACATATAGAGAATATCTTTACCACCACCCATCCTGAACGGCTCAAAGGCAAGCATATTCTACTTGTGGATGATGTATTTACCTCTGGTGCAACCCTTACCACACTATCTCAATCTATCATCAAGGCGTGCGATGGCGATGTGAAAATTTCAGTTGCTACACTTGCCGCCTCACGACATCTTGCAGATAAATAGTTGTCAGCACCTGCTCTTTTTCAACTTATTTTATTACCTTTGCAGATATAATGGCGCAAAATTATGGCAAGAGAGTACAATAAATCGTCCCAGAAAAACCGCGAAGCATACAATAACCTCGTTCCAGAGGCTGAGATTGCTGGCTTAGTACCACCGCAGGCTGTAGAGCTTGAGGAGGCTGTGCTTGGAGCGTTGATGCTTGAGAGCGATTCGGTCACAACCGTACAGGAGTATATTACAGAGGAGTCCTTCTACACAGAGGAGCACCGCATTATATACCACGCCATAAATGAGCTTGCTACAGTGGGTAAGCCTATAGATATATATACTGTCACAGAGTATCTTAAGGCAAATCGCCAGCTGACAAAGGTTGGTGGTGTTGCCTACCTTGCACAGCTGACGCAGAAGATTGGCGCTGCAGCCAACGTGGAGTTTCACGCCCGCATTGTTGCCCAGAAGTATGTTCAGCGCGAGCTTATCACCTCAGCCGTAGAGATTCAGCGCCGCTCTTACGACAGCTCTACAGACCTTACAGAGCTTATCGGCTTTGCCGAGTCCTCTATTCTTCGCGTTACCGAGGGTCACGTTAAGCGTAGCGTGCAGAGCTCTCTTGATATTCTGAATAAGGCAATCAAGCAGATTGAGGAGGCGAGCAAAAACGACTCTAAATATAGTGGAGTCTGCACAGGCTTTACCGACTTGGATAATGTCACCTTGGGTTGGCAGCCATCTGACCTTATTATCGTTGCAGCGCGTCCATCAATGGGTAAGACCGCCTTTGTGCTCTCTATGGCGCGCAATATGGCTATAGACTACCAGTGTCCCGTAGCCTTCTTCTCTCTTGAGATGTCGGCAGTGCAGCTTATGACGCGACTTATCGTTGCCGAGACAGGTTTGGATAGTAAACTTATCCGTAGCGGTCAGCTCACCTCAGCCGATTGGAATCACCTTATGGTGGCAAGTAAACCATTAGGTCAAGCAAAACTATTTATTGACGATACTCCAGCGCTATCAATCTTTGAGTTCCGCTCAAAGGTGCGCCGTCTGCACACTCACCACGGCATTAAGATTATCATCGTGGACTACCTGCAGCTTATGACTGCTGGAAATGTCGGCGGCGGAGCTAATGGAAATCGTGAGCAGGAGGTGGCATTTATCTCCAGAACGCTCAAGGCGATTGCCAAGGAGCTTAATGTGCCGATTATTGCCCTCTCGCAGCTGTCACGAAACACCGAGTCACGTGGAGGAACAAAGCGCCCACAGCTTTCGGACCTTCGTGAGTCGGGTGCCATTGAGCAGGATGCTGACGTTGTAGCATTTATCCACCGCCCTGAGTACTACGGCTTTACAGAGTCTGAGGACCACACAAGCACCGACGGACTTGCCGAGATTATCCTTGCCAAGCACCGTAACGGTGAGGTTACCGATGTCAAGATGCGCTTTATCAAGGAGCAGGCTCGTTTTGCCAACCTCACTATCACCCCTCAGGCGGCTGTGCCTCAGGGTGAGCAGTACGACAACTACGACTCTGGTGCGCCTGCAGCAGCTACACAACCATCGCCACTGCAGAATATGACTGGCGCAGATGAGTTCGGGCTTACGCCTTCAGTCCCTATTGCTCCACCAAGTGACGATGCACCATTTTAGTTGATGACCTTTGCCGATATTATACTTCCATTAGCACAACCCTGCTATACCTTTGCAGTGAGCCATATCCCCGACCTTAAGGTGGGTGAGGCGGTAGCTGTGCAGTTCGGGCAACGGAGTGTATATACTGGCATTGTTTTACGTCTACATAACAACCCTCCAAAGAGGGGAAAGGTTAAACCAGTACTTAAAAGGCTCTACAATTTTGCCCTACTAACGCCTAAGCAGATTGAGTTTTGGAGTTGGATGGCATCCTACTACCTTTCTACCCTTGGTGAGGTTATGCGTATCGCCCTGCCATCGCTCGTAAAGCCTCACGCCCAGAGCGAAGAGCTATATATCCCCTACTCACTACCTACCGAGAGGGTCTTAAGAGTTAAAAATATGCCTACAGCCGAGGAGTTTGAACGTCTCTCTCGCCGTGCGCCACGCCGCGCAGCACTTCTGAGCCTACTCAACGCCAATGGTGGCGAGATTGCTCGCCGCGAGTGCAGCGCCGACAGTTCAATAATCTCAGCACTTATAAAGGCTGGGTATATTGAGTGTGGCGAGCGCGAATGTAAGCCCCAGGTGCAACCTATATCTCACACTCTGCTTCCAACACTCTCTGAGGCTCAAAGTAGGGCTTTGGAGAGGATAGATAGCGGACTTGCAGTGTGCAATGTAGCCCTTCTGCACGGCGTAACAAGTTCTGGCAAGACCGAGATTTATACACACCGCATTGCCCATGCGCTTGCTCAAGGGCAAGATGTGCTCTTCCTTGTTCCAGAGATTTCACTCACCACGCAGCTCACTGAGCGACTGCAGCAGATGTTCGGGCAGAGGGTTATATCTTACCACTCAAAGCTCACCCCACTGCGCCGCACGCAGATATATATGGATATGCTGCTCACTGATGCAGGTAGGCTAATTGTCGGAGCGCGTTCAGCACTCTTTTTGCCATATAAAAATTTGGGGCTTGTTGTTGTAGATGAAGAGCACGACAGTAGCTACAAGCAGACAGAGCCAAGTCCTCGCTACCACGGACGTGATGCGGCGGTAATGCTCGCCTCGCTCCATGGTGCAAAGACGATATTGGGCAGTGCTACCCCATCTTTAGAGAGTTTTAACAACGCTATGGCTGGCAAATATGCTGGTGTGACACTTATGTCGCGCTATGGAGGCTCTCTGCCACCGAAGATTATCATCTCTGACACCCTGAGGGCTGTTAAGCGCGGAGAGCGCAAGAGCCACTTCAACAAGGAGCTTCTTGACCGTATAGAGGAGCGACTGCAGCGCGGTGAGCAGATTATTCTGTTCCAAAATCGTAGAGGATATGCCCCTTATGTTGAGTGCCCACGCTGTGGTTGGACAGCCCGCTGCCCGCACTGCAATGTAACACTCTCACGACACCTAAAATCCTCAACCTTGCGCTGCCACTACTGCGGATATTCGGTCACAGAGCTACAATACTGTCCTGACTGCAAAACCTCACAATTAGAGGCTAAAGGTTTCGGAACAGAGAAGGTGGAGGAGGAGATTGCGACACTATTTCCTTCGGCACGAGTGCTTCGCCTTGATAGCGACGTGGCAAGCTCCGAGAGCGCCTATAACCGTATTATACAACACTTTGCCGATGGTGGCGCGGATATTCTTGTAGGCACTCAGATAGTGGCTAAAGGTTTAGATTTCAAGGGGGTAACGCTTATAGGTATCCTTAATGCCGACAATCTAATCTTGGCTCCCGACTTCCGCGCTGTGGAACGCGCCTGGCAGACTCTGCTGCAAGTGGCAGGTCGCGCAGGTAGGCGAGATAAGGCAGGTGAGGTGGTTATCCAAACCTCTGATGTCTCACATCCACTATTTGCAGCGCTGTCGGAGCAGGGATACCAACACTTCGCTGCTACCCAACTACGTGAGCGACAGATGTTTAACTACCCTCCATTTAGCCGACTCATACGCATAACATTAAGGCACCACATCCCTGCGCACCTCGCTCAAGCGGCATCAGCCTTAGGTGTGAGTCTGCGTGCGAAGTTCGGCAGTCGCGTGCTTGGACCGGTAACGCCACTTATAGACCGTATCCGCGACCAATATATTGTGCAGATAATCATCAAAATTGAGTCCTCAGCGCCATTCTCCCGCGCACGAGCTATCGTCGCCGAAATTGTCGCTGAGCACCGCGCAAGCCCAACAGCTAAAGGCGTTGCCATTATCTGCGACATTGACCCGGTGTAATATTAAAGGGAGGCTTGAAAGCCTCCCTTTAATATTATTTGTGTGCCAAAATTACTTCACGCTCCAAGAGCCGCCGCCCTTGTCCCAAGTATCCTCCTTGACAGTGTAGAGGTTCTTACCGTCAGTAGGGATAACAAGGTCCTCAGTCTGGTTCCACTTGTTTGACCAAGTGTTAGCAGCTGAGCCTGGGTTCATACGGCAGAAGATTACATTCTCGCCAGCCTTATATCCTACAGGGATATTTACCTCGTAAATGCCATCTGCATCCTTATCGGTCATTGATGCCCAAGTATTGCCAGAGTTATTGAAGAAGTAAGCTGCAAAGCGAGCGCCGTCAGCCTTCCAGTTGTTATTTGGAACAAGGTAGAGCACTGCGTCAGTAGCATCTGGCTCTACAACCTCTGGCTCTTTGCCGTTCTCGGTCTGCAGCGGTGCTGTTGTGTAGTCACTACCTGCAGTGACAACATAGAGAAGCAGCTTTACAGAGTCAAAGTAGATGTCGTATGTACCTGCCTCGGTAATAGAGATATTTGAGCCAGCCTCAAAGAGCTGCATGTGGTTGTTAGGGTTAAGGAATGTTATACCGCCACCGAAGCTGATGTCCCAAGTAGCAGCATCCTTAATCTTGAGCTCGTCATACGCGATAAGATTAACACCCTTAGCAGAGTGGATGCCGTTTGTCTCTGGAGTCATCACAAGGTCGCCCCAGCCGTTGAATGTACCAGCTACGGCATAGCTACCAGTAGATGGAGTGTCGCCACCGCCACTGCTGCCGCCCTCACCCTGAAGAGGAACAGTAGTGTAGTCTGCACCCGCAGTAACAACATAGAGGTTGAGCTGCTCAAGGTCAAAGTAGACGTCGTATGTACCCGCCTCGGCAATCATAATATTTGCGCCATTAGCGTACACCTTCATATAGTGGTTAGGGTTGAGAGTTGCCACGCCACCACCATAGCTAATATCCCAAGTTGATGTATCCTTAACCTTAAACTCATCCTTTGCAGCCATAGCCACACCCTTTGCAGAGTAGATACCACCAGAGTATGTCATTACAAGGTTGCTCCAACCGTTAAATGAGCCAGCAAGAGAGAAGCTCTGAACAGGAATCTCTGGAACATAACCAGCTACGTTCCACTCGCCAGTATCCCAACCAGTGATGTAGAAGTAGTTGTTTGGTGCAACGCCTACAGTAAGGTCGCCAGTCTGATTCCAAACGCGGTCGGTCTCGGTCTCTGAGTTCCAACCAAAGTCTGGATATGCAGGGTTCATACGGCAGAAGAGCATACCCTCTGCAGTTGAAGGCAGAACGCCCTCGTAGATGCCGTCGGCATTCTCATCTGTAAGCTTTACAGAGCCATTACCACCGGCATTATCCCAATAGTAAGCCGCAAACCAAGCACCATTTGCTGTCCAATCTGCATTTGGTACAAGATATACAACACCACCTGCAGGGTCTGGAGTTGGGTCTGGAGTTGGAGTGTCACCCGCAGGAGCGAGTGTACCAAGCTCGTATACTACGCCAGCCTTCACATCAAGCTCCATGCTCTTGCACAGTTTGCCACCGATAGAGTAGCTCAGTGTTGTGTTGCCAGTAAAGATTGGCACAAAGACACTCTCGCCCGCAGCAACGGTAACCTCCGAGAGGCGACCGCTATTGCCATCGCCAAACATATCCTTTGCAGCAAAAGTGACATAGTACTCTGAAGCGAAGTGCAACATCGCAGCTGAAGGGATAAGGGTAATATTCTCTGCCCACGCACTCTCGGCATAGAGGAACATACCGTCCGCGCCGATAGCACTATTTACAGAGTTAAGAGCCTGAGAGTTAAAGATATATACCTTCTCTGCACTCTTGAGTGCCTCAACGCCCGCCATAGTACAAGAGAAACGGTTTGGATTGTCAGCAGTGTTTGTAAAAACAAAGTAGCTGTCAAAATTTGGAGTTACAGTCAGGCTCTCATCGCCCTCCCAAGCAGAGTTCCAAACATCACCCGCCTGGTTCATTGCAATGCGTGAGTCTGGGCTCTCTATTGTCGCGTAGAACGAAAGACCGCCCTCTGCAAGCTCGGTGCTATCCTTCTCGCACGCCGCAAAGCCAAAAGCAGCTACTACGGCAACAAAAGCATAAAAAAATCTCTTCATCTTGTCTCTAATTGATTACTTCCAATTATTACTTACATCCTCATTATCATAAGACGGCAAACCTAATCCCGCCTCAACACTTGCAGCAAATCCGCGCTCAAGTGCCACTATTAGAGGTCTAACCTCCGGTTTTGTGTAGTTCATTCTGTACATTTTTTCTCTATATACGCTGTAAAAGCCGCCCGAAAGCGGCTTTACAGTATGATTTGTAGAATTAGTTGATTCCTATTGAGCTACCAGTAATGGTATTACCCTCTGCATTGATAGTAACTGTTGCATCAGAAGACTGCCAACCGTTACCGTTGTGAACAAGGTATTTAATAGTCTTACCAACCAACTCTGTAGGAACTTCGATACTCCAAGTATAGTTACCCTCAGCCTTCATTGTATTGCCTGGCCAACTAGTGTCAAAAGAGGTTCCGGTTTCCCAAACATGGATCTTCATAGTGTTACCCCACCACTTCTTTGCATTATCAGTGGTCAACTGGACCTTCAGCAATACAACATTCTCCTCCAAAGTTATGGTAGCACCATCCTTGGTGATATTTACGATGCCACTCTTAGTCTTAGTCCCATTAGAGAGGGTGTACGAGAGTTCCTCTGCGATATAGTTCATATCAACAGCGATCTTGTTATCCGTTACTTCTTGCTTATCTGCAATAACATTTTCACCCTTCTTTAGCGTGATGTAGAGAGGACTCCAATTGGCTTTGTTGTTAATCTTGATATCAACCGTACCGGTGTACTCCTCAACACACTCATACTTAAACTTATTGGTAGTTGGATTGAGATATACATCAAACTTACCATTTTTAGCAACCTTGATATTCTGACTATTCTCTGAAACAATATCGTGCTCAACACCTACTTCAAGAACAGCTGCCTCACTTGGACCATAGCTTACATCCCAAGTGTTGCCCTTAACAATCTTAAACTCTTCACCCTTATAAAGCTCTACATTTCTTGCTACGCACCAACCATCTTTAGCCTCGTACATAGTCACTGGCTTACCAGCTGCCACATCCCAACCCTGGAATGAACCAACAACACCGTACTCTGTAGCTACTGGCTCTGTCAGTGTGCCGAGGTTGTAAACCTTACCAACGTACAAATCAATAGTAGTCTCCTTGCACTTTACACCGTCAATAGAGTAAGAGAGTTTAGCACCCTTGCTATATTTATTAGTACCAAAATAAAAGGCTATGAAGTTCTCACCAGTACCACCATCAAATGTAATTGATTCGTTATATGCAACTGAATAGCTATCAGAGCCTTGAACAACAAAGTTTGTTCCAGCTTGTCCTGTATAACCATCCTCCACTGTAAATGTAATAGGCTTATCACCATTGTATGTATAACGGAAGTATGATGTGTCAGCCTCAAGCTGAACTTTCATACCCTCTGTAAATGTTAGAATAGCTGTGTTAAAACTCCAGCCCCTCTTACCAGCTTTAGCATCAGCAAAATGATAAACCGTTGGACTAATTGTCACTGTCTGACCGATAATAGATTCTACGCCATCTTGAGTACAAGTAAACTTCGCACCATCATATGTGAATGTGTAAGTCTTACCAGCACCACGTACACTAACCTGATCGTCTTTCTCCCAGATAGTGTTCCAAGTCTTGTCGCCATCTGTGTCATCAATATAAGCACGAGTGTCGCCATTTACAATCTCAGCATAAAATGAGAGACCCTCGCCCTGCTGTGTCTGGTCTACAATCTCGTCGCTCTTTGTACAAGCTGCTGCACCTATGATTACCAGCGCAGCCAAAATCAAATTAAAAATCTTTTTCATCGTCTTTTGTCTTTTAACTGTTAAACATAGGTTACCAATCTACATCCTCCTCACCATAAGTAGGACCTCCAAAACCGTTCTCTACACTCAGCGCAAAGCCTTGCTCTGCTCTGAATAGCTCCACCTCAAGGGTAGGAGCCTGATAAAACTTTCTGTTCATAAATTTAGTAGTTATATAATTAAATAAATTTTGCACACTCGGCATTGTACAAAGATAATAAAAAAATCATAAACAGACACAAGGGTATCTACCGATACGCCATATTTTTACTATGAACAGTCTATTTTTGGCATTGAGCAGTAAATAAGAACCCCAGCAAGTGGTAGATTGCTGGGGTTAGATATTTAATTTTTACGAAATAAGAGTCGCTAAATCTTATTGAGCGCATCAAAGCCCTTACCATACACACCCATAACGGAGCCGATAGTAATAAAGGCATCGGGGTCTACCTGCTGAGCAATTTTGAGGATTGTTGGCGTGTCGCGCTTGCGGCAGACAACCATAACAATATTATGTGAATGCTTGGTGTACCAACCCTTAGCATCAAGAACTGTAGCGCCACGGTGTGCGATATTATTCATTGCATCTGCCATAGCTTGATAGTCTTGGCAGACGATCATTATCTGGTTTGACTGCTGGTTACCCGTCATAAGCATATCGACAACATAGCTAAAGACGACGGTCATAACAAATCCGTAGATAACACCATCAATACCGATATTTGCAGTGGCAGGTAGCAGGATTGCCGAGCCGATAATAACGGTGTCTATATACCTTACAATCTTGCCATAAGACACGGTGCGATACTTATTTATAATCATCGCCACAATATCCACACCACCAGTACTTCCACCCTGCGCGAAGCTAAGTGCCACACCTACGCCAGAGAAGATACCTCCGAGGATTGTTGAAAGTAGGCGGTTATCAAGCTGGAAGATATCCATCACTGTTCCGTCGGGCTGTGTGAAAATTGCCTGCATAGTAGACATGGCAAATGAGAGCATGCAGACGCAGAAGATGGTCTTAATGCCGAACTTCCATCCCACAATAAATCCAGCGATAACCAGCAGTATAGCGTTGATTATAAAGACCATAACACCGATGCTAATAGTGCCGCCAGTGGCGTAGTATATCAGCAGTGAAAGACCCGACGCGCCGCCACCCATACACTTTGCTGGAAGAATACAGCCAATCCAACCAAAGGCATAACAAAACATGCCGACAGTCATCAGAACATACTCCTTAACGACTGTAAAAATGCTCGATTTACCCAACTCAATCATAGGAAAAGTGTTTAAGATATGTCTATAAATTAGGACAAATGTTATTTCTGTTTTTTGGTAAATTCAAGTTGCAAAGGTATAAAATTTTTGCCTTGATAGATATTTTTTTCCAATAATCTTTTCTCAAGCATGCTCCAAAGTGTCTCATTTCGGACAAGTCCCCAATTTCTGCCATAGTGATAACGTGGTGGAGCTTCGCTGGCAAAGCGCTCCACAACAATATCGGGTCGCAGGCGGGCAAGTATCTCGGAAAATAGCTCTATATACTGCTCTACAGTCCAAAAGCGGAACTTATCTGGCTCGGCATCGTACAGCTCTGCCATAGTCGTGCCACGAAAGACCTGCAGCTGGTGGAACTTTACCGTTGTAAGGGGTAGAGCGTTGATTTTATCGGTCTGAGCAATCTGCTCCTCGTCGCTCTGTCCAGGCAAGCCGAGGATAAAGTGCGCCCCACAGTGTATCCCTCGCTCGGCAGTCATCTCAACAGCGCGAACAGCCGTAGCGTAGTCGTGACCGCGATTTACAGCGGCTAAAACGGCATCGTCTGTACTCTCAATGCCATACTCCAAAGCCACATAGTGGTCCACAGCAAGAGTGGCGAAGTAGTCCAACTTCTCTTCATCCACGCAGTCGGGGCGAGTGCCGACAACAATACCCGCCACAAGGGGGTTAGAGAGCGCCTCGTCGTACATCCTTTTTAGGGTATCTAATGGCGCGTAGGTATTTGAAAAGGATTGGAAATAGGCGAGATAGCGCGAGGCTGTGCGGTATCGTCGGCGGTGAAACTCAATACCCTCCTCAATCTGCTCGGTAATGCTCTTTGTCGGGATGCAATAGGAGGGGGTAAAGGCAGAGTTATTACAAAAGGTACATCCGCCCGTAGAGATAGACCCGTCACGATTTGGGCAGGTAAAACCGGCATTGACAGCGACCTTCTGCACGCGACTGCCGAACAATCGCCTGAAATATGCTGCGTAGCTATTATATGGTCTATCATCTCCCCAAATATACATACGATGGTCTGTTCTATAACGCAAAAATAGAGAGTTTTTTGGAAACTTTGCAACAAATTTGTATATTTGTGTGCTAAACACCTATCCACTATGAAAGAAAAACTTGAGATTGGTTACTACAGGTATCCTATTGACCAGCTACCTGATGCCGATAAAGAGCTTGTTATAGAGGCTCAGGTTGCGCTTAAAAAGGCGTATGCAAAGTACTCTGGCTTTAACGTGGGTGCAGCCGTAAGGCTTGCCAGCGGCAAGATTCTCCATGGAGCAAACTCCGAGAGCGAGGTCTTTCCATCGGGCATCTGCGCCGAGCGCAGTGTGCTATATTATGCCGAGGCAAACTACGCCTCCGATCCCGTTGTAGCTCTTGCTATAGCCTCTGAGCCATCTGAGCGCGAGTGCTACCCTTGTGGTGGCTGCCGTCAGGTTATCCTTGACGTTGAGCGTCGTCAGGGTAGAGCTATTCGTCTGATTATGAGCGGTAATGGCACCGCCTCTATTGTAGAGAGCGCTCAGGCACTGCTACCATTTACATTCCAATTGTAACTATGTTCAAACCCACTGATATACTATTTGAGGACAACCACCTTATTGTGGTAAACAAGCGCTGCGGTGACCTTGTGCAGCCCGACCCAAATGGCGACTCGGCTCTTGAGAACGAGATTAAGGCTTTTATCAAGGCGCGCGACAACAAACCTTTTGATGTCTTTTTGGGCGTAGTGCACCGCATAGACCGCCCAGTGAGTGGTGTAGTACTCTTTGCCAAGACCTCCAAGGCACTCTCGCGCATGAACGAGATGATTCGCCGTGGCGAGATTTCAAAGCGCTACTGGGCAGTGGTCGAAAATCGCCCAGAGGCGGAGAGTGGCGAGCTAACCCACTACATCCTGCGCGACGGCAAGAGCAACCGCTCCTACTGCTACAACGCCCCAAAGGGGGATGCTAAGCGAGCAGTGCTTCGTTATACCGTTTTGGGGTGCTCAGACCGCTACACCCTTGTGGAGGTAGAGCTTATAACGGGTCGCCACCACCAAATTCGCGCACAGCTCTCAAAAATCGGCTGTCCGATAAAGGGTGACCTCAAGTATGGCGCTAAGCGCTCAAATCCCAATGGCGGAATATCGCTCCACTCGCGCAGCATGACCTTTATTCATCCAGTGCGCAAGGAGAGTGTTACCATAGAGGCACCAGTGCCTACAGATGACAACCTCTGGCTATTCTTTGCACAATCTCAAGCGGGGTTATAGTATGAGGGCGGTAATTCAGCGAGTAAAGAGTTGCTCTGTAGATATTGCGGGGCAAACTGTAGGCAGCATCGGTGCGGGAATGCTCATTCTGCTGGGCGTGGAGGCTGCCGATACGATGGAGGATATTGATTGGCTTGTAGGTAAAATCTCGCGCCTCAGAATCTTTGACGACGAGAATGGTGTGATGAACCTTGACATCAACCAAGTGGGAGGTAAAGCGCTTGTGGTGAGTCAGTTCACCCTCTACGCATCAACAAAGAAGGGTAACCGTCCATCCTATATCCGCTCGGCACCAGAGCCTATCTCGCGCCCGATGTACGAGCAGTTTGTGGCGAAGTTATCTCAGACACTCGGCACGGATGTCCCTACGGGCGAATTTGGAGCAGATATGCAGGTAAGTCTTGTAAACGACGGTCCTGTAACAATCTGTATAGATACTAAAAATAAGGAATAAACCAACCAAAACGATGAAAAGATTTTTAACCTTCGTGGCTGTTCTCTGTACCATTGCAGCCACCCAAACCGCAAAGGCGTGGAACAACATAGGTCACGCCACTATTGCCGTAATTGCCGAGCGACACATGACCGAGGAGGCTAAAGAGAAGTGTCGCAGCTATCTGAAGCACAACCTCCCCTACTACGCCTCGTGGATGGACTACTGGCGCAACTGCCCAGGCTTTGAGGAGACTCACTACTGGCACAGCGTACCTGTAAACGAGAAGAACAAGCAGATTAAGGGCGAGACCCGCAATGCGGCATATCAGATTAAGCGTATCTGCAAGCAGATGCGTAAGTATGATAAACTTAAGGACTCTATCGTTGCCGACAACCTCAAGTATCTGATACACATGGTGGGCGATATGCACTGCCCAGTGCACACAAAGTACAGCCCTAACGAACCAGAGCTTAAGCAGCGCTCTGTAAAGATGAAGGGTAAGAAGATGGGCTTCCACTCATTCTGGGATGCCTCTGTAGGCTACTACAACAAGGGGCTTAAGTGCGACCAGATTGCCGAGAAGTACGACACCCTTACCGTTGAGCAGATTGCAGCTATTTGCGAGGGTAATCCAGACGATTGGGCAGCTGTCAATGCCGAGCAGATGCGCGAAATTTACACTCTACTACCAGTGCACAGCGAGGTTACAGAGATTTCAGAGCAGAATCACCAGCGTATGAAGGAGATTGCTATGCAGCAGGCTCTGCGCGGTGGGTATAGATTGGCAAAAGTGTTGAACGAAATATTTTAGTTAATCTTCTGCAACTGCCCTCAGCGGGGCAATTTACGACGACAATAAACAACTATAAAAGTCTCCTTTTTACAGCAAAAAGGAGATTTTTCTATTTTTTTATTGATACCAATCCCGCTTGTGTACTATTTTTTGAAAAAGTTTTCTTAATTTTGTAGTGCAGAGCGGCGAACTGATAGCAGTTCCGCTGCAAGGCAGACATATTTGATAGAAGTGTTTTCGCTTTTACCCTTGAATGGAAAATCTGACAGTTTTCAAGGCTTTGTCAGAGCCTCCATTCAGATAAATGGGAAGTCAGCTCCGCACTCTTCTATTTTTATGTTTCAACAACAAGTTTTATCTAAAAATAACCTTCAGCAGGTTGACAGTCACTACTCTTACGGAGCTGAGATTTTGTTCGGAAATTATTAACTCAAAATTGTAGAGCTTATGAAGAATTTTGACCAAAAAAGCTACCTCGCCCCTGAAATTGAGGTAGTAGTGATGTATGCAGAGTCAGGGTACGCATCATCTGTCTACGAATTGAATTACTCGGATGATGCCGGTGGATCGGGAAATATTAACGAAGTAATTGATGGAGGAGCATTCTAATGAAAAGCAAGTTATATTTTGGAGTATTATTGTCAGCAATAGCAATACTCGTAGGTTGCCAGAGTGATGTTGTTGATACTGTCAAAGATAAGACTAGTGCCAAGCAGACTATCAAAATCCATGCAAGCAAGAGTCTTGATACAAAGACCGCAATAACAGAGGATGAGTCGGGATTTACTACCGCTTGGGAGGTAGGAGACCAGATATCTATCCTTGAGATGGTAAACGGCGTATCCTCAAATTCCGAATTATACGAAATCATTGACTCGCAAGGTTTTATTGCCTCAAAACCTCTGACAGAAGGTGGTCAAACCGCAACTTTTGAGGCCGAGTTTGACTCATACTATTGGGCTGATGACGACCTTTCTACATACACATTCAACTACAGCTATGTGGCAGCGACCACTCCTAACTATATGTTGGTTCCACAGACGGACGAGAATGGCGACATGTACATCCCCGTCTACTTCCCAACCAGACAGACCATCGGCAAGGATAGCTTTAGCACCGAGTGCGACCTATTGGTTTCCAATTTCAGCGGTGGCTACACCAGTCGTCCTGACGAGATTGAGTTCCATTTTGCTCGTCTTGGCTCCATTGTAAAGATAACCGTTGGTGGTCTACAAGAGGGCGATGTTATCAATAATGGTTTTTGGTACACGGGTGATAAGTTTTTGCCTGCATTTAATATGGAGGCAATACTATTCTACTATCCTGAGAAGGGCGAGTATAAATATGAACTTCCTGACTATCTGGTAGAGATGATTATGGCAGAGAGTCACTGTTTAGAGTTTAATGTTGATAGCGAAAAACCGATTGTTGTGGGTGCTGATGGCAAGGCTGACATCTACCTGAGAGTTCTGCCTGGCGAAATATCCGATTGGTTTACGCTGCACTGTAATATCACTCGCGGCGAGCAGGAGATGACCTTCTCAAAGTATGTTTCACTGGCCGATTTGGGCAAGAAACTCACCTTCAAGGATAGCGGTCTTACTAAATTCTCTGTAGAGCTTAAAGAGGCTACTATCTCCAATCCTGAAGATATTACATACATAGTACCAAAATCTCGCGACAGCTTTATGGCAGCATGGGAGGCTCAGGAGGGCGTTGCCAAATATGAGTGCTACTACTGTAAGAGCAACTACGAATATGGCGAAAACAGGGAGATGATTAAGGTCGATTGCTTTGATGGAGCAACCATAGGAATGGATGGAATGGTGTGCGCATTAGTTGAGAACTTACAGCCAGATATCTATATATTAAGTGTACTCGCCGTGCCTGACTCAGAGCACGGACCGCTCAACAATGGACCATACGCAATGAAAGTCTATGTAGGTGTTGCTAAAGACCTCTATTGGAACAGCGTTACGTATAGCGACCAACAGGGCGAGATGACCCAGATATCACCAGAATTGTGGCGTGTTACAGAGTACGGCTCTATCTATCCTTGGTACTTTGATGTCAAGAATGTAACAACCAACTGGGGTTGGTTAATCGGCAAGGGAGAGTGGAGCTTTAGCACCTCTACTACGATGCAGCACCCTGGACAAATCTCAAAGATAACCATTGAACTATCAAATAGTACGACCAATTTGCCAAAGATATATGGCATCACCTCATCTGGAGAGACAGAAGAAATTAGCAACCCAGAGGTAACGGTTTACAGTGACGATACTTGGTATGACTACAAACTGGAGGATGCTGGCAACTTCAACGGATTTAAAATCACTGGCGACAGCGATATGGTCCTCTATGCGCTGCAAATCTACTACTACGCCCCTACGGGAGAGGAGTAGTAATTAGGAGTCTACCGCCAAAAGAGGGTGGCCCTGCAACTTTGCAAGGGCTATCCTTTTTTTACTACCATAAAAGGGTGTCAATGTGCTGCGTGGATTTGGAAGTATTCAAAAAAATTATTAAATTTGCGCTAACTCATTTAATAGAATGAGCGTATTGTACACTTTTGATATAAATAGGCTATTATGAAACGATATATTATATTGACTATCTGCCTATTAGCTGTTAGCACAGCATCGGCATGGAACAAGTTTGCGCAACAGTGTATCGCAACGCTTGCAGAGCAGAATTTAACTGAAAAGGCTAAAAGTGAGACCACCAAAATCCTCGGCGGCGACCTTGCCTCTGGCGCATGGTGGCTTCAGACTATTGCCAAGGACGAGGCTACAAAGCACACCGCATCTTGGCACTACATAAATGTCACTGCCGACCTTAAATCAACAACCTGCTCGCAGAAGGATGGTGTTGTGCAGATTGAGAACTGCATAGATATTCTTACAAACCGCGCTCAGCATAGCGACTCTACGGTCGTAGCGGCACTGAAGACAGTTATTCACCTTGTTGCCGATATGCACAACCTTGCACATGTGCGCATTGAGAATATCCCGCACTCTCGCCGCAACTTCAACTTCCAAATCTCAAATGGCTTTACGGGTAAGAAGGCTGCCGTTGCAACATCCTCATGGCGTAAGTTCTGGGACTCAAATATTATCAACCGTCACGCTACATACACTCCACAACTCTTTGCAGACGACCTTCAGACCTGCTATGGCGCTGATAAGGAGCGTTTTAGCAAGGGCGATGTTCGCCACTGGGCAGCAGATATGGCACGCCTTGCCGCTCCGCTATATAAGTGGGCGCAGCCAGATATGATAATGTCGCGCGAGCAGCATAACCGCCTTGAGCCAATGAACGACAAGACTATGGCTCGCGCCGGCTACCGCCTCGCCGCACTGCTAAACGACATCTTCAAGTAGGAATAGCACTACTTAAAAACTTTTTTACGTAGGCTATTTCCTGCGACCACAAGCACCACGCCGCAGAAAATCAGCGCTGCGCCCACCTTGTTTGCCCTATCAATAATTGTCTGCCCGCGCAGCAGGGCAAACACCGCCGCCACAAGGGGTTGTATATAGCGATACAGAGCGGTATGCACAGCGGTTAGGTGGGCACTGCCCACATAGAGCAGATACATCGGCAGCGCTGTTCCCAGAACGGTGACATAGGTCAGCTCCGCAATAGCCGTAGCGGGCAGGCGTGTGGCAAAGAGGCTCAGCAAATCGCTATAAAAGAAAGGGATTGCCATAATAAAGCCGATAATATAGTACCACCCCATAATTGTCAGCTCGCCATATCGGCGCAACGTTCTATTTATCAGCACTGTATTTGCGGCAATAGCCATAACGGCAAAGAGTACCAAGGCATTACCGAAAGCCTCTGAGGTTGTGCCAAGAAGGTGGTAGTTTTTATCCGAGAGCAGAGTGAGCGCGCCAGCAATAGCCAGCACAGCACCAAGGACTTTAATCCACGAGGGGTGCTCTGGATTGACAATATGGGCGACGATAAGGGTAAAGACTGGTCCTAAGGTTGCAATCATTGAGGCATCTATAGGATTGGTCTGCGAAGCACCCCACAGCAGCATATACATCCACCCGTAGACCACAATTAACGCCACGATGAATATCGTGCCAAAGTCCTCAACAGTAATCCTATACGACCCCCGCCTGAGCAGAGCAATAGGTATAAAGAGCAGTGCTGCAACAGAGAGCTGCAGGATAAAAATCTGCTGAAAAGTGACAAAACTCTTTGTCAGTGAGACGTAGAATGAGAAGTTGGCTCCGAATAGAATATTCGCAACCACCAACGCGATATTATACCTCAATTTGCCCACATATATGGGCGTGCAACTATTGCGCCAACGACTATCGGATAATCTTTATCTCGCTATCCTCACCAAAGGCGAT
Organism: Rikenellaceae bacterium; assembly: GCA_015059805.1. Taxonomy (GTDB): domain Bacteria; phylum Bacteroidota; class Bacteroidia; order Bacteroidales; family Rikenellaceae; genus Alistipes. The sequence goes on from SUZO01000004.1 coordinate 76,882, forward strand.
AATTGAACTTGGAGCACCCGTAGGGCGACCCTGAAAGCGAGGATTCACCACAAAATCAACACCTTCAAGAATCTCCTTCGATACCTCTGCTATCTTTTTTGGAGTCTTCTCGCCAGAGATATTTGCCGATGTAGAGACGATAGGCTTGCCAAACTTGTAGAGAAGCTTCTGACAGAACTCATGGTCGGGCACTCTTACGCCCAGCGTACCCTCTTCGGGAATAAGGTTTGCCGCCACACCAGTTGCACCAGGAAGGATGAGTGTCAGCGGCTTAGTAGCCATCTCCATAACCTCAAAGGCAATACCTGGAGCCTTATCGACATATCGCACAACCATATTGGCATCCTTGCAGAGCACAAGCATCGACTTTTTGTCGGCGCTTCTCTTTAGGTCGTAAATCTTCTGCACAGCCTCAGCATTTGTCGCGTCACAACCAATACCCCAAACTGTATCAGTTGGGTAAAGAATTATTCCTCCGTTACGCAGAACCTCAAGTGCAAGTGCTATTTCTCTATCCATAATTGAAAAATTGTTACTATTTTGATGCAAAATTAAGAAAAATATCAACTTTTTTATAACTTTGCAGTTTAGAAACTGCTTAAAATCAATAAAAAATAAAATAATACATTTATGGGAAGAGCATTTGAGTATCGCAAAGCACGTAAAATGAAGCGTTGGGGGCATATGGCTCGCGTTTTCACAAAGATTGGTAAGGAGATTGAGATTGCAGTAAAGGCTGGTGGTCCAGATCCATCGGCAAATACCCGTCTTCGAATCCTTATGCAGAACGCTAAGGCTGAGAATATGCCTAAGGAGAATGTTGAGCGTGCAATTAAGCGTGCAACTGACAAGGATGCCGCTGATTATAAGGAGGTTGTATATGAGGGATATGGTCCTCACGGTGTTGCCTTCCTCGTTGAGACTGCAACCGACAACACTAACCGTACTGTAGCAAGCGTACGTATGTACTTCAACAAGTGCGGCGGTAACCTCGGCAACTCTGGTAGCGTGGCATTTATGTTTGAGCACAAGTGCGTCTTTAAGTTCAAGGCTGCTGAGGGTGTAGATCCAGAGGAGCTTGAGCTTGAGATGATTGACCTGGGCGTTGATGAGTTCTATGCAGAGGAGGATGGCATTACCGTCTACGCTGCTTACGAGTCTTTCGGCGCTATCCAGAAGTGGCTTGACGACCAGGGCTATGAGATTATCTCTGGTGAGAGCGTACGCATCCCAACTGATACAAAGGAGCTTGACGCAGAGGCTCGTGAGGCTGTTGAGAAGCTCGTTGAGAAGCTTGAGGAGGATGACGACGTGGTGAATGTTTACCACACCATGGCTGAGGCTGAGGAGTAACATTAGCTGTTAGCCATTAGCCATTAGCCTTTTAAGAGGTACAGACTTCGTCTGTGTGTTTATTCGGATTTAGGTTGCTGCCGCAAGGCAGTGAAAGAGAAAATATCCACCAAAGGTCAAGCTTGCTTGAAACCAAAGGTGGATATTTTTTATTTCAATAACTCGTAGAGTTACCCTAAATCCGTATCAGCACGGAAGAAAAACGAAGTTTTTCCATAAGTTTTTGGTGAAGCTTTTTTCAAAGAGCTTCGGTACAGGCGTATTATTCAGTTTTCAAGTGGTTTATCGCTTAATTTTGCGCAGGGGGAGTTTAAGTACGCCGAAGAATGCTTCGCCGAAGATGCCGCTGGACATTTTGGATGTACCAGCCTCGCGGTCCACAAAGATTATTGACTCCTCGACAATCTTAAATCCATACTTCCAGGCGGTATATTTCATCTCTATCTGGAATCCGTAGCCAATCATCTGCACGCGGTCGAGGTCTATTGTTCTGAGCACCTCGGCGCGGTAGCCCACAAATCCTGCAGTGGCATCGCATACGGGCATACCGGTTACAATCTTGACATACTTAGAGGCGAAGTAGCTCATCAGCAGGCGCGAGAGGGGCCAGTTCACCACATTCACACCGCGCACATATCGTGAGCCGATAGCCACGTCGGCATCCGCCTCAAGGCGTGCTGCGAGGCGTTTCAAGTCGTCGGGGTTATGTGAGAAGTCGCAATCCATCTCAAAAATCAGGTCGTAGCCATTATCTAACGCCCACTTAAAGCCGGCAATGTAAGCCGTACCCAGACCGAGCTTACCACTTCGACAGATAAGGTTTATGCGCTCAGGGCAGCTCTTCTGCTTGTCGCGGATAATGTCGGCAGTACCATCAGGCGAGCCATCATCAACAAAGAGCAGGTTGAACTCTCCATCTAACGAGAGCACTTTATCTATCATTGCTGCGACATTCTCCTTCTCGTTATATGTCGGGATAATTACCAGTTTTCTCATAACAATTTATCAAATTTTCGCCTACCAAAGAGGTAGCGCAATACTATTACACCTTTATATATATATTTAGAGTCGTGCTTTGCATAGCCACGAATCTCTTTTCGCTCATTTGCCAAACGGCTGTGCCAGCGCAAAAACTCCCACCAAGCACTAAATACAGCCTTTGCTCCCGCGGTATTACCACCCATAAGGTAGCTAACTGCAGCAGCAAGGTCTGTAAATGGTCTTACAACAGCCACCACAGCTCGCTGGAGTGGTGGGGCGCAACGGTAGAGCATTGCAAGGTTATTGCGGTGGTTGAGAAATATCTTTCGTGGCGAATTTGTCGCAAGAGTTCCTCCACCGAGGTGGTAGACCTTACTTTTAGGCTCAATGACGACCCTCCACCCATCAAGTTGCGCACGCCAGCAGAGGTCAATCTCCTCCATGTGTGCAAAAAAGTCGCTACACAACCCTCCTAATGAGCGATAGGCACTCTTACGCACCGCAAATGCTGCACCACCAACCCAAAAGACAGAACGGCAATCATCATACTGCCCCTCATCCTTCTCAAGAGTTGAGAGGATACGTCCACGACAGAATGGATAGCCCAAATAGTCTATATATCCGCCCGCAGCACCTGCATACTCAAAGCTGTTGCGGTCTGTATCGCTCAAAATCTTTGAGCCTACAATAGCTATTGTCGGGTCGGTCTCAAGGCGTGCCATCAATGGAGAGAGCCACCCCTCTGGAGTGTAGACATCGGAGTTAAGCAGCACATAGCAGTCATAATCGTCAAGCTCAGCTAAGGCGCGGTTATAACCCTCAGCAAAGCCGTAGTTCTGTCCCAGCTCAATCAGCCGAACTGAACTAAACTCCCGCTTTAATAGAGTTAGAGAGCCATCTGTAGAGCCATTATCGGCAACAAGAACATCTGCCCCGTCACTGTTTGCAACAACAGAGGGCAGGTAATGGGCAAGGTGCTGCTCGCCATTATAGTTCAATATCACTACAGCAACTCTCATATCTATACTATACTCCTTTACGTCTATATACAGCCTCACCCGTCACTGGGTCTGGGTAGTACTTCCAACGGCGGTGCGACCACATCCAATAGGCTGGTTCGCGCTCAATATCTCGCTCAAGATGGCGAACATATCGCTCCGTAATCTCATGCTTCTCTAATGGCTTCTTGCCATCGTGTAACAGCACCACATCGCACTCATATCTACCCGTCTCAACCTTGCGCATGCTCAGATAGACCACTGGCAGCGAAAATTTTGTCGCAAGTTGCTCGCCACCATCAAAAAAGAGGGTCGGGCGATTGAGGAAGTTGAACCAATGCACCTTCCCCTTTGGTGGAGAGTTCTGGTCTGAGGCGAGACCGAGCATCATCGGCTTACCACAAACACCCGCCTCACGATTCTCCATAAAGTAGCGCACATATCGCTGACTTGGCACTGGATATACATCCTTAAATGTTCTCAGGTGGAGGAACAACTCATCCCACGCCTTGCTTGAGAGTGGGTGGTAGGCTCCCACCATGCTATAGCCAGTAATTGCAAGCCCCACAAACTGAGCATACTCCCAGAATCCGTAGTGCGAAGCAAGTACTACAAGATGTCTGCCATCAACAATCTCCTTGACCGAATCTGGCACATTAAATTTGATAAGTTCTCTTCGCTCCTCGTCTGTAATACCAGCCATGTTCATCGTGCTGATAATTACCTCGGCAAGGTGGCTATAAAACTCGTTACAAATCGCTACTACCTCCTGCTCGCTCTTTAATGGAAACGAATCTGCAATCTGTTTTATTATCAACTTACGGCGATAACGCACAACATATCGCAGCAATAGGTAGATAAAGGCTGCAACACCTTTATACTGCATCCAATGGGGCAAAATTGCAACTGAACGACACAAGAGCCATAAGCATTTTGCTCCAAAACTCAAGTTAGGCTTTGCGGTCTTCATAGTATTTTAGGTTATCTTGGGTTAGTTAGTCTGTTTCTGCTACTCGCGGCGGTAAATAGGCTCGCTAGTAACTGGGTCGGGGTAGTACTTCCATCGGCGGTGCGACCACATCCACGCGGCTGGCTCGCGGAGTATATCACGCTCCAACTGTCGGACATATCGCTCCGTAATCTCATGCTTTTCTACACTCTCAACGCCATCGTAGAGCAGAATCACCTCACCCTTGTACCTCCCCGCAGATATGCGGCTCATGCTGAGGTAGAGCACGGGCAGGTTGAACTTTACAGCCATCTGCTCACCACCCTCAAAAAAGAGGGTCTTGTGGTTAAGGAAGTCGTACCAATGCACCTCACCCTTTGGCGGTGAGTTCTGGTCGGCAATAAGTCCAAGTAGTAGCTGACGACCATCAACGCCATCCTTGCGATGCTGCAAAAAGTAACGTATAAGCTGAGCACTTGGCACAGGCAGCGCATCCTTACTATAACGCAGGTGGTAGTACAGTTCATCCCACGCCTTGTCTGAAAGTGGATGGTACGCACAGAGTGTCAAGTGGTTAGGGAACTTCAGACCTGCAAACTGCGCAAACTCCCAGAAGTTATGATGCGATGATAGGTAGACAAAGTGTTTACCCTTGACCGCCTCCATAATATGCTCTGGCACAGTCACATCCAACACCTCGTGTTTTTTCTGCTCGCTCATACCAGCAAGGGTCATCGTGCCGACAAATGTCTCAGCAAGGGTGTGGTAGTATTCGCCACACAGCTCTGCAATCTCCGCCTCACTACGCTCAGGGAAACTATCTGACAGCTGACGAATAATAAGCCTTCGGCGGTAACGCACTACATAGCGCAACAAAAAGTATATAGTCTGCCCAATAACCCCATACTGAAGCCAATGTGGCAGTATTGCTACCGAGCGACAGAATATCCATAACATCCACGCCCTGAAACTCATCTTTGGTTTACTGCTATTCATCATCCTCTAACTCCCTCTCTACGCTACACTCACCCTCAGCAGACCTATCCTTGTACTCTTTACCCGCCAAAACAATCACAAACTCTCCCTTTGGAGGATGCGCCTTGAAGTGGGCTATCACCTCGGTAAGCGTTCCGCGCACTGTCTGCTCAAACTTCTTAGTAATCTCGCGGACTACAGCCACACGACGCTCGCCGCCAAAGAGGTCACGAAACTGCTCTAAAGCCTTAACAACTCTAAATGGGGACTCGTAGAATATCATCGTTCTGCTCTCCTCCTTCAACTCTGCAAGACGCTTCTGACGACCTTTTTTCTGCGGAAGAAAGCCCTCAAAGCAGAATCTATCACAAGGCAAACCACTCTGTACAATGGCAGGAATTGCCGCCGTAGCTCCTGGCAGGGTCTCAACCTCTACCCCCGCCTCAATACATGTACGGACAAGTAAAAATCCTGGGTCTGAGATGCCTGGAGTACCCGCATCTGAGATAAGCGCGACATTTCTGCCCGCCTCAACAGCCTCACAGACAGACTGCACAGTGGCATGCTCATTAAACTTATGGTGAGAGCGCAACGGCTTTTCAATATTGAGGTGCTTAAGAAGCACCGACGAGGTACGGGTATCCTCGGCAAGGATAAAATCGACCTCTTGCAACACACGTATAGCCCTTAAGGTTATATCCTCAAGGTTGCCTATCGGTGTGGGTACAATATATAGCTTTGCCATACTAACTCAATTTACGCTGCAACAGATCCATCACCAACTTAGCGCCATCTGATGATGCTCGCCATGTAAAGTTCTCGGCAATGTATATTATGCAGTCGTCAAGATTATCAAAACCCTCTAAAACATCTATAGTACTCTCATACTGAGCCTCATTGCCACCAAAGAGCTCGCGGATAAGCATAAAACGGTCACCAACACTTATAGCTCCGCGCAAAGAGCTAACAACGCCACTCTCCCCAACACTTGGCTGCATCGGAATCGTATCTGCAATAACCTGCGGCGTTGAGATTGTGTCAGCTATAACCTGCGGTGGCTCAATGTCGGCTATAATCTCAACCTTCGCCTCCTCTTTAACCTCCTCCTTTGCCTCTACCGTAGCCTTACGCCTTGGACGAGGAGTGTGCTCCTGCTCTGCATCATCACTATAGAGGGCGCGAATCCTTCGGCGCGACTTTGCAGGTCGGCTCCACAACTCATCATCCCCAAACAGTGACGGCTCTACTATAACCCTCTTTGGCTTTGGCTCAGTCTCTGCGGGTGTTACCTCAGGCTCAGACCCAGACTCAGGTTCTGCAGGTTCTGGCTCAATTTCTGCAGCAGGTTCTGGCTCTACCTCTGGTTCTGCTTCTGGCTCTACCTCTGGCTGGATATTTTCTACAGTCTGTTCTGGCAAACTCTCCTCTGCAATAGGCTCTTCTTCTGCAGCCACCTCTGCAACAGGCTCTTCTGCGACCTCGTCTATTGGCTGTGGTGGCTCTTGCTCCTCAACAAGAGGCTCATCATCCTGCTCTGCCATTATAATCTCCACCTCAACCTCTGGCTCTGCATCAGCTGCACTCTCGGCGCTGTCAACCTCTGGCTCTGCTAAAGAAGCTGGTAATGGCGGCAGCTCAGTCTGCAGCTCAGTATCACAAAAACGCAGTGCCTCATACGCTTTACGTATGAGTTCTAACGCTGTATCTCTCTCAATAGATAGTCGGCTCTGCTCATAATCGCCTATAAGCTCCGCCGCCCTAAGAAGTTCACCCTTTATCTCTCTAAAATCCATAGTATGCAACTCTAAAGACTCTTCTAACCCGCGAATTTAATATTTTTTATTCGTTTTTCCAAGAAGAATATGAATTTACACAAGGTTTACCTGCAGATTATCCCATTTTCGCAATAACCTTAGCAGTGGAGTGCATATTATGGCATTAGAAGTCGGTGTTCCATTCACCTGCAGCTGAAGAGCATAGTACAGGGCGCTTCTTCTCCACAGATTTGAGCCACTGGTATGTCTTATAGAGGCAGTAGCCATTGCCCGCCTCACTTCCAGCAAGGCTGTAGGCGATAATACACGCCCTATTTCGGGTGCGATAGTACATACTTTTTGTGCGGTTAAGATACTCATCGACCAATTTATGGTCGTTTGACGGCGTGCCACCTATGGCGCGATTATTAGGCTGAGCCGTTGGATTTAGAGCCACCTGCTCAATGACATACATGCCCACATCGTCACATAGGTCGTAAAACCAGAGCGGCTGCGGAGAGTCGGGTCTAAGGGTGTTGTACCCCTTACTCTTCAGTGCAAGAATATCCTTTCGGCTCTGCATGCGCGACTGGTTTGCATTATATGCCACATCCTTGATTACCAGAGGCTTACCATTACGATATATTTTACCATCCTCAAAGGTCGTCTCTCCAGCTCCGATACGCACTGGCAGATACTCAAATGGCTTACCACCACGCTTTATGTATAGCGTTGTACGATATAGTGACGGCTTTGCTGCACTCCATAGATAGCGAAGCTCAGCGCCAAGGTCTATACGCACCTTAAGGGTGTCGCGGCTCTTTGCTGCTACATTAAACTCGCGCACAGCATAATCTACAAGTTTACGCTCAGGGGTATAGATGTCGTAGCCAATAGAGATGGTCTCCTCATAGTTAAAATCATTGCCCGCAATAATATCAAGCTCAAGGTGCAGTTTACCGTTGCGTGCCACTATAGCGGCATCATAGTCGTAGACCGAGGCGCGGTGCTGGGCAAAGATATAACAACCGCTAAATTGAGCGCATGTAGAGGCTGCCGCTCCCTGGTCTAACTGTGAATAATTTGATGGGCGGAGCAGTAGCACAATATCATTATCGCCCTGTCGCAAATATGGGGAGATAAAGTAATCTTTTGGCGTACTATAATCCTCCGAATAGGTTACTACAGAGCCATTTATAGCTATATCGTAGGCGCTGTGTGTATTCTCAATATGCAGATAGACATTATAGTCGTTCCACGATGCTGGCACAGCGACCTTCATCCCATACATTGATATGGAGCCGACATTGCCGAGCGACTTTGGCGAATATGTGAGGTGGTTGAGCGTCTTTGAATGGTCACGATTTACCGAATCCTCACGAGTATCATATAGTGTAAACTGGCTACGCAACACATTCTGCGCCGAAAGTGCTGAACATAGAGCCATAAAAACCACAAGTAAAGCAAGTTTTTTCATAGTTTCTCTCTTAACTTTGCAAAGATACGATTATTTTCGTAACTTTGCCAGTTAGAAAACAAAGAAAACAAATATAATACAGAAACTGTTATGCGTATAGCTCAATTATTGAAATCAACCGATTACAACAGCCAGGTTGTTGTGAAGGGTTGGGTGAGAACAAAGCGAGGCAACAAAAATGTGGCATTTATCGCCCTGAACGACGGTAGTTGTGTTGCCAATATTCAAATTGTAGTAGATCTGCAGAAGATTGCTGAGGAGAGCCTCAAGAGTGTTACTACAGGTGCTTGCATCTGCGTTAAGGGTACTCTTGTAGAGAGTCTTGGCGCTGGTCAGGGCGTTGAGGTGCAGGCTGAGAGTATCGAGGTTTATGGCACAGCCGACCCAGAGAGCTACCCTCTTCAGAAGAAGGGTCACTCTCTTGAGTTCTTGCGCGACATTGCCTACCTGCGTCCACGTACTAATACCTTTGGCGCTGTGCTTCGTATCCGTCACGCTATGGCGTATGCTATCCACAAGTACTTCAACGACAAGGGCTTCTACTACCTCCACACTCCGCTTATCACAGCCTCAGACTGTGAGGGTGCGGGTGCTATGTTCCAGGTGACAACCCTCGACCTAAATAACCTTCCAAAGGGTGAGGATGGTAAGGTGGACTACTCTCAGGACTTCTTTGGCAAGCCTTGCTCACTTACCGTCTCAGGTCAGCTTGAGGGTGAGCTTGGTGCGCTTTCGCTCGGTCAGATTTACACCTTCGGTCCTACTTTCCGCGCCGAGAACTCAAATACTCCACGCCACCTCTCTGAGTTCTGGATGATTGAGCCAGAGATGGCATTCTACGAGCTTGAGGATAATATGGAGCTGGCTGAGGACTTCCTTAAGTACCTTATCCGCTACGCCCTTGACAACTGTCGCGAGGACCTTGAGTTTATGAACAAGATGTGGGACAAGGAGCTTATTGAGCGCCTGAACTTTGTGCTTGACAATGACTTTGTACGTCTTGACTACACTGAGGGTATTCGCATCCTGCAGGAGTCTGGTAGAAAGTTTGAGTTCCCATGCCACTGGGGTTGCGACCTGCAGTCAGAGCACGAGCGTTACCTTGTTGAGGAGCACTTCAAGCGTCCAGTAATCCTGATTAACTATCCAAAGGAGATTAAGGCGTTCTATATGAAGCAGAACGAGGATGGTAAGACAGTACGCGCAATGGATGTATTGTTCCCAAAAATCGGCGAGATTATCGGCGGCTCAGAGCGTGAGGCAGACTATGGCAAGCTTCGTGCAAGAATTGATGAGCTTCATATTCCGGAGAAGGATATGTGGTGGTATCTTGACACCCGCCGTTGGGGTTCAGCGCCACACTCAGGCTTCGGTCTTGGCTTTGAGCGTCTGCTGCTCTTTGTGACTGGTATGGGAAATATCCGTGACGTGATTCCATTCCCACGTACCCCAAAGAACGCTGAGTTCTAAAGCGCAATATCTTCGGTTTGAGGCGGAAAAATTTTGTTGATTATGGCACTTTCGCAAAGACAGCAACTTCTGCAGCAGCAGAAACTTTCGCCCCAGCAGATACAGATGATAAAACTGCTGGAGTTGCCTGCCGCACTTCTTGAGCAGCGCATCAAACAGGAGATTGAACAAAATATAGTTCTTGAGGAGGCTCACTCCGAGAATGAGGATGAGGAGCCAAAGCAGATCTCTATGGACGAGTACCTTATGCAGGACGACACCCCTGCATACAAAACTCGCCTTAACCACTACTCTAAAGACGACCGTCCCCGAAATTTTCAGATTTCGGGCGGTCGTTCTTTGCAAGAGTATCTTACCCAACAGCTCGGTTTTCGCACGCTTAACGATACAGAGCGCAAGGTTGCAGAGTTTATCATCGGCAGCATTGACAACGACGGCTATCTGCGCCGCGATTTGCAGTCTGTGAGTGACGACATTGCCTTTACACTCGGCATTGAGGTTGAGGTTGATGAGTTAGAGCGCCTGCTCTCAATCATCCAGCACCTTGAGCCTACTGGCGTAGGTGCGCGTGACCTTCGGGAGTCACTTTTGCTACAGCTTAATAGTCAAACACTTGACACTGAGGCGAAAAGGCTCGCAAACAAGATTCTCTCAGACCACTTTGAGGAGTTTGTAAAAAAGCACTATGAGCGTATGATTGCCCGCTTGGGCGTTACTGAGGAGCAGTTCCGCGCGGCGGTGCAGGAGATACAGCACCTCTCGCCAAAGCCTGGAAATCTCTTCTCGGAGGATAACGATGGTGCGCCATATATCATCCCCGACTTTATCCTTGAGTACCGCGATGGTCGCTTTGACCTGCAGCTGAACTCCTACAACATCCCTGAGCTGAAGATTAACCGCCACTATATGGATGTTATCCGCCAAATGCAGGGCAAGAGTGACGAGAGGATGAGCGAGCAGGAGAAGGAGGCTGTGCAGTTTGTGAAGAGTAAGATTGATGCCGCAAAGTGGTTCATGTCGGCAATAAAGCAGCGCCACGACACCCTTATGCGCACCATGCAGACCATTCTTGACTATCAACAGGAGTACTTTAAGGATGGTGACCGCAGTCGCCTACGACCTATGATTCTCAAGGATATAGCCGACCGCACAGGTCTTGATGTATCTACAATTTCTCGTGTGGCAAATAGCAAGTATGTCCAGACAAGTTTCGGAATTATACTCCTCAAGTCGCTCTTCTCGGAGGCTATGCAGACCGTAAATGGTGAGGAGGTATCAAGCTACGAGATTAAAAATCTTCTTGAGCAGTGCATTACTGAGGAGGATAAGCGCCATCCGCTGACCGATGAGCAGCTGATGAACATCCTCAACGACAAGGGCTACTGCATCGCCCGCCGTACTGTTGCTAAGTACCGCGAGATGCTCGGAATACCAGTCGCCAGGCTCAGAAAAGAGATATAGAATCTCTTATGATGACAACACCCAACATCTTATAAGATTCATATCTTTATATTGTGTAAAACACTAAGCTTACTTATAAACTTAAATATACAGCAGTATGAGAAAAACTTTCTTAGCAGTAATAGCATTTACTATGGGCTTCATAGCAAATGCTAACCCAAAAATCTCATTTCCACGCTCCCTCGCTGAGGATACAAATGGCTATATGAGTGAGGCTTACTGGAAGATTTGGAATGAGGAGGAACAAGCACGTATTGATAGCGACATCGAGAAGTATCGCAAGGCTGATGGAGAGTTTGTACTTGAAGATATTGGTCGCAATCGCGATGTGAAGATTGAGCAAATATCACACGAGTTTATCTTTGGCGCACATATTTTCAACTTCAACCAACTCGGAAAAAAGGAGTATAACGACCGCTACAAGGAGCTGTATGGCACACTCTTTAATCGTGCTACCGTACCTTTTTATTGGAAGGATTTTGAGATAGAGCAGGGCAAACCTCGTTTTGCAACAGAGGAACGCGACACCGAAGAGTGGTGGAACAACTGCAAAGACCCACAATCAGAGTTGCATTGGCGACGTCCATCGACCGACCAGATTGTGGAGTTCTGCGAGAGCAAAGGTATTCGTATGCATGGTCATGTTCTCGTATGGGGAAACCGTAAGTGGCAGATGCCTAATTGGTATAAGAATTTAATGACACCTGAGGAGTTGAGTGCATTCAAGCGCTACTTTCCTAACGAGCCAAATCGTTGGGCAAGCAAGGATAAGACCTCTAAGGAGTGGAAATATCTATCATTTGACGAGGTCGCGCAGGCATTCCCAGAGTTCCCAAAACGTTTGGATAACGCTATAGAAAACCGCATTAAACAGATTGCAGAGCGTTACAACGGGCGTCTGCATAGTTACGATGTTGTAAATGAGAGTGCTGAGGATGACTATGCAAATCTTATTCCCGAAAATCATTCTGTAGCAAAGAGCCGTTATGGTATTATGAATGGCGACTATCCGTACAAGGCGTTGAAGTGGGCTGAGAAATATTTTCCACAAGAGGTACAGCTCAACATTAACGACTACCTTAAGAAGCCAAGCTACACCGCACAGACAAAGCGCCTTATAGAGCGAGGTTGTAAAATCGATGTTATGGGTTTGCAGATGCATCTGTTCGACATGGCTCTTTGCCAAGGCATTGCTGACGGTTGGAAGGTTCAAACACCTTCGCAGGTACGCGAGTATATCGGTTGGGCTAACCAGGCAGGTCTACCTATCCATTTGAGCGAGATTACAGTCATTGCACCTTCACAGGAGGAGCGCGGTTTGATGATTCAGGGCATCATTACACAGCAACTCTATCGTTTATGGTTCTCGCAGGAGAAGATGATTGGTATCACTTGGTGGAATGTTGTTGATGGTTGCGGTGCAAAGAATGAGCCTACATTCTCTGGACTCTTCACTCGCCAGATGGAGGCAAAACCTGCGTACCACGCTCTTAACCAACTTATCAACCATGAGTGGAAAACCAACACATCCGTTAAGGCTGACGAGAACGGCAAGGTAAAATTCCGCGGCTTTAAGGGTACATATCGCATTACATACAAGGACAAGAAGGGTAAAACTCAAACTATAGAGTACACTTTGAAGTAAGAGAGTATAGTAATTATAATCTCTTGAGACTTATCGGAATACCAGTCGCGCGACTCAGAAAAGAGATATAGCACTCCATCTCTGGCATAAACATTGATAGTATTCTGGTGTAAACAAAAAACATCAGAACAATGAAAAGATTTTTACTTTCGGTGTCCGTAGTGACACTTGCAGTATGCAGTTTTATCGGTTGCTCACAACAAAAACAGTGGAATAGAGAGCAACGACAAGCCCTACGCGAGATGCTCAGAGATTATCGCCAGATGGTCTACCTTAACAACCTCACCGAGGCGGAGTATATGCTCTTTGCAGACCAAGTAGCGGCAGATATAGAGCAGGACTACCCTATCTACACCACCTTTGTGGAGCTACCCGCAGTAAATGACACCGTGCAGGTCTACGTTGTAACGACTATTGTTGAGCAACTTAATACCGATGCCCGCAATATGCGCCATCTGTTCCCATATAACACCCTTGTGCAGAGCAATATACTACCGAGTGGACTTGACCGCACACAGCAAAATGCCTTCTACCGTTGCCTATCTCAAAGGGTCAATAATACATACCCTACCATTGAGAGCTTCGTTGATGCAGTTGTTGCCGACACCACCTCAATGTCCACAATCACCCAGCTCCAGCAACAGTGCGCCAATGACCTATTCGGCTGGCAGGTTGATATTGTTGAGATAGTAGAGAGTAACTAAGAAAATAGAAGAGAGAAAAATTTCTCTCTTCTATTTTCTTTTGGATATCATGTAGCCTATACTAACGCCCGCCTTAATGGGCATAATCTCTGACGAGCCGTTAAAGGGATCGGGGTATTTATAGTTCTCGTGTCCGTATGGATTCATATTTATCTCTCCATTAGCCTTATAGCCATTATACCATGAGCGGACAAAATCAACAGCGGCATATATATCTACAACCCACCGCTCTGCGAAGTGGTGCTGATAGCCCGCGCCAAATCCTACCATAAGACCAAAACCCTTGCTATAGCTACTCTTTAGTGAGATAAGCCCTCCCTTAAATAGTTGGGGCTTGTTAATATCAAAGCCCATCATGCCACCATTGGCGCTTAAGTACCAACCCTTTGTAGCCTCGCGGAAGTAGTAGCGGTACTCCCCCTGGAAAATACCGAAGTGGGTATGCTTGCCGCCGATGCTCCTCCAAGGCGAATATGTTGCATCCACAACAAGTGAGCTATGTGGCGATATTGCCCCCTCAACCTGCGGATTGACAACACCAACAACGGCATAGAGCGCATTGATTTTTGTGTAAATCTGTGCCCGAAGCGGTGTTGCTACAGCAAGCGTAAGGATAAGTATGGCTACTAATCGTCTCATAATCTACTCTTCGCCCTCTACAAGGCAAGCTGTAAGACCCATCTCGGCTGCCGCCTTCTCCTTTGAGAAGAGGAAGTAGAGGCAGCTACACTCGGTGCAAAGTTCGCCGTCGCTATTGTATATCTCACCCGCAATAGTTACAAGATTTCGGCGCACCTCGGCTGTTCTCGCCTTGAGCGTCAGCTTGCCGCCATTTGTGTGTACAGGCTTGCGATATCTAATCTCCATCTTTGAGGTCACCGCACCCGTCTGGAACTTGCGGAACACCACCCAGCCACATAGTTCATCAAGCAGAGCTGCCTGAACACCTCCGTGCAGGGTATTTATCCAACTCTGGTGCTCACCATCTGGCTCCCAAAAGCTCACAATATCATCGCCATCCTCGTAAAACTCCATCCTCAGACCATGCTGGTGATTAGGGTCGCAACCAAAGCAGTGGTAGCCCTCCATACCCAACCAGGGATTTATGATTTTCTTCATCATAGCGCTATTTTCTATACTCTATTTTGCCACCTCTGACGGCAGAGCCTTAAACAGAGCCTTGATTACCCCCTGCTGGAGCAGAATGAGCTGGTCGCCATCAATGTCGTAGTGGGTAACACCGCCCAGAACTGTTGTAAACTGGCTCTCAAGTTCGCCATTCTCTGGGCAGAGCATCATTGTAGTGCCTACCTGACCGAAGTTTATGGCGTAGTTCTCTGCTACAGTATACTGACCCAGCAGACGGTTGCAAGCGCCGATACCTGCAACAGAGCCATCCTCGCCAAGGGTGATGTTAAAGCTGTTTATTGGCAGCTCAACGTCTTTACCCTCAAGTTGTACAAGGTGCCACTCAGTTCCTTTCAGCGGCTTAGCGTTCTTCTGTCGCTGACGGCATGCCGAGCAGCAACCTACAAGAATTGTCGCGCAAAGAAGCGCAAGGATGATTGATTTAAGTCTCATAATTCTATTATTTTACAAGTTTATTTGGCATTGGTATTCTCTCACCGGTTGAGCGGAAGGTTGGCAGAAGGGCGTCGTAGCCCTCAAGTTTAGCGGTTAGGGCATCTGCCATCTGTCGGAGCTTGTCGGGGTTGCTTGCCGAGAGGTCATTGCGCTCGGTAATGTCCTCACCTATGTTGTATAGCTCAAGGGTCTGCTGGCGGTGGCGGTAGACAATCTTCCAGTCGCCCTTGCGAAGGCTACTCATATAGTCAATGTCGTGCAGCTGGTATGGTTTCCACTGGTGTGGGAAGTGTGCAAGCACCTCGCGCTCAGGGTCAATGCCCGAAACGGACTGAGGTACAACAAAGTCGTTTGCCTGCTTTTGATTTGTTATCTCGCCCGACTCCATAGCCTTTTTAGCCATCTGCGAGCCGTCAGTAAGTAGGCGCACAATGCTCTTGCCGTCTATCTCCTGCACAGTCTTATACTCCTCTATGCCCGCCATCTCAAGGATTGTAGGGTAGATATCCTCCGCCACAACTGGTGTATTCAGGCGTGTGCCAGCAGCAACCTTACCCTTCCAGTAGACAACCATAGGCACGCGGATACCAGCCTCGTAGCACGAAGCCTTACCCTCGCGCAGTGGCGAGTTCTGGGTATGGCGAACTCCACCCTTAGAGAGGTTTTCGGAGTTGCCGCCATTGTCGGACATAAAGACGATAATGGTATTGTCCAGCACATCGCGCTGCTTAAGATATGCAATCAAATCACCTAAACTCTTATCCATACCCTCACACATAGATGCAAAGCGAGCCTGTCCCTCGTCCATACCTCGCTCAACATATTTCTGGAAGAAACGCATATCGCGGTGTATAGGCGTATGGACAGCGTGGTGGCAGAAGTTGAGGTAGAACGGTATGCCATTGTCTATCGGATAGTCAAGGGTCTTAAGTGCCTCAAGGGTCAGCGCCTCGGTAAGGTGGGTCTTTGTGCCGTAGTATTCAGCCATATTCTGAACAGAGAAGAAGTTCCACTTCTCCGCCGTATTACCATAGTTCTCCTCGCCATAGTAGCTACGAGGCTTGCCGGCAACCTGACCCGCCACATTGACGCAGAAGCCCATATTGTATGGATTTGCCGCAGGAGTGCCATTTGGCGCCCAGTGACCCTTGCCCACATGGATTGTATAGTAGCCGTTGTCCTTGAGAATCTGCGGATATGGGGTAATATGCACCGCGCGGTCAAGCGGCTCGGCAGATGGGGTTACACCGTTGATATTCCAGTCAGTGCGCTCTACAGTATCATCAAGAGCCTCACTCGGAGTGTCTGTAGCATCGGGATTCCAATCCTTTGTTACAGATGTGTAGTTCGTAATTCTGGTATGTGCAGCATTCATACCCGACATAATAGATGTGCGGGTAGGGGTAGAGACTGGACATACGTATGCCGAGGTCATCGTTGCGCCCGCCTCTGCAAGGGCTGCAATATTTGGCGTGTCGTGGCGCAGGTTATAGGGGTATACCTCCTCGCCAAAGGCTACAGATGTATCAAGCCATCCGAGGTCGTCAATCAGAAAGAGGACAATGTTCGGCTTTTGCTCCTCTGTAGCGCAGCTTGCAAGTGGCGCAGCAAGTGCCACAGCCGAGAGGGTTTTCAGTGAGATTTTCATTACTTAGTAGTTTGATTTATCGGTTTTTATCTACCTCACGGCGGTTTATAAGTGCCTGAGTGATAGTATGTTCGTCTACATACTCAAGTTCATCGCCAAAGCCAATGCCGCGGGCGATAGTAGTTATCTTCAGACGCTCAAAGCGCTTGAGGCAGTTCATAAGGTAGAAGAGCGTGGTCTCCCCCTCCACAGATGCCGAGATGGCGATAATAACCTCCTTAACCTCGCCCATAGCGATACGGTCAAGAAGCAGGTCAATTCTCAAATCTGACGGTGCAACACCCTGCATTGGCGAGATAACGCCACCAAGGACATTGTACACACCGCGATACTGGTGGGTCTTTTCTATAGAGAGAAGGTCTGCGACCTGCTCAACAACACACAGCGTTGTTCTGTCGCGTTTTGGGTCGGCACAAATCTCGCAAATCTCACTATCAGAGAGGTTTCCGCACTTAGCACAGTGGCAGATGTTGTTCCTAAAATCGGCAATGCTCTCGGTCATCGCCGCCACATCCTCACGCTCCATCTTCAGTATATGCATAGCAAGGCGCAGAGCCGTTCTACGACCCACGCCTGGCAAGCGGTTAAGCTCGCTGACGATATTTTCTAATAGCTGTGACATTATATCCTTTCCAAATGAGACATCTCTGTCCACCCCTTCTTGCCGTCAGCAATGGTAATCTCGCTCCAGCCCTCAACCTCAGACGAGATAGTAACCTTTGTACCCTCGTGCAAAACAAAGAGGTCAGTAGCATCACTATCAGGAGAGCTCTTGACAGATATTGCACTGCTCATAACAACAGCCTGCTTGCGATTGAGAATATCGTTGCGTGATGAGATTGCAAATGCAGTTGTTGCGACAAAAAGCAGTGCCGAGATAATTGTTCCATAAAAGCCGAGTTTACGAATTGGCAGTCGCGTACCAAGCAAAAATAGCAGTAGCAGCGCGAGCAATAAACCCATGAATACCAGCGAGATAACGCTCCACGCATTACAACTCATAACACTACGAAAAGATTGCATCCATCGCTTGAGGAAGAACTGAGGCACAACGGCAATCTTATCCTTTGTTTGCGCCTCGGCTATCTCAAGGTTATACCTCGCATCATCCATAGACGGAGAGACCACAAGGGCGCGGTTATAGTAGAGGATTGCCTTGCCAATATTTCCACTCTTAAAGTAGGCGTTGCCCATATTGTAGTATAGGCGCGCTGAATAGTAGCCACGGTTTTCAATAGCTGAATATCCCTGCAACGCTAAGGCAAAATCGCCATCTATATATGCCTGATTTGCCCCTGTCCAAAGGGCGTTATTGTCAAGATTTACCTCTTCGGTTACCACGTTGGCTATCGCTGTAGTATCACTCTGCGCCGTAGCCGAAGCGAAGAGCATTGTTGCCGCTATTATTGAAAGTATATATCTCATAGCCCTACTTTTTTACTATTGATTCAATTTTAGAGACAATCTCAATGCCCCTACCATATATCTCTGTCATCGTTGCCGACTCAATAGGTGAATATTGAGCCTCCTCACACTGCGAAATTATCGCCGTAATAGCCTTAGCCTGCTCGGTAGCTCCTCGGCGAGTAAGCTCCTCGCGGATACTCTCCTTTGTAAGATCTGCAACTGGGATGTTAAACCTGTCGGAGATATATCCCCACAGCGCACGAAGCATCTCCTCATAGAAGGCGTGGCGATTCTGCTCACGCATATATCGCTCAGCAATGCGGAAACGCTGCACAGCGACCTTGTTTGCCCTGCGACCCTTGACAAGGACAGAGTTATGGCTGTCACGAATACGCTTACCGATAACAAAGTAGAGCAACACTGCAAGCAACACCATAGCCACCACAATAACAAAATAGAGCGGTGAGAATACTAACGGCGCCGCTACTGTATGCAGATTTGGGCGTGTGAGCTTGATAAAACGGATATCACTGCCGAGAAGGCGCACATCCTGCTTGCCAACTATCGTAGTTACAGTAGGTGAAGAGGCGACGCTATTCTTATCTGGTGCTACAGATATTGCAAAGCTCTCGGAGCTAAGGGTTACATACTTACCACTCTCAGGGCTGAAGTACGTAAACTCTATAGGGGCAATAGTATAATCGCCCTCTGCACGAGCAATAAATGGGTACTCAAAACGGCGGAAACCAGTACTTCCCGCAGCTGTTGTACGTATCTGCTCAGTAGCCTTGACATCATAAAGTTCAAAGGTGGCTGGTAAGGTAATCTTTGGCTCTTGAACAAAGCCTATATTTCCCGTTCCAGAGATTCGCAGGTCAATATTTGCCGCCGAATTTGCAGCAACCTCTGCCGTTGAGAGGTGTGCCTCCATGGTGTACTTACCCACAGCACCTGTGAATGATGCTGGCGCGCCCGCTGGGAATGGTTTAACCTCAATCGTTACTGCTGGAGAAGAGATTTCACGACGCAAATTGTAGATGTCATGCGTATTGTCAAAGAATGAGTTACGAGGACGATTATTTCTGACAAACATCTGCGCCACAATGGTGATTTTCGCACTCTCAATGGTCAGCTTACCACTCTGTTGTGGATAGAGGATATACTCGCCAAGGTTGTAGGCATCGTAGACCTTTCCATTCAGTGTCTCACGGAATGGACCCTGCTCAGCCTCAAGTTGCTGACTCCAGAAACCGTCAAAACTTGGAAGCTTTGCCCCCTCAGAACCTATAACGTTCACACGACTGTAGAGCTTGAGCGTCGCACGCACAGGCTCACCCTTGTAGACCTTTGAACGAGAGACAGATAGGCGAAGCATCAAATCGTCCTTGCTCAACTGTCCCGCTGCACGCTGCTCAAGCGACTGCTCTTGTGACTGATGGCTATCTTGAGCCGCACCACCATCCTGCTCACCACCCTGACGCACCTCAATCGGAGTCTTTTGTGTTGAGTAATTCTTGCCATCTACGCCGATTGTCGCCACGCCAATAACCCGCTGACCTGCACTCTCTGCCTGCAGGACATAGCTGATAGTGTAGTTATAACTCTTTGTCATTGAGCCGTTTATAATCTGCACAGAGGAGCCGTGCGACACAGACGGACCAGCAAGGACATTAAAACCCTCAAACGAAGGGGCTACAAACGACTTATCATCCGGTTTGGCATTAAGCGCAAACTCGACCCTAAAAGCCTCGGCAGCACCAACAATCATCGGAGCATTTGTCTGAAATACGACCTGCTCCGCAAGGGCTGTAAAAAACAGCGTAAGCGCTACAAAAAGTGCAAAAAATCTTCTTCCCATATAAGAGAAACGAAAAAAATGAGGTTTTATTGTAACTTTACTAACCCTCTCCGTCACCAGAAAGGGTTAGTAGATGATGCAAAAAAAATATCCGATTAAATTGCATTTTGGGCGTGGGATTTCAAGGCTTTCAATTTTAATCAGGCAGGGACATACTTGACGTATTTCCCTGTCTGAATTAAAATTGTATAACGTGGAAATCACCGCCTAAAATCAATTTAATGTGCGAAGTCTGCAAAGAAATCATTACCCTTATCATCTACGATGATGAATGCAGGGAAGTTTTCAACGTAAATCTTGCGGACAGCCTCCATGCCGAGCTCTGGGAAGTCTACGACCTCAACGCTCTTGATAGAGTTCTTTGCAAGGATAGCTGCAGGACCACCGATAGAGCCGAGATAGAAGCCTCCGTGAGCCTTACAAGCGTCAGTAACAGCCTTTGAACGGTTACCCTTTGCAACCATAACCATTGAGCCACCGACGCTCTGGAACAGGTCTACGTATGGGTCCATACGACCAGCAGTTGTAGGACCAAATGAGCCTGAAGCCATACCTGCAGGGGTCTTTGCAGGACCTGCGTAGTATACTGGGTGGTTCTTGAAGTACTCTGGCATAGGCTTACCCTCGTCAAGCATCTGCTTAATGCGAGCGTGAGCAATATCACGAGCAACGATAAGTGTACCCTTAAGGTTGAGGCGAGTCTTGATAGGATACTGTGTAAGAATCTCGCGTACCTTATCCATACCCTCGTCAAGGTCAATATCTACTGCTGGAGACATTGCTGGAGCCTGCTCAGGAAGGAAGCGAGCTGGATTCTTCTCAAGCTGCTCAATAAAGATACCCTCTGGGGTAATCTTAGCCTTGATATTACGGTCTGCAGAGCAGCTCACGCCGATAGCTACTGGACAAGAGGCTGCGTGGCGAGGTGCACGAATTACACGAACATCGTGTACAAGGTACTTACCGCCAAACTGTGCGCCGATACCCATCTCCTGACAAATCTTGAGAATCTTCTCCTCCCACTGTAGGTCACGGAAGCAACGACCGCCCTCGTTACCAGATGTTGGAAGCTCGTCAAGATAACCTGCAGATGCCTTCTTAACAGTTGCAAGACACATCTCAGCAGATGTTCCACCGATACATACCGCAAGGTGATATGGAGGACAAGCAGAGGTGCCAAGGTCCTTGATATGCTCCTTGAAGAACTTTACCAGTGACTCCTCATTGAGCAGAGCCTTAGTCTGCTGATAGAGGAAGGTCTTATTTGCTGAGCCACCACCCTTAGTGATAAAGAGGAACTCATACTCCATACCTGGGTGACCACCGTAGATGTCAATCTGTGCAGGCAGGTTAGTGCCAGAGTTGTGCTCGTCGGTCATTGTGATAGGCACAACCTGTGAGTAGCGGAGGTTGCGCTCTGCGTATGTCTGGTAAGCACCGCGAGAGATGTACTCAGCATCCTCAACGCCAGTGTATACATCCTCACCCTTGTGAGCCACGCAGATAGCAGTACCAGTATCCTGACAAGTTGGAAGCTCGCCCTCGGCAGCAACAACAGAGTTCATAAGCATTGTATATGCCACAAACTTGTCGTTATCAGTTGCCTCGCTATCCTCAAGGATGTTGCGGAGCTTCTGCAGGTGTGAAGCGCGGAGGTAGAAAGATACATCTGTATAAGCCTCCTTAGCAAGCAGTTCCAGACCCTTAGGGTCTACCTTCAAAATCTGACGACCGTCGCACTCTACAACCTTTACATAGTCCTTAGTAAGCAGACGATACTCGGTGTTGTCGCGCTCGATTGGGAGCGGCTCCTGATAAATGAATTCAGCCATAATATTATTTTTTAATAGTGTTTCTGTGCTTATAATCACACAAAGGTATAAAATTATGCTGAAAGATAAAAGGCGGAGGATAAAACTTTTCAATTTTTTTATTACATTTGTGACTGTTATGGGTATATTTGAGTTGATTTTCATAGCCATTGGGCTATCTATGGATGCATTTGCGGTCGCTATTGGCAAGGGATTATCGGTAGATAAGGTACGAGCAGAGCATGCCGCAAGTGTCGCTGTGTGGTTTGGTGGTTTTCAAGCTCTTATGCCGATTGTGGGCTACTATTTGGGTGTCAGTTTTGCAGAGTTTGTAGAGAGCGTAGACCACTGGATTGCCTTTGCAGTGCTGGGGGTTATAGGCTTCAATATGATCCATGAATCGCTCTCAAAAGGTTGCGAAAAGAGTAGCTCCGACTTTAGTATAAAGCAGATGTTTTCACTTGCTGTGGCTACGAGCATTGACGCGCTGGCGGTAGGTATCTCATTCGCCTTTCTCAAGGAGCCGATTTTTGCCGCCGCAACAACTATAGGCATAATAACCGCTACCCTCTCTGCTGTAGGGTTGTATATCGGGAATACCTTCGGTTGCAGATATAAATCTAAGGCTGAGTTTATGGGCGGGGCGGTACTGATTTTGATAGGTATAAAGATAGTTATAGAACACACGTTATAAAAAGCTATAATACTATGGAGAACAAGCAGTTAAAGCTAAACCCCAACAAGGTTGTTGCCTTCTTAGGCAAGCCTTGCAATCAGTTCACCAAGGCTGATATTATCAACTTTATCGTTCAGAATGGCATTAGCATGGTAAACTTTATGTATCCTGCTGGTGATGGGCGACTTAAGACTCTAAATTTCGTAATCAACAATGTGGCATACCTTGATGCGATACTTACATGTGGTGAGCGCGTAGATGGTAGTAGCCTCTTCCCATTTATTGAGGCGGGAAGTAGTGACCTCTATGTTCTTCCGCGCTTCTCTACAGCCTTTGTAGATCCATTTGCAGAAATTCCGACCCTTACAATGCTCTGCTCATACTTTAACAAGGATGGTCAGCTACTTGAGAGTTCGCCTGAGAACACACTTCGCAAGGCTTGCAAAGCCTTTAACGAGGTTACAGGTATGCAGTTTGAGGCTATGGGCGAGTTGGAGTACTACGTCATCGCACCAGACGAGGGTCTCTTCCCTGCAACCGACCAGAAGGGCTACCACGAGTCGGCTCCATATGCAAAGTTCAACCACTTCCGCACCCAGTGCATGTCATACATCGCTCAGGCTGGCGGACAGATTAAGTATGGTCACTCTGAGGTGGGTAACTTTACTATTGATGGCATGATTTACGAGCAGAATGAGATTGAGTTCCTGCCTGTTCCTGCCCTCGAGGCTGCCGACCAGCTGATGATAGCTAAGTGGATAATCCGCAACCTCGCATATCAGTATGGCTACGACATTACCTTCGCACCGAAAATCACCGCTGGCAAGGCTGGCTCTGGTCTGCACATCCATATGCGAATAATGAAAGATGGTGTAAATCAGATGCTTGAGAATGGCTCGCTCTCTGCAACTGCTCGCAAGGCTATTGCTGGAATGATGACCCTCGCACCATCTATCACCGCCTTTGGAAATACAAATCCTACATCCTACTTCCGCCTTGTACCGCATCAGGAGGCTCCGACAAATATATGCTGGGGTGACAGAAATCGCTCAGTGCTTGTGCGCGTGCCACTCGGCTGGGCAGCAAAGAGCGATATGTGCATGATTGCCAACCCATTAGAGCAGCCAAGCCACTACGACACAACGCAGAAGCAGACCGTAGAGATGCGCTCGCCAGATGGTAGTGCAGACATCTACCAACTTATCGCCGGTCTTG
Source organism: Rikenellaceae bacterium (assembly GCA_015059805.1). GTDB lineage: Bacteria > Bacteroidota > Bacteroidia > Bacteroidales > Rikenellaceae > Alistipes. The sequence continues at coordinate 100,848 of SUZO01000004.1, forward strand.
CTGTTGCATGCCGATACGGTTTTGAGTTGGACAACGCCCTTGAGGTTGCCGACAGAACTTATGTCAATGTAAATATTCACAAGGCTGAAAATGCTGAAAAGCTCGCCACCCTTGCCACCCTACCTGATAGCTGCGCAGCATCGGCAGAGTGCCTTGATGCTCAACGTGATATATTTGAGGCACATGGAGTCTTTAGCCCTGCAATGATTAACGGAATTATCCGCAAGCTACAGAGCTATAACGACCAAAATCTGCGTCAAGAGATAGACAACGACACCGAAAAGATGCTCAGCCTTGTTCACCAATACTTCCACTGCGGATAGTTGGGTGTTCAGTCTATGGAGTAACAGAAAAGAGGGTTTGTTTGCTCTCTTTTTCTGTTATTCCATAAATCTGGCTGCGGAGTTAAGGAAGTGTGCTGTAATCCAGAAGACCGTCCAGCGCTCGGCATAGCCTCCGCGCAGCTTATGCACATTGCTCATATCGCCACGCTGTGCAAAGTTGGTCTGCTGTATCTGCTCGCCCTGTGAACCGTATGGGTCCGTGAGCTGTGCACAACTGCGGAACATAACCTCAGCAAGGCGGCTGAGGCGATTGTCGCCAAGCAGCCTGCCCATCTTGTAGACCTCTGGCGCAAAGAGCACTCCGTAGACATCTATATGCTGATTTTGTGCCGAGACAACGCTCCAACCCGTCGTCTTAAAGTTGTAGTCGGCAAGGCGACCTGCTGGCAGAGGGATATCCCACACAACCACATAACTTATGCAGACATCCATAGCGTGCTTTGCCCACTCAAGATACTGAGGCTCTTTTGTGCGCTCATACAACTCCAAAAAGCCCTGGAATGCCGCCCACGCGCCCTCCTTATCCTCGCAAGTAGCATCCAAAGTTCCACCCCAGTAGCAGCCATTCATTGTAATGTGTCGCTGAGCAAAAAGATCTGCCGCCTTACGCGCTGCAGCGAGGTAGCGCTTATTGCGGAAGAGCTTTGAACTGATGGCAAGTGGCGCAATATAGAAACCCTCGGCTGTAGATTTGGGACTCCACTCATCTGAGAGTATGCGATTGCAGACCGCATCGCAAGCCTTAACTAAAAATGCCTCCCACTTTGCCGTATCATAATGGCGATTTTTACGACCATGAGTTATCGCCTTGGCAAAGTTATACATCGCCTGACCGCACGAGACGGGGTCACCGCCGTGAAACTTTTCGCCATTATATCCGACCACAAACACCCCCTTTTCGCCATCTACAGCAAAGGTCGAAAGGTAGTCTAACGAGCGCTGCACCATAGGTTCTATATCACTATCGTTCAACATCTTAGAGAGCACCTGCAGTGAGAAACCTGGAGAGTCTGCCTGACCACACCAGCCCATAACAATATCCTTGCGCAGAGCCGTATCGTACATATTAAACCCAACAGCTGTAGAGTCAAACTCTATCCAGCGACGCTTTGCAAAGTCGTACTTTGAGCGGACAATCTGCTCAAAGGTCGGGAAACGCTCGGCATTGTATGGTTTATGCAGGTCAAGAGAGGTGTAAATAGGTCGCTGAAAGCCACTACCCTCACGAGAAATGGGATATAGCTCAACGAAGAACTGCTTTTCAATAATCTGCTGTGGCTCAAGGGTTATGTATGTGTCATCGTACGGCATAGGTCGCTTCTGCAATGCCTTTGCTACGCTATGCACCCCATTATAGCCTATAGCACCCGAATAGAGCACCAACTGGCTATAGCCCTCAAAAGCCTCAACGCCTAACGACCACCACTGGTCACTGTGCACAGCACCACGAACTGGACTTGGCGTAGTGTGCAGCGCAGCGGCATACCCCTCTGCCCCACACTCAAGCATCGCAAATGGCATAGGATAGCGGTGCTCCTCAAAAATTGCGAACTCGCCCGCCATACCATTATATACGGGGATGATATTTGGGTCTACCTTTGCACCGTTCTTATTTCCGTAGTACAAAATTCCGGGTAGGCAAGGCATAAGCGCCTGACCCACAACATTAAGTCGCACAGAGAGCGTTACCCTCTCAAGCGGCTCGCTACCCTGCCACTCAAAACGTCTGCGGCACTCTACTTTTCCACCCTCAACCTCGCGGTAGCTATCTCGGAGAAGAAGTGTACCCTTGTCAAGAGTTATCTTTCCGTGCAGGAGTGTCCACTCCCCGACCCTCTCTGTTCGCTCTGGCGAGGCGTGGTGCCAATCTGTCATCCAGCCATCAGACCAATCGGTCGCCACAGACCACAATCCCTCAGCGGGGGCTGTAACAACCCGCCGCCCATCTACCGAGAGGCTAAATGGGTTGTACTCTATATGTGTTTTAGCTGTTGCACAGAGAGTTACAACAGCTAAAACAAGGGTAAGAATTTTTCGCATAATTACTCAATATACAGTTTTCCGTCTGCTGGCTTAAGCACATCGGTAACCTTACGAACAACAGTTGATTTAGGGATAAAGAACTCTTTATACTGCTTAAGGTCGGCACTGCTAAAGCCAAGTGAGAGACGGTAGTCGCCCGCAGGAAGCACCCAAGCAGACTTCGCCTCGTCAAAAATCGCAAGGTCATTGTTCGTAATTGCAATCTGAACGGTGCAGCTCTCACCCGCAGCAAGCAGAGGGGTCTTGCTGTAGCCGCGGAGCTCAACAAGTGGACGCTCGTGGTCTGGGAAGAGGGCTGTAGAGTAGAGCTGAACAACCTGCTTAGCAGCTCTGTTACCTATATTTTTCACGCGGCATGTAACTGTAATATTATCGCCAGACCTCTTGAGTTTCATATCCGATAGCTCAAAGTCGCTGTATGTCAGTCCATATCCAAATGGATATGCCACCTCAACACCACGAGTAGCGTAGTGACGATAGCCAATAAAGATATCCTCAGTATAGTTTGTGTAGTCAATATTTGGCTGGTCGTAGTACTTATGCACTGTGCTGTAGTTCTCAAACGACTGGTTAAGTCCTGTCTCTGGCACATTTACTGGGAAGTTCTGCGCTGGCACATCAGCATAGCTAATTGGGAAGCTCATAGGCAGGTGACCCGATGGTGAAACCTTGCCTAAAAGAACATCGGCAACAGAATTTCCACCCTCCTGACCAGGCATCCAGCATACAAGGATAGCGTCTACCTTATCTCTCCACGATGCAACCTCCACAGGTCCGCTGATGTTAAGCACTACGACAACCTTCTTACCCGCAGCGTGGAACTCGCGGCTAACTTCGTTAAGCAGTGCTATCTCGTTAATTCTAAGGTTAAAATCGCGCTCAATATGGCGGTCAAAACCCTCTGCAGAGTGGCGCGAGAAGGTTATTACAGCAATATCGCTACTGCTTGCCGCACCAGCAACGAGGCTTCTTGGGTCTCTAATCTCGTTAGGGCGCAGGGTGTAGTGTGTCCAACGGCGGTGAGCATCTAACGGAGCAATACGGCTCTTCTCCTTATCCATATGCTTTACATAGAGATCATCCAGTGCGCTGTTGAGTGTAATACCATTTGAGAGCATACCCTCGCGAAGGTCTACAACATAAGCCTTATTTACATCGCCAGAGCCACGACCACCAGCGATAAAGTCGTAACTACCAACGCCAAACAGAGAGACCTTCTCTCCACCAACCATTGGCAGTGTACCCTCATTCTTCAGAAGCACAAAACCCTCACTTGCCACCTCGCGAGTAACTGCTGCGTGAGCCTTGAGATCTGGCTTATTTGTAAACTTATATCCCTTAAAGCGCGGAGTCTGGACAATGAGTTTAAGGATGCGTGTGATACACTTATCAAGCTCTGCCATAGAGAGTTTACCCGACTTTACAGCCGCCACGATAGCCTCATACTCATCAACCTCACCTGGCTGAATCATATCGTTTCCAGCAGCCACCTGCGCCGCTGCATCAAGACCGCCACCCCAGTCAGTGACAATAGCACCCTTGAAGCCAAACTCGCCACGAAGAACATCCTCAAGCAGCCCCTTATCCTCCGATGTATAGCGACCATTGAGGTAGTTGTACGATGTCATAATGGTCCACGGCTGAGAGTCGCGAACAGCAATCTCAAAGTTACGCAAGTATATCTCGCGCAGGGCTCGCTGTGAGATACGCGCATCGTTACCCAGACGGTTAATCTCCTGATTATTAGCACAGAAGTGCTTGAGCGAAGTACCCACATCGTTGCTCTCAACGCCATTGATAATCGCCGCAGCGGTCTTTCCTGCAAGCAGTGGATCCTCAGAAAAATACTCAAAGTTTCGACCACAAAGTGGATTACGCATCATATTTACACCTGGAGCAAGCAGAATATCTACGCCATACTCCTTTACCTCCTCACCAATAGCCTTACCAACCTGATAGATAATATCATCGTTCCAAGTCGCTGCAAGGTGTGTTCCGACTGGAAAGCCAGTGCAGTAGTATGTATTACTATCGCCCTCGCGCGTTGGAGAGATTCTCAGTCCCGCAGGACCGTCTGCCATAACGATTGATGGAATGCCAAGTCGCGGGATTGGATATGTAATGCCCGCAGCACCAGGGACAACCATCTGCGTGTCGCCCACCTCGCCCGCAAAGTCAATCTTCTTCATATCGGCTCCCACAACAAGGTGCGCCTTCTCCTCAAGGGTCATCGCCGCAACAATCTGGTCAATGTTATCCTCACGAAGTTTAAGCTCTTGAGCCTGAGCTACACTACAAAAGAGTGCAAATGCTGTAATAAATATAGGTAATCGCTTCATAGTTTGGTATTTTTTACAAATATAGTAATTTTTTGCCGAAAAAATTTGGAAACAAAAATTTTCTCACTACCTTTGCAGTGTATTACTACACTAATACACCGAAACAACCAACCAAAAAAAACAATGTGTATTATGATTACAGTTAGGAATTTGAGCTTTAGTTACCCGCGAGGTAGTAGGGTCTTTGAGGGTCTAACCCTCGCCCTACCTGCGGGTGAGATTATCGGTCTGCTGGGTCAGAATGGTGTGGGCAAGAGTACGCTGATAAAGCTACTTGCCGCCCTTATCACTCCGCAGCAGGGCGAGGTGACATTTAACGGCGAGAAGGCAGTTCGCGGAGCGGAGCTGTACAGCCGACTAATGGTAGTACCAGAGGAGTTTACCCTGCCAAAGGTTAGCGTAGAGAGCTTTGTGGCTCACACTGCGCCCCTCTACCCTGCCTTTAGTCGTGAGCAGTTTGACACCTACTGCAAGGCGTTAGAGGTAGAGTGTTCGGCACGCTTTACAGACCTATCAATGGGTCAGCGCAAGAAGGCGTATCTCGCCTTTGCTCTTGCTTGCAATGCGGAGCTATTGCTCCTTGATGAGCCAACAAATGGTCTTGATATTACAGTCAAGGCTGCCCTGCGCTCTATTCTTGCGCAGTATGCCGACCAGAACAAGACCGTAATTATCTCTACGCATCAGGCGCACGACATTGAGAATCTTGTAGACCGCGTAGTAATTCTTCATCAGGGCAATGTGCTTCTAAACCAGAGCGTTAGCGAGCTTCAGCAGCTCTTCGGCTTTGGCATTACTGCAGGTCATGAGGCTATCTACAGCCAACAGAGCGTGGCTGGCACTGTCGGCATTTGGGCAGCCGACAACACTGAGGAGGGAAGATTTGACCTTGAACTATTGTTTAACGCAGCAGTAAAGGCTACAGAGAGTGTTCGCCGTGTTATTGCACAAAAATTGGGTTAGATATGAAGTGTTTTAGTTTTAACCGATTTAAGACCTTCGCTGCAAAGCACTATGCAGAGTATGGTCAGAAGTATAAAATCGCTATGCTCGTACTTGTTGGTATATGGGCTATATTCGCGATTATGGAGCATTCAGGGATGATTGGCGAGGATATACTCAACACTAAACAAGTTGTCACCATTGCTGCTCTTATGGGAATAGTCAGCCATATTACCGCAACATCTATGGGCAGCCTTAACTGCAAGAATGACATTATTGACCTCACACTGCCTGTAAATACCATTGAGCGATTTACATTTATAATGCTCAACTCCATTGTTTTGGGCGTGGTAGCACCAACACTTGTACTTGACATCCCCGCTCAGCAGTTTGTTCCAACCCTCTGCACAATGGCGCTTATACACGCCGCGCTGATGGTTGTTGCCTGCTGGGGTGCAAAGAGGGGCTACTCCTATGCAGTGCTGATATTCTTCGCGGTAGTGATAGGCATTACATCACTCTTTGAGCAGATAGATATCTTCATCAGCTACGGATATGGCAAGTACTTCTCACTACTGCCAAACAACAATGCGGTCTATATGTCCAATATCTACGAGACAGATGGACTTGTCTATCGTTGGGAGCTATTCACTGAGATTTCAGGGTGGCTGCACCTTGCCTTCAACGGCTTAATCCTTATCGGATTATACTATGTCTCATACCTTAAACTGCGTGAACGAGAGCTATGAATTTTGACAACTCACAACCAATATGGATGCAGATATACGAGCTAATACTGAGCCGTATAGCATCGTCAGAGTGGCAAGAGGGGGAGCGAATACCCTCGGTGCGCGAGCTTGGTGCCACGCTTGTGGTAAACCCTAACACCGTTATGCGCACATACGAGCGACTGACAGAGGAGAATCTTATCTTCAACCGCCGAGGCATAGGTTACTTTGTTGCCGAGGAGGCTAAAGATAGAGCTGCCGCCATTGCCCGCGAGAGATTTATCACAGAGCAGCTGCCACCGCTCTTTGCAAAAATGAGAAGTATCGGTATTACAGCCGAGGAAATTTTAACACTTTACAACGACTATAACAATGAAAACAAGTAATAAAGCACTGATTGCAGTAATCTTCCTTGCTATCCTGCCATCTATAGTAATCCTTGCACTGGTTGTAGCGAACACAAGGAAGACTGTGCAGACAATAAACAACATCAACATCGGCAGCATTCGCATAGTAGATGCCCGAGGTGCAAACCTTACACTTGCCCGCGACGATAAAGCACACACCGACAAGGGGCTAATTTGGATAGATAGCAAGATTGAGGATAAGGAGGAGATAGTAAAGGTCGTGGGCGATACTCTTATCATCAGCGACAATGTCACCCGTATATGTATCCCTTCTGCCGAGCTGCTCCTGCTCCCCGACAGTGTGGTAGAAAACCCATTCTGCAGAAAGGACAATGGCTATACCGTCTATGTAAACAATTGGGAGTAGTACGATTAGCTAAAAACAAGAAGGGTGTTTTCGACTGAAAACACCCTTTTTTGTGTATGTAGTAAAATTACTTGCGGATTGCAGCCACACCCGGAAGCTCCTTACCCTCCATATACTCAAGAAGGGCACCACCACCAGTTGAAACGTAAGATACCTTATCAGCAAGACCGAACTTGTTGATACAAGCTACAGAGTCGCCACCACCGATAAGTGAGTAAGCACCAGCAGCAGTTGCCTCAGCGATAGCCTCAGCAACAGCGCGTGAGCCAGTAGAGAACTTGTTAATCTCAAATACGCCTACAGGACCATTCCAGAGGATAGTCTTGCTTGCAAGAATCTCCTCGCGGAACAGAGCCTTACCAGCCTCAGCGATATCAACACCCTCCCACTCAGCAGGAATCTCGCCAACTGGAGCGGTCTGTGTATTTGCGTTCTCAGAGAAGTCGTCACAGATAAGTGCATCTGGAGACATTACAATCTTGATACCCTTAGCCTTAGCCTTCTCAAGAATCTCAAGAGCTACTGGGAACATATCTGGCTCGCAGATACTCTTACCTACATTGCCACCGAGTGCGCCAGCGAAGGTGTAGGTCATACCGCCACCGATAATAATCTTGTCAACCTTCTCCATCAACTTCTCAATGATGGTAATCTTTGTAGATACCTTAGAACCACCTACGATAGCTGTAAATGGACGCTGTGGGTTCTGCATAACGCCGTCAATAGCCTTGAGCTCGTTCTCCATAACATAGCCGAACATCTTATCCTGTGGGAAGTAGTCAGCGATAAGAGCTGTAGATGAGTGAGCGCGGTGTGCAGTACCAAATGCGTCGTTGATGTAGCAGTCAGCATATGAAGCGAGCTTGCGAACAAACTCCTTCTGTGGACCCTCCTTAAGAGCCTTCTTTGCTGCCTTCTTCTCCTCGTCAGTAGCATCCTCAGCAAGACCGCGTGGCTTACCCTCCTCCTCAGCGTAGAAACGGAGGTTCTCAAGAAGCATAACCTCGCCAGGCTTAAGATTAGCAGCCATATCAGCAGCCTTCTGACCCATACAGTCACCTGCAAACTGAATCTTTACACCAAGGCGAGCCTCAATAGCAGGGATAATCTGCTCAAGAGAGAACTTTGGATCTGGATTCTTCTTTGGACGACCGAGGTGTGACATAAGAATCACTGCACCACCCTTCTCAAGTACCTTCTTGATAGTAGGGATAGCTGCACGAATACGAGTGTCGTCAGTAACCTGACCCTCACCGTTAAGAGGCACATTAAAGTCTACGCGGATAATCGCGCGCTTGCCTGTAAAATCGTAGTTGTCAATAGCAAACATAGTGATTTTGTGTTTAGTTTATAATAATGAAAAACATATTTACACTTTCCGTCACAAATTTACAAAAATTATTCTGAAAACGCAAAATCTTGCCGTTAGCTTTTAGCCATTAGCCATTGGTTAATTTTCGCATCTGAGTCGTGCTCCGTTTTGTTCTTAGAAGGGCGTAGATACAATAACAAAAAAAATCCCGCGGTTACCCACGGGATTCTTATTGAAATCTGGAATTTTAGAGAGATTTTTCAAGGCTTGCATAATCAACGAAGCAGGAGCATACTTAGCGTATGTGACTGTTGAAGTTGGTTATGCGTAACGCCGAAAAAGCCTCTAAAAAACAGATTTACTACATTTTCTTGCCCACATTAGTACGCTTAGCACCCTTAGCTGCTGAAGCCTTTGCTGCGGTAGACTTTGGAGCCTTCTGAGCTACCTTCTTATCGTCACCCTCCTCGCTGCTCTTCTTACGTGAACGACGAGTCTTTGGCTTAGCCTCTACTGGTGCTGCAGCTGCTGGAGCTACGCCTGTGGTGTAAGCCTCGTTAAAGTCTACGAACTCGATGATGCACATATCTGCGCCGTCACCAAGACGGAAACCGGTCTTAAGGATACGAGTATAGCCGCCTGGACGCTCTGCAATCTTTGGAGCGATAGAGCGGAACAGCTCAGTTACTGCCTCCTTCTGCTTGAGGTATGAGAAAACTACACGACGTGAGTGGGTAGTATCCTCCTTTGAGCGTGTTACAAGTGGCTCAACGAACTGACGTACAGCCTTTGCCTTTGCAACGGTAGTCTCAATACGCTTGTGGAGAATCAGGGATGAAGCCATGTTTGACAACATTGCCTTGCGGTGGCCTGCCTGTCTGCCAAGGTGGTTAAAATTCTTATTGTGTCTCATTTGATTTAATCTTTATCAAGTTTGTACATAGATACATCCATTCCGAATCTCAGGTCAAGTGATGCAAGAAGGGCATCAAGCTCTGTAAGAGACTTCTTACCGAAGTTACGGAATTTGAGAAGCTCACTGCGATTGAGCTTTACAAGGTCGCCGATAGTCTCCACGTCAGCTGCCTTGAGGCAGTTGAGGGCGCGGACAGACAGATCCTTATCAACAAGCTTTGTCTTAAGGAGTTGGCGCATGTGAAGCTCTGGCTCGTTAAGATCGTTATCAGCATTTGTATCCTCAAGGATGAAGTTCATCTTATCATCCGAGAAGAGCATAAAGTGCTGGATAAGAATCTTAGCAGCCTCGCTAAGTGCATCGTTAGGCTTAATAGAGCCATCGGTAGTAATCTCAAGAACAAGCTTCTCGTAGTCGGTGCGCTGCTCTACACGATAATCCTCACGAGCCCACTTAACATTTACGATTGGGGTGAAGATAGAGTCGATAGGCAGCACGCCAAACTCGGCGTTCTCTGGAGCATTCTCCTCTGATGGAACATAACCACGACCCTTACCGATGGTAATTGTCATCTGCATCTTAGTACCTGGAGCAAGACGGCAGATTACGAGGTCTGGATTAAGAACCTTAAACGATGTAAGGAAGTTCGAGATATACCCTGCAGTAAGTTCCGTAACACCTGCAACGTTGATGGAAGCCTTCTCGGCGTCCTGATTATCTACAGTACGGATGAAGCGAACCTTCTTAAGGTTCAGGATGATATTAAGCATATCCTCCATCACGCCCGGAACAGCGGCTAACTCATGGTCGGCACCGGCAACCTTAACCGTTGTGATGGCATAACCCTCCAACGACGAAAGCAGCACGCGACGCAAAGCATTACCGATGGTCATTGCATAGCCTGGCTCAAGAGGGCGGAACTCAAACTTACCATAAGTCGCCGTTGACTCAAGAATGCAAACCTCATCAGGTCTTTGAAACGCTAATATTGCCATAATTTTACTACAGTTTATTACTTGTTAATTACTACTTCGAGTACAGCTCGACGATAAGCTGCTCCTTGATGTTCTCAGGAATCTCCTCACGCTCTGGCTTCTGGAGGAACTTACCGCTAAGGGTAGCGCCATCCCACTCAAGCCATGAGTAGCGGCTGTGGTTAGTACCCATAAGAGAAGAGGTGATCACCTCAAGTGACTTAGACTTCTCACGTACTGATACTACATCACCTACACGCAGGGTGTAAGAAGGGATATTGACAACATTACCATTCACACAAATGTGACGGTGTGATACGAGCTGACGAGCAGCTGCGCGAGTAGGAGCGATACCAAGACGGTACACTACATTGTCCAGACGGCACTCAAGGAGCTTAAGGAGGTTCTCACCTGTGATACCACCCATACGAGCTGCCTGCTCATAGGTGCGTGAGAACTGCTTCTCAAGAATTCCATAGGTGTACTTTGCCTTCTGCTTCTCTGTAAGCTGGACGCCATACTCAGTAACCTTCTTGCGCTTGCGTGCAAGACCGTGCTGTCCTGGTGGAACATTACGCTTGTCAAGACTCTTGTCAGCGCCGTAAATAGCCTCGCCAAATCTTCTTGCGATTTTGGTCTTTGGTCCTATATATCTTGCCATAATTGTTTTAACTTTTTGAATTTTGTAATGTAAAATGTTTA
>SUZO01000030.1 GCA_015059805.1 Rikenellaceae bacterium
CTCTGTAAGGTGGCTGATACGGTACGAAAACAGTGCAATCTGGCTCTCTGGTGAACCAGTGTCCTTGTTAGACTTGCCGTACTGACCGAAAATCTCCTCCTTTTTCTCTGCTGTTAAATAAGCCATAGTGAAAAAATGTTTAGAAGTTTGTAAATGTTAATAACCACTTCATCCGCATCCCCCTTACCGGAATAGCGTTAAAGCGGTGCAAAGATAGGCATAATTTCTTGATTTAGAAATAAAAACAGCAAAATTTACACCTCTTTTTTAATAAAGGTGGGGATAGATAGCTCAATTTGCGATTTTACTTAAAAATATTTAACTTTGCACCTCAAAGTTTATATAAAGATGAGGAGGCTTGTAAATGCGATATTTGCGACATTGTTGCTGGTAGCTTTTTGTCAGGGTTGTACTACTGAGCCACGCTATGTTACAGTTGAGGGGCTTATGCTTGGCACTACTTTTCGTGTGGTTGCAAAGGGGGAGCTGCAGCAGGCGGATATCTACGCAGAGGCAATGCATATAGACTCTGTTGCAAAGTCCTCAATGTCAATATTTAACCCTTCGTCACTTATAAGTCGCATAAATAATTCAACTACAGATAGCTTAGATGTTCACCTACTGCGAAATATAGCTGTTGCGGCAAAGATGAATGCGCTAAGTGGCGGTCTTTATGATATTACTGTAAAACCACTTACCGATGCCTATGGATTTGCCGCTAAGGGTAAAATTGAACATCCTAATGTGGATTCGTTGCTCCAATTTGTCGGTTTTGATAAGTTTTCAGTTGTGGGTAACCGAATCATTAAGAGCGATAGTCGATTACAACTTGACCTTAACTCGCTTGCCAAGGGTTATACGGTTGATTTATTGGCAGATAGGCTTGAGATGTTAGGTTGCAGTGATTACATTGTAGAGGTTGGCGGAGAGATTCGCGCTTCGGGTCGTAATCCGAGGGGTGTGGCGTGGCGTGTAGGTGTAGATACCCCTTTTGAGGGAAATCAATCGCCTGGACAGTATCAGCAGACAGTTGTGCATATCGGCGATAAGGCGTTGGCTACATCGGGCAATTATCGCCGCTACTATACTGATAGTGAGGGAAATAAGATTGTTCACACAATAAATCCGAAGAGTGGTCGCTCGGTTGTAACTTCGTTGCTGTCGGCTACAGTTGTCACAAAGCGTTGTGTTGAGGCGGATGCTATGGCGACGATGTTTATGGCTATAGGTGCTGAGCGTGCTATTGCTTTGGCTCAGATGCTCAGGGCTGAGGGTGTGGAGGTCTACTTTATACTATCTGAGGGGGATGGGTACACCATATTCTCAACGCTAACAAATCAGGAGTGATTATGGAGAAGAAGTTGTTGTTGCTATACAATGTCAAGGCGGGTCGTGGACGTATTCACAGAAAGATGGATGCGTTAGAGCAGATATTCTCAGAGGCGGGCTACATGCCTATTCCGAAGATGTTGCGCTTTGGGCAGAATCCATTTGAGGGGGTGAATGAGCAGATAGACCTTGTGGTTATTTGCGGTGGTGATGGTACGATAAACTATGTAGTCAATGCTATGCGTGCCATGAATCTTGACTATCCGCTTGGTATTATTCCAGCTGGTACGGCAAACGACTTTGCAGGTGCTATTGGCGCCTCTTCGCGCACGCTTAAGGCGGCACGTCAGATTGTCAATGGTGTGGAGCAGAGGATAGATTGCGGCAGAGTGAATGGAATGTACTTTGTCAATATCTTCAGCTTCGGAATGTTTACTACCACCTCGCAACATACGCCTGAGAAGATAAAGCGCCACATTGGCAAGGCAGCATATCTTATTGAGGGCTCTAAGGAGTTGCACAACCGCGAGTTTATCCCGCTGCATGTTGTGCATGATAATGGAGAGTTTGAGGTGGATAGCATGATAACACTTGTCTTTAATGGCGAGACGGCAGGTAAGTTCCCATTGGCTCGCAATGCCTCTATTAGGGATGGATTGCTGGACTGTATGATAATGCGTAAGTGCGGCACCTTTGAGGGGGCATGGGCGGCGGCTAAGTTGATTGTTCTGGGACGTGAGAATGAGGATATAATCCATATCCGCTCCTCAAAGTTGCAAATTACCTCTCCACTATCTCCACTGACCGATATGGATGGTCAGCCAAGTGCAGAGTTCCCGTTGGAGATTGAGTGCTTGCCTGGTAATTTGAGAATAATAGTGCCAAAAGAGGGGTAAAAAGGGGATAATACTTTTATCTTTTGGGCAGAAATTGTTATCTTTGCAACCTATGGAGATACTTTATGATATTATAGATGTTTACGGCATTGCTGCATTGGTGCTTTTGCTGCTTGTTGTTGTGCTTTTTGTGGAGCAGGTTATTAGCCTTTGCCGAATGATGATAGTGGCTAAGTTTAAGCAGACCTCTCGCAAGCAGATACTTCAGGAGCAGCCTCCAGTATCTGTTATCGTGCCACTTTTTGGTGAGGATGAAGAGTATCTTAAGGGTGACTTTCGCACACTGCTCTCACAGAGCTGCTCAGCCTATGAGGTTGTGGCGGTCTATGTGGGCAAGGAGGATGCCTACTATGCAACGCTCAAGCACCTACGTAAGTTCTATAAGCATCTTAAGACTACCCAGATTGATTACACGCCACAGTATCCTATAACCATGCGCCTTGCCCTTAACATCGGTATTAAGTCGGCAAGCTATGAGCATATTGTTATCACAACCCCAGAGACAAGCCTTACCACACGCGACTGGGTGAACTATATGGCTCGTGGTTTTATGTATGGAGATATTGTGCTGGGATATTGCAACTGGGCAAAGCAGGGTGGACTTAAAAACCTCTTCTATCGCAAGTATCGCTTCGGTGAGGTGCGTACATACCTTGCAGAGGCTATCCGTGGTCGCCAGTATGGCGCTTCGCGTAACTGTATGGGCTTTACCAAGAGCCTCTACTTTAGTGTGCGCGGTTTTGACCACCTTGACCTTACAGCTGGTGAGGATGATCTCTTTATACAGCGCATAGCTACTGCGGATAATGTCTCAGTACTTCTAACGCCAGCGGCACACTGCTCCGAGCAGCCTCCACAATCCTTTAGCACTTGGCTCACAGAGGTCTATCGTCAGGGTCAAACACGCCAGTACTACACCCAGCAGGCACGCAATGCTGAGGGGTGTGCGATGATTTGCCGACTTGCATTTTTTGTGGCTGCAATAGGCGCTATAGTGGTACTACCTCTTGAATTTAAGATTTTTTCAGCATTGTTGCTCTTAGTGCGCTATATCATCATGGGTGTTGTCAATAGCAAGACTGCTGCCCGCGTGGGTGAGCAGGGTATAGCTGCCTGGGAGCCAATCTTTGACTTTATAGAGCCATGGGTTAGATTTATTATCCGTGCCACACAGCGCGAGCGAATTAGTGTATGGAGATAAAAGAGTATAGTGCGTTAGATGACCGAACATTGGTGCGTCTTGTGGTAGAGGGCGATAGTAGAGCCTTTGAGCCACTCTTTATGCGCCATAAGGATAATATCTACGCCATGCTCGTCAAGCGTGCAACTAATAGCGACGATGTGGAAGATCTGCTTCAGGAGGCATTTATGAAGGCCTTTGTCAATATCAATCGCTACAATCCTGACTATGATTTCGGTGCGTGGATATGTACCATTGCTAAGAATACATTTGTAGATTTTAACCGCTCCCGTCGTAGTAGGGCACTCAATCCAGAGAACAATCTGCCCCTTGAGGGACGGTGTACAAATAATGCTCAGGCAGTCTCGCCATCGCCTGAGGAGAGTATTATTAACGCCCAGCAGCGTGCCCAGATAGAGCGTTATATCGCCACTCTACCTGCCGATTACCGCGAACTGTTTATCCTCCGTTTTATTGAGGAGTATACTTATGAGGAGATTGCCGAGGCGCTACAGATGAAGCTCGGAACGGTCAAGACCCGTATCTTCCGTGTTCGCGCAATGATGAGCAAGCTAATTACCGATGGCGAGAAAATAGAGTAAAACTATGCAATATACTCCACAACTTATATTTGACCATTTTCCTAATCTGACAGAGCATCAGAAGGGACAGTTTGCAGCCCTCTATGAGAGCTATGCAGAGTGGAATGCTAAGATAAATGTCATCTCACGCAAGGACTTTGACTCTCTATACCTTAAGCATGTGCTCCACTCGCTTGCAATAGCTAAGGTGTGCAGTTTTAACGCTGGAGCAAGGGTTATAGATGTTGGTTGCGGTGGCGGTTTCCCGAGTGTGCCGCTGGCAATACTCTTTCCTCAGGTCAATTTTATGGCTGTGGACTCTATTGGCAAGAAGATTAAGGTTGTAAGTGGTGTCTGCCAGGCTGTGGGGATTGCTAACCTTACGGCTGTAAATGCCCGTGTGGAGAGTATCGACCAAAACTTTGACTTTGTCGTCTCGCGTGCTGTGACAGATATGAGCACATTTGTAGGGTGGGTGTGGAGTAAGATTGAGCGCGGAGAGGGTAAGGGTAGCCTTCCGAATGGCATACTATACCTCAAGGGTGGCGATTTGACCGACGAACTTGCTGCTACAAAGATGCAGTGGCAGAGATATAATATCTCGGAGTTTTTTAAGGATGAGTTTTTTGAGACTAAGCAGGTAGTATATTGCGCAAAATGAGAAGATTAACCACCATATTGCTGTCACTATTTGCTGCCGTAACACTCTCAGCACAGAGCCCTGCACCACAGGGCGTGGCTAATGTTGTGGGAACGGTCACATGTGAAGGTGTGCCCGTTGAGGGTGTTGTGGTGAGCGATGGCGCACTCTTTACCCGTACAGATAGCTTAGGGCGTTATGCCCTTAACTCGCTAAAGTACTATGGCTCAGTCTTTATCATCACCCCGTCAGGCTATGAGCCGACGACAAAGAGGGGTGTAATTCCGCAGTTCTGGGCGCCTCTTGACCAGAAGCGCCTGCAGAGGGTTGAGCACCATGACTTTACCCTTCGCAAGGTGGATAATAGTCGCCATCGTATGATCTTCACTGCCGATATGCATATCAGCTCGCGCAATGAGGATATGTACCAATTCCGTCGTACCTGCCTGCCAGCTCTGCGCCGTGCAGCGGAGCAGGTGAACGATAGCATTCCGGTCTACTCGGTCATCTTGGGCGACTTGTGCCGTAACGACTCGTGGTACTCTCAAGATATTGACCCAACGGATGTTGTGGGCATGCTTGCAAAGATGCGCTATCCTGCGATGTTCTATACGGTTATGGGCGAAAATGAGTATGATGGCGCTGTTCCTGCGGGTATAATGACCGACCATATCGCTTCAGAGCTGTATGCAACTACCTGTGCGCCACGCTTTTACGCCTTTAATATCGGTAAAGTGCACTATGTGGTGCTTGACAATACCGTTTTTCGTAACGATGCAGGTGATGGTAAGTATCCAACGGAGATAGTCGGCAAGCGAAACTATGACCGCCGCGTGAGTGCCGACTGCCTTGCTTGGCTGCGTCGTGACCTTGAGACTATTGAGGATAAGAGTACGCCGATAGTGGTCTGTATGCACCATAGTGCCATCAGAATGTCAAATAATAGACGACTTATCAAGGCATTTACCACTGAGGCGGATACCGATTCGTTGATTAACTGCTTTAACGACTTTAGCTCTGTGCGTTTTGTTACGGCACACGTTCATCGCCGCCGAATTTCACAGCCTAAAGGGTTGAAAAATATCACCGAGCATACAGTAACCTCACTCTCTGGAAATCAGTGGGAGACGGGCTATAACGGCTTTCCGCATATCTGTGGAGATGGTAGTCCCGCCGGCTTTGAGATCTTTGACTTTGATGGCGTAAACCTGCGTTGGCAGTTCGCCTCGCTGCACGATAGTCTCCCTTTCCGACTCTACGACATGAATAAGGTTGGCGAGCAGTACCGCACAGATGCAGATATTCAGAGTATGCTCAAGGCATATCCAGATAGGCGTATAAATTATGGTAGTAACAGCTTTAAGGACTATGTCTACATAAACTACTGGTGTGAGGAGCCAGGCTCAAAACTTGAGGTGTGGGACGATACAAAGCAGCTCAAGGTGCGCCGCATCTACCACGACGATCCAATCTACACCCGCGCCACAACAGTTATCCGCCACAAAAACGCCCGCGGCAGAAAGCTGTCAATCTCTAAAAATAACGCTCAGCACATGTTCCGCGTCAAGGTAGACTCTACATCCACCTTCCTTCGTGTCCGCGCTGTTGATAGCTTTGGCGCTGAGTCTGTGGATACGCTGATTTTACTCTAATTTATCGAATAGGGAGAATCATTCGCACGCCAACCTTACGACCATTTTGGGTGGCTGGCTTCCATTTTGGTGAGGATTCAACGGTCTTGCGGTATATCTCACCAAGCTCCTCGTTGGGCGTTTTGAGTACCTCCACTTGCTCAACAATGCCCTCGGAATTAACATAGAAGCATATCTGAGTCTCACCCTGAATCTTCTTCTGCTCTTTGGTAAGTTTAGCATTACGCACTACCCACGAGCGGAAATCCTGAATACTACCGCCCTTAAATGATGGCATCATTTGGGCATAGGTCGTTCCAGTGAATAAAAGTATAGCGCACACTAATGCGTAGAATTTAAGAACCCTTCTCATAATCTATTTTTTGAAGAAAAATTGTTTCTGCTTGCGTTTCTCCGCTTGTGAGCGGGCAACGTAGACCCTTTTGCCAGTATATGGATTTTCGCCAGTGTAGAACATCACAGAAGAGAGGGTCATCGGCGTAGGGGTCAAATCCTGCACCTGCTCAAGGGTGAAGTGGAGCTTGCCGAGTACCTTGGCTGAGAGAGCCTTCATATCGCGCTCGTGGCAGCCTGGGTGTGACGAAATAAAGTATGGGATGAGCTGATAGCGAAGGTTATTCTCGCGGCAGATGCGGTTAAAGTCACGGTTTAGAGCCTCAAAAAGGGTAAACGACGGCTTACGCATAAGCTCCAGCACACCATCCTCAGTATGCTCTGGCGCAACCTTTAGTCTGCCTGAGGTATGGTGAAGGATAACCTCCTTGAGGTACTTGTTATCTTCAAAAAGGTCGTAGCGAATACCACTACCGATATAGGCGTGCTTAACGCCCTTAACAGCACGAACTTTACGATAGAGGTCTATCAGCGGACTATGGTTGCGGTTAAGGTTTGGGCATGGTTTTGGGTGCAGGCACGATGGGCGGCGACACTTGGCGCATAGCTCACGATTCTTACCACCTAAACGATACATATTTGCCGAAGGTCCTCCGATATCGGTAATTGTACCCCTAAAATCTGGCATAGCCACAACAGCCTCCACCTCACGAAGAATAGATGCCTCACTGCGCGAAGAGATAAACTTGCCTTGATGTGCCGAGATAGTGCAGAATGAGCAGCCGCCAAAGCATCCTCGGTGGATATTTACCGAGTGGCGAATCATTACCCACGCAGGGATATCTCCACGTCCATTATAGCGAGGGTGTGGCGCACGCATATATGGAAGGTCAAAGGCATAATCTATCTGCTCTGTTGTAAGAGCCGCATTCATTGGGTTGATAACCACAAACTTATCGGCAGTAGGCTCTACAAGGATATTCTCCGCCTGTAGCAGATTACTCTCCGTCTCAACAGTGACAAAATTCTCTCCAAAGGCTCGCTTGTCGGCTTTGCAACGCTCAAAGGAGTTTAGAAAAATTGTTTTGCTCTTATCTAAACGCTCAACATGCTCTCTGTCAGCTACATAGGCAACCTGACGGATAGCTCGTATTCGCTTGGGGTTAAATCCGCTGTGCATACTCTTTGCCACTTCACGCACCACCTGCTCGCCCATGCCGTAGAGTAGAAAGTCCGCGCCACTATCAATAAGTATAGATGGCATAAGGGTGTTTTTCCAGTAGTCGTAGTGGGTTACGCGGCGAAGCGAAGCCTCAATGCCACCAATAAGCACTGGTGTATCTGGAAAGAGGCTCTTGAGAATCTTCGTATAGGTTGTAACGGTATAGTCGGGGCGAAAACCCGCCGCACCGCCAGCTGTATAGGCATCGTTGCTCCTCAGGCGGATATTTGCTGTATAGTGGTTTACCATTGAGTCCATAGCGCCCGCGCTAACGCAGAAGCAGAGGCGAGGCGTACCGAGCTTCTTAAAGTCGCGTAAATCATCCCTCCAGTTTGGCTGTGGAACTACCGCCACACGATAACCCTCCGCCTCAAAGAGTCGGCTGACAACTGCCGCGCCAAAGGATGGGTGGTCAATATATGCATCGCCAGTAAAGAGGATTATATCTACATAATCCCAGCCTAAAGCCTTCATCTCCTTTACTGTCGTTGGCAAAAATCCCATAGTCTACTACTCGTTATACAGATTAGCACACTTAACGTAGTTGTCCCAGCGCTCTATAACCGTCTGGAAATCAGACGGTATAGCCGACTCAAATATCATCTCTTCACCCGTTACTGGGTGCACAAAGCCGAGCATTCGGGCGTGAAGAGCGTGGCGAGGCATTGCCTCAAAGCAGTTTACGATAAACTGCTTATACTTTGAGAATGTTGTTCCCTTGAGAATCTTGTCACCACCATAACGCTCGTCATTAAAGAGTGGGTGACCGATATACTGCATATGCACACGAATCTGGTGTGTACGACCCGTCTCAAGGCGGCACTCTACAAGGGTCACATAGCCATAGCGCTTGAGTACCTTATAGTGTGTCACGGCGTGTTTACCCTCCGAGCCATCAGCAAAGACATACATCTGGTGGCGGTTACGCGGATTGCGACCGATATTTCCAGTAATAGTACCCTCGTCCTGCTCAAAGTTACCCCACACAAGTGCCACATAGCGACGCTTTGTTGTATGTAGGAAGAACTGGCGCGAGAGGTGGTTGCAGGCATTAGGATTCTTGCCCACAACGAGTATTCCAGAGGTGTTTTTATCTATACGATGCACAAGTCCCGCACGCTCGTCACCCTGCTGGAACATAGGGTTGTCTTGCAGGTGAAAGGTAAGTGCATTGACCAGCGTACCCTCATAATTTCCATGTCCTGGGTGTACGCACATACCCGCCTCCTTGTTTACAACAATAACATCGTCATCCTCGTAGATAATATCTATAGGAATATCCTGAGGTGTGAGCAGGCAGTTGTACTTCGGATACTCCATCTTGAGCACAATGTGGTCAAAGGGCTTAATCTTATACGAAGCCTTCTGCGGGCGACCATTGACAAAGACATTGCCGTTATCTACAGCGGTCTGTATGCGGTTGCGCGAACAGTTCTCAATATGGGTAGAGAGGTATTTGTCCAGTCGCATCATCGACTGACCCTTATCTACCGTAATGGAGAAGTGCTCATATAGACCATTTTCGTCGGGCTTCTCGTCAGTTAGAAACTGTCGGCGCGGGGCGGGAGAGATAATCTCCTCGTCATCCAGCTCAATATCCTCAACAAAATCGCTCATTAGAAGAAAAACTCATCTTCAGCCTGCTCAGGCTGTGGTTGGTGATTGTTCAACATACGCAAAGAGTCGGCAGCTCGGCGTGCAAGTGAGTCGGCAATAGCCTGCTGCTTGAGAATCTCATCTACCTGACGGTCAGCCTCTGCTGCAGCCTTAGCCACGACTTCTCGGTCGAGCGTCAAGTGTAACGAAATTGTACTACCAAGAGGAAGTGACGTGCCCTGAAGCACACTCTGACGGCATACACGCGCATCGTCTTGATTGAGCAGCGTAATACCCTCATCGTAAGTCACCTGACCAACATTAAGTCCCTGCTCCCACAGTTTACTCTTAGCATCAAAGAGCGCGCGAGAGATAAGGCGTGGAACGGTTGTGCAGTTCTGCTCTGGACTTACGCCCACGCGAAGCGTAACACCGCTACCTTTCTCTGCCTTGATAGCGCTCTGCTCGGTAACCTCCTCGCCGTTAAATATTTGCGCAAGGACATAGTTTGTCGCTATATCCTCAACATACTCAAGGTTTTCAATGCCAAAGCCGGCACTCTCAAGCATATTCTTTGCCTGACGCAGTGAGCGACCAGCGACAAATGGCATTGGCAGCTTCTTCTGGGTAAAGGAGTTGATTGTAATGTAAATCTTGCGACCCTCCTTGACATCCACACCACCCTTAGGTAGCTGCTCAAGCACCATGCCGCCTGGATATGCAGGGACATAGAGCGAATCGTTGATAATCAACTTCAGTCCGCGCTCTGAGGCGTAATACTGAGCATCTTTGAGTGCTAAACCTGTAAAATCTGGTACTGTGCGGCGCATGCCGTGGCGAGTACCAACAGCAAGGGCGACGTATGATATGATTACCAATAGCGCCAACACAACCACTATAAGTGTTAGATTCCAAAGTATAGGTTTACTGCGTAGGCGAGAAAACCATGAACTTGTATCTCTCTTTTTTGCCATATTCTATATCTCGTTATAATGTGTATCTCTCTCAACGGCTCTAAAGCCAGCATTGCTGCATATACGAACAATATCATCCACGCTCATCGTTGGGCGAGCATCGTCAGCACCCGCCATAGAGTATATCTTTGTTGAGTCGTCTATCGTTCCGTCAATATCATCTGCACCAAAGGCAAGGGCAAGCTCTGTCGTGGTCTTGCCATACATCACCCAGTACGCCTTTATGTGTGCCACGTTGTCAAGTATCAGTCGGCTCATGGCAAGCGTTCTTAGGTCGTCAGTGACTGATGTCTCGCCTAAGTGGCTGAGCGAATTGTTTGCACTGCGGAACTTGAGTGGAATAAAGGCGTTTATGCCACCTGTCTCATCCTGCAACTCACGCAGGCGCATCAGGTGATCTATGCGGTGCTCAATGCTCTCAATATGTCCGTAGAGCATAGTGGCGTTGGTATCTATGCCCAACTTATGGGCTGCGCGATGCAGTGCAAGCCATTGCTCGGCACTACCCTTCTGCGGACAAATCTCATTGCGAATCTCTGGAGCAAAAATCTCAGCTCCTCCGCCAGGAATAGACTCCATGCCTGCATCTTTGAGTAGCTGTAGACCCTCTACTGTTGTCAGCCCCGCCTTAGAAATCATATAGTTAAGCTCAACGGCTGTAAATGCCTTAATTGCCACCTGGGGCATAATCTGCTTTATGCGGCGAATCATCTGTGTATAGTAGTACAAATCGTGCGTAGGGTGTACACCGCCAACGATATGTATCTCCGTAGCACCACTATCCTTACGCTTTCGGACAATATCCAGCACCTGCTCCATTGTGTAGTCCCAGGACCCCTCCTCGCCCTCGCTACGGCGGTAAGAGCAGAACTTACACTCAAATTGGCAGACATTTGTCGGCTCAAGGTGGAAGTTGCGGTTGTAGTAGACCTTATCGCCACTTATACGTCGCTTTGCCGCCACGGCTACCTCAGAGAGCTGCCAGAGTGGGGCATTATTCCACAACTCAAGAGCCTCAGCTGCTGTTATGCGCTCTGATGCCCTCAATTTAGATATTATATCTACTATAGCCATACTATTTCGGAGCTTTACGATAGAGGTAGATACCAATTATGAGGAAGATGATATTTGGAAGCCATACAGCAAGCATTGTAGGCATACTTCCACCCTTGGCAAACTCCTCAAAGACTCGCGTGAGCATAATATAGGAGAAGCATAGGGTGATACCTATACCGATGTGCAGACCAGTACCTCCTCGTACCTTACGCGAGGAGAGTGACACGCCGATAAGGGTTAGAATAAATGTTCCAAATGGGTATGAGAAGCGAATATGTCGCTCCACCTCAATCTGTCGGATACTATCTGAGCCTTTATTGCGTTGCTGGGCAAGGAAGTCGTTTAGCTCAACAATATTCATCGTGGTCAAAAACTCCGTTAATCGACCCAACTCCACCACGTCAAGGTTGATAACTGTATCAAGGTTGCGGTGCTGGGTAAAGGTCTCGTCACCCTTGCTGTCAAAGGTTCGGGTGACATATCTTTGCGCTGTCCAGTGCTTGCTCTGGGGGTCAAATTTTACTTCTGAAGCCTCAAGAGCCCCCACCATAGTGCTACCCTCATACTGCTCAAGGGCGAAGAATGATGCCACAGATGTATTCTTGCTAAAGCCTCGGATATAGGCGAACTTTCCTGGCTCAACCTGTCGGTAGATATGGCGGTCATACTGCTCACGCACGCGGCGGGCTATATACTTCTGCTCAAAGGCGACGCAATCCTTCTGCGTCATCGGGATAATCCACAAACTGAGCAGCAGAGATAGGGCGGTGATAAATAGTGCGCCCAAAAAGTATGGCCACATAAGCCTACGGAAAGACATTCCACCCGATAACATAGCCACAATCTCGGTCTGATAGGCGAGCTTTGAGGTGAAGAAGATTACGGCGATAAATGTAAATAGCGCCGAGAATTGGTTTATAAAGAAGGGCACAAACTTAAAGTAGTAGTCAAAGATTATCGCCTTAACTGGTGCCTGCATCTGGATAAAGTCATCCACCTTCTCCACATAGTCAAACACCACCACAACAACGATAATCATGGCAATGGCAAACAGATATGTACCGACAAACTTGCCAAGTATATACCTATCCAAAATCTTGAAGCCAGGGAACCACGAAGGTCGCTTATTATATTGAGGAAGCATTGCCATATTAAAGTCGTCTTGATAGTTTTTCTACCATAATTGTCTTCCACTGCGTAAAGTCGCCCGCAATAATATGTTTGCGAGCCTCTGTGACAAGCCACAGATAGAAGCCCGTGTTGTGCAATGAAGCTATCTGTGCCGCCAGCATCTCGCCACAGACAACAAGGTGGTGTAGATATGCCTTTGTGTACTGGCTATCTACGAATGTTGTGCCAGCAGGGTCAATAGGCGAAAAATCATTCTCCCACTTCTTGTTGCGTATATTTATAACGCCCTCGGAGGTGAAAAGTTGTCCGTTGCGACCATTTCTTGTTGGCATAACGCAGTCAAACATATCCACTCCGCGAGCAATACCCTCAAGGATATTTATCGGTGTGCCTACACCCATTAGATATCGCGGCTTGTCAGTCGGAAGAACGGCATTGACAACCTCAATCATCGAATACATAACCTCTGTAGGCTCACCAACGGCAAGACCGCCAATAGCATATCCGTCGGCATTGTACTGAAGCACATTTTCAGCAGCCTTAGCTCTTAGGTCAGCATATCCGCAACCCTGAACAATAGGGAAGAGAGATTGGTAGTGACCATACTTTGGCTGGGTCTTGTGATACTGGTTAAAGCAGCGGTCAAGCCAACGCTCAGTGAGGGCTAACGACTTGGCTGCATACTCCTTTGGTGCATCCCCAGGAGGGCACTCGTCAAATGCCATCATAATATCCGCGCCGATAGTGCGCTCAGTATCTATCACACTCTCAGGGGTAAAGAGATGTCGTGAGCCGTCAATATGTGACTGAAAGTGGCAACCCTCCTCCTTGAGTTTGCGACAAGCAGCAAGCGAAAAGACCTGAAAGCCACCGCTATCTGTCAGCATAGGTCCATCCCACGACGAGAAACGGTGTACACCGCCCGCCTGCTCAAGTATCTCCATGCCTGGACGCAGGTAGAGGTGATATGTATTTGCAAGGATAATTTGTGCCTTTGCCTCACTCTTTAGGTCACGATGAAAGATTCCCTTCATCGCCGCTGCAGTACCTACAGGCATAAAGATTGGGGTCTGAATAGTGCCGTGGTCGGTAGTAATCTCACCAGCACGAGCCTTGCTCTGAGTGTCAGTATGTTGTAATGTAAACTTCATATCGCACAAAGATAGTGATTATTTTGCAAAAGTTGCAATTTGCTGCTCTATTTCTACCTCTCTTCTTTGGCGTGAATGTTGAATGGCTTAGAGTATGAAAGATTCTGGAGTGTTGAGGGCGCATATCGCCCTTATAGGGTGTAATATTGTCTGGGCGTGCGATTATCCATTTTATAATCTGCTGTTAGGTAGATATATTGAGCCGATGGCTATGGTTACAATGTCGCTCTTGGTGGCGGCACTGCTCTCGTGGATTCCGCGCCTCTGGGAGCGGGAGCAGACTATTGATAGCAAGGATTGGATGATAATTGTTGTGGCGGCGCTACTTATGGGTGTTGCGCGTAAGCTGTTGATGATGTTCGGCATGTCACGCACTTCACCTATTGACGGCTCTATTATCGCAACGATAGTGCCCCTGCTGGTGCTGGTGGTATCTGTTGTGGCTGGGGTGGATAGCTTCACTCGGCGAAGAGTCTGGGGACTTGCTTTGGGTATGGCTGGCGCTGTGGCTGTGGTGGTTACAGGTGGTAGCCTACACCATGCGCAGTCGGAGCTGCTGGGTAATGTGATGATACTCTCAAGTGGCGTGGTGACGGCGCTCTATATGGTCTTTTTCAAACGCCTTGTGGCAAAGTATCGCGTAACAACACTCCTCAGGGCTATCTATACAATCTCCGCCCTTGTGGTGTTACCATTCGGGTGGCATAGCGTGGCAGAGGTCCACTTTGGAGGCTTTAGCCCCCATATCTGGTTTGCTGCGCTCTTTGTGCTTATAGTGCCGACATATCTGCCAAATCTGCTGCTTAACTACTCGCTTCGCTTTGTTCAGCCAACGGTCTCAAGTACCTATACTTATATCCAGCCACTGCTCGCTGTGGCGCTCTCGGTGGCTATGGGTCTTGATAAATTGCACGCTGATACACTACTCTTTGCCGCTGTGCTCTTTGTGGGTGTGTGGCTTGTGATTAGTTCATACAAAAGGGGGAGTGCTTAGCCTCCCCCTACATAGATATATAATCCTTTAGCGCTTCGACATACCCCTTAAAGGCTGTTCTGCCAACATCTGTAATTTTGCATAGGGTGCGGGGCTTGCGACCAACAAAACCCTTCTCAACATCTATATAGCCAGCCTTGCAGAGCTTATCTATCTGAACGCTCAAGTTGCCAGATGTTGCCCCTGTGCGCTGCTTGAGGTAGACAAAGTCGGCAGACTCAACACCTATAAGTATTGAGACCACTGCTAATCGCAGCTCAGAGTGCAGAAGTGGGTCTAATGGCTTTAGCATAGCGATTTTTTGCTTTTGCAGTTCATAATATGTCCAGGGATGACCATCATCACGAGGAATATCACCGCAAAGATAATAATATCGCTGTAAATTAACCACTCCGAATTGCTTTGAAGAGCCTCTGCCCCTATATCCTTTAGTGCAATGTGCTTAATAGGGAAGATTAGCGAGAGTAGCATGGCGATAGCTCCGCATAGAGTCAGCTTCCGATGTTGGCAAATTGCGCCAGTGATAACAGTACCCATACCCATCAGCAGCACGATGAGGTAGAACATTGATGTGCTGTAGACTACTGCAGCGACAAAAGCATAGAGCGATGAGGTTCCAAAGACAGCCCATACAGCGCTTATGCTGCGGTCAACATACGACTTAGGTGTAGGTGATTCGTTGCGGGCAAGGATGATTGTTGCCACACCTCCAATCACTGGAATGAGCCACCATGCCCAAATTAAGATAGGGTTGAGGTGCAGGCACATGACAAAATATTCAAAAATAGAGACGGCAATGGTGGTATATCCCCACGCAATAAAGTATTTACCACTGTTGCGCTCAATCTGATTTGAGGTATCCGCAATCATCTGCGAGATAATCTCTAATGACTTCTGGTTATCCATAACGTTGATATTTAAGTTTTACATTGCAAATATAAACAAGTTTACAATATAAACCAAATTTTTTGACAAAAAAAAGAGAGCGTATCCCGAAAGTTCAACTATTTCTTTAGTCCTTGACTGAGAAGTACTGCACCGCTAAAGATTTGCCAGTTAAAGCCGCGCACCATAGCATAATGCTCTAAAAAGGTGGTTTCAGCTTGTGGAGAGAAGTCCATTTGTAGACGATAGATAGTTTTTATAGAGTCTTTGATTGATAGAGGTTTGTATTTGAAGTGCATACGATTTATATCAACTATCTCAAAGTGGTATTTGTCATCACATTTTGTATAGAGGATATTCTGACTATTGTAGTCATAGAAGGCGATGCCAAGAGTGTGCATCTTTGCCGTAAACTCAGCAAGGTCTACAGCCACAAGGCTCTGCTGGCTATCAGAGAGTGTGCTTATGTGTGAAAGGGTGGGATTGTTTGAGAACCTTGCGATATAATAACCTGTATGGAAGAGTCCAAAGCGATACTGCTCAATATAAGCAATAGGCTCAGGGGTATCTATGCCCATAGTGCGTAAGATGAGCGCGTTGCCGTAGGAGCGTGCAGCTTTAGATTTGCGAAAGAGGGTGTAGATAATTCGCTGAAACCAATTTGGCACAGCAAAACGCTTAACTACTACACTCATCTCCGCCAATCTACACTTTGTAAGCTCATTTCTCAACACCCTTATTCGCTCACCAGCAACACCACTTACAATCAACTGCTCGATCTGTTTATGATAGTTCCGATATTTTATATTTACTACTATTTTCATAGAGCAAAAATAGCAATACAAGAACTTTTTATGCTAACCAAAATGTGCGAGCATCTATCCTCTTAAACATAGTCTAAATCGTTATTGGCTCCAATAATGTCTCTTTTTACAAATAATAAAAAGAGAGGGCTGACCAAAGTGTTTTTAGTCAACCCTCACTCAACTATTGTTGTTGTTACTTACTGTGCAGGTGCATCAGTAATACCAAGCTCCTTCTTAACTGCAGCGTTGATGTTTACAACCTGTGCAGCGTCGCTATAGACAAAGACCATAGCGTCAAAGACTGCTGCGTAACCAGCCGCCTTAGCGACCTTCTCAATTGCAGCATCGAGTTTCTGCTGGATAGGTGCTGCGAGCTCCTGCTGCTTCTTAGCGAAGTCCTGCTGAGCAATCTGCTGGAACTGAGCGTAGCGCTCCTGAAGACCATTAAGCTCTGACTGCTTCATCTGCTTAACAGTTGGGTTCATAGTTGCCTGATTCTTCTCAAACTCAGCGTAGCGGTTGTTGAACTCAACTTGAATAGCCTCAAGCTGCTCCTGAAGCTCCTTACCGAATGCGTCAAGGTTAGTCTGCATCTCTTTAGTCTCTGGCATTACGGCAAAAATCTCCTGAGTGTTTACACTTGCAAGCTTCTGTGCATAAACTGATGTTGAACAAAGTACCATCGCCAAGACGAGGGTTAGTTTAAGGATTTTTTTCATAAGTGTTGTTTATTATTTAAGTAATTCAATAATTTTCTGTGTGTGGTTTACACTCTCAGAGTAGTATAACATTGCGGCGTTAGATGCGCTATCAAGCACCATGTCATACCCACCCGCCTTAGCGTAGCTATCAATAGCACCAAAGACGCGCTTCTGAATAGGCTGTATAAGCTCAATACGCTTTTTCATCAACACACCATCATTGCCAAAGACTGACTCCTGATAATCTGCAGCAGCCCTCTCCTTAGCAAGTATCTCCTGCTCCTTAGCGTTACGCTGAGCAGTTGAGAGGTTAGCCTTCTGAGCAATATATGCGTTGTAGAGGCTCTCCACCTCGGCATAAGTGGCATCAACCTTTGTCTGATACTCCTTAGCGAGGTTGTCAAGTGTTGTCATTGCGGTGTTATAGTCTGCTATAGAGCGAAAAATCTTCTCACTATCTACCACAATATACTTCTGTGCTGAGGCAACGCCTACGCACATAAACAGAGCTGTAAGAGCAACAATAAATCTTCTCATAACTTTCTTTTTTTAATGTTTTATATATAACGCCCTGTAATTCAAAAATATTGCCATTAGAAGTTCTGTCCGATAACAAAGTGGAACTGGCTACCACTGCGTGATGTCTGACCAGACGCTGGGTCAAAGCCGTAACCCCAGTCAATGCCGAGCATACCTACGATAGGCAGATAGAGGCGCACACCCACACCGGCAGAACGCTTAATCTTGAATGGCGAGAAGTCCTTCCATGAAGAGAATCCATTACCACCCTCAAGGAATCCGAGCACATAAATCTGTGACGAAGGCTTGAGGATAATAGGGTAGCGAAGCTCAAGGGTGTACTTGTTGTATCCGATAGAGTATCGTGTACCCATAGGGTCAAGGTCACCATCCTCATAACCACGCAGCGAGATAATATCCACACCGTAGATGCTGTATCCTGTCATACCGTCACCACCGACCTGGAATCGCTCAAATGGTGATACCTTATTCTTATTATAGTGACCCAAGAATCCCATCTCAGCCTTTGCCATCAGCACAAGGTTATTGTTGCGGGTAAGAGCCTGGAACCACTGAGCCTTAAACTGCCACTTGTGGAACTCAATCCAACGCCAACGCTCCTGCTCCGAGAGGGTGTTGTCGGCATAATCCTTACCGTCAAATGCTGAGAATGGAGGGGTAATCTGCAGTGAGAAGGATATATCCGAACCACGGCGAGGATAGATAGGCTGATCGGTAGAATTTCTACCCAGCACAAACTTCAGAGCTAATGTATTAGCATTTCCGTTCTCCATAATAAATGAGGTGTAACCCTTCAGTCCATATCTCAGATATGAGAGCTCAGCATAGAGCTGGAAGTATGGGTCTGGCCATGAGAGTCGCTTACCAAGACCGACAGCTATGCCGTAACTACGGAAGTAGGTTGTCGCTCTCTGCCATGGATAGTATGCATCGTTAGACTCCGAAAGGTGACCCGACACGGTGAGTGAGTTTGGCTTACTACCGCCAAGCCAAGGCTCAGAGAAACTTACAGATAGAGCCTTATAGTATGTACCGTTGGTCTGTCCAGAGATAGATAGACGCTGGTTCTGACCCATTGGATATGGTCGCCAAGCATTCTTCTTGAAGAAATTTCTCACAGAGAGGTTGTTGAGCGTAATACCCACAGAACCTACAAATGTTCCTGAACCCCAACCTGCCGCGATATTGAACTGATCGGAAGCCTTCTCCTCAAGTGGCCAGTTTACATCCACAAGGTCAGAAGCACCCTGAACAAGTTTGATGTCTGGCATAATAGCCTCCTCGTTAAAGTGCTGCATACCTGCAAGGGTGCGGATGGTCTGCATCAGCAGTGCGCGGTTATAGAGCTCACCAGGGCGAGTGTATAGCTCACGACGGATAACCTCGTCATCGACACGCATATTGCCCGAAATGCCTACATTGTTGATAGTAAACTGCTTACCCTCAAAGACGCGAAGCTCAAGGTCCAAAGAGTCTGCGCCGACAACTATCTCGGCTGGCTCAATCTGCGAAACTAAGTAGCCGTCATTCTGATAGAGGCTGGAGATAGACATATCGTCAGGATTTGCCTCCTTGCCAATACCAAGTCGTTTGTGAATAGACTTCTTGTCGTAAACATCACCTCTCTTTACAGAGAGTAATTTCTGTAGATATTCGGTCTCATACTTTGAGTTACCAACCCAATTTACGTTGCGGATATAGTACTTATTACCCTCGTTCAGTGCGATGTGAATACCGATACGCTTGTCATCAATTCTGTAGATTGAGTCTGAAAGGATGTGCGCGTTACGATAACCCTTAGAGTTGTAGAAGTCAATAAGAAGTTCCTTATCCTCCTCATAATCAGGCTCAAGGAGTTTTGTTGCCTGCCAGAACTTAATGCTCACGCGGTGGGTCTTCTTAAAGGTACGCTCCAGACGCTTATTATCAAAGTTCTTGTTACCCTCAAAGGTGATTGCACCGATTCTTACGCGAGGATTCTTCTTTACGTGGAATGTTACATTGACGCCCTGCGTGATTACTGTATCTTGCTCATATGTAGCGGTGACCTCGCAGTTGCGGAAACCCTTATCAGAGAAGTGCTTTTTGATAAGCTTAGAGTTCTTGTCAATAACGTAGTCAGAGAGCTCATGTCCGCGCTTGAGCTTCAGCTCGTTGATAAGGTCGGCACTCTTACTCTTTGATACGCCAGCAATCTTCCAGTTCATTACACGTGGGCGCTCCTTAAGCACAACCTCAAGGTCAAGACTGTCGCCCTCAATAGTAGCTCCAATCTGAATATCCTCAAAATATCGCTGCATCCAGAGTCGGTTTGCGGCATTCTGGATAAATGGACCTGGTAGATAGACCGAATCTCCTGGTACTAAGCCCGATGCAGAGCGGAGAATGTCATGGTTGAGGTACTTCACACCATGGATATTGACCTTACGGATGTGGTAGAGCTTCTGCTCCTTGCTATCAAGATACTGAGCACCCTGAGGAACGACAAAGTTGTCATCTGGATTCTCTGCAATAGTTATAGGACCACCCCTCTTTGCTGCTGCTGGTTTTGCTCCACGCAACGCCTCGCGCAACTCGGTTCTCGCCTTTTTACGCTCCTCACGACTCTCTTTTTTGTTTTGCTGTGCCGACACGGTAAGTGTTGAGAGTACCAACACGGCAAAGGTTAGATATTTCAATATTCTCATCATACACAATATATCAGAGTTTGCCATAGCGACGCTCACGCGATGCGTAAACCTCTAACGCCTGGTCAAACTGTTCCTGCTTAAAGTCTGGCCACATGGTGGTCGGAAAGTACATCTCCGCATAGCTCGCCTGCCAGAGCAAAAAGTTGCTTAAGCGGCACTCGCCACTTGTGCGGATAATAAAATCTGGGTCGGGAATATCAGCGGTATAGAGGCTCTGTGAAACACTCTGCTCACTAATATCCTCTACGGCAATCTCCCCAGCAGCCACCTTGGTTGCAAGAGCCTTCACTGCCGTAGTAATCTCGTCGCGCGAAGAGTAATCAAAGGCGAGCACAAGGGTCAGATGTTTTCCATCTGCAGTCTCACGCTCAATCTGCTCCAAATGGCTACATACACGCTCAGAGAAGCGGTCACGACGACCTATCATTACCACACGCACACCCTGCTCAACAAGCTGAGGAGTCTCTGCAATAACACTCTTGCAGAAGAGCTCCATCAGGGCATTTACCTCCTCGGCTGGACGACCCCAGTTCTCGGTAGAGAAGGCGTAGAGAGTGAGGTACTTAACCCCATTCCTGCGAGCTGCTTTGATGCACTCACGAACAGAGTCTACCCCCTCAATATGACCCTCATAGCGCTCCTTACCCAGAGCCTTTGCCCAGCGTCCATTGCCATCCATAATTATGGCAACATGAGTCGGTATGCGTTCTATATTCTCCATATAACTCGCAAATATAACGCTTTTTTCTGAAATAACGCGTTTTTGAGAAGATAATCACAATTTTTAGCGATTATCTACACCCCACATTAGTTTATTTCGTAACGAGTCGTAAAAAGAAATATTGTGCGGAACGGCAAGAGAAATGCTCCTTTTTGCCATTTTTATCACAATGCTTTTATCGTCACCAATGGCAAAGGTGCGGTTGTCCACAGAAATTGACGCCTCGTTGCTGCGGGTGTGAATCTTTAGCTCTACGGTGCTACTGTCAGGGATAACCACTGGGCGCAGAGTGAGGTTGTGCGGTGAGAGTGGTGTGAGCACAAAGCAGTGGCATGAAGGGGTCAATATCGGACCACCAGCGCTGAGCGAGTAGGCTGTAGAACCTGTTGGTGTTGAGATAATTACGCCATCGCCATTGCATGTGAGTGTAGGCATATTATCTACCATAATATCTACAGAAATCATCGTTGCTCCAAGCCTCTGCACAGCCACCTCATTAAGGGCGTAGACACTCTGCTGTGAGCCTTCAAACTCGCCAGTAACCTCTATCATTGAGCGTTGCTCTATACGCAGTGCATGTGAGGCAATCTGCTCAAATACCTCGTCAATTTCGCCACTCTGGGCAAGAGCCAAAAAGCCCAATCTGCCTGAGTTGATGCCCACAACAGGGATATTCTCCCCACAAAGACGGTGCACACCCTCCAAGAGCGTTCCATCTCCACCATAGCAGACCATTACAGCCTCACCATCGTGGATGCCGATGCTCTGAGAATACCTCTTTTCGGGCGTAATTGTACGCTCAATAAACTTTTCTATATCATCTGCAACCTCGCAATTTACGGCATAATCAAAGCCGTAGCGCTCTATGGCGGCGAATATCTGCACTATCTGCTCTTTATGCGCAAAGGCAAGTGGACGCGAAAAAAGTATGATTTTCATTTCTACTCTTGAAGAAAATGTTTAACTTTGTGGGCAAAGATAACTATTTTTTTGGGTGTTATGACAAAACTGAGTGTAAATATAAATAAGATTGCCGTAATTCGCAACTCTCGCGGTGGCAATATGCCCGATGTTATTAAGGCTGCAGTGGCTATTGAGGGTTTTGGAGGTCAGGGTATTACTGTCCATCCTCGCCCAGATGCTCGCCATATACGCTACTCCGATGTCCGCGAACTGAAGGGTGTGGTAACTACCGAGCTGAACATTGAGGGAAATCCTATCGACTCATTTGTAGAGCTTGTTTGCGAGGTTGTCCCTGCACAGGTGACCCTTGTGCCAGATGCACCAGATGCTATCACCTCTAATGCGGGCTGGGATACCATTAAAAACCGCGAATTCCTCACTGATATGTGCCGCAAGTTCCACCAGTATGGTATTCGCGTATCTATCTTTGTAGACCCAGACCCAGAGATGGTGCGTGGCGCTAAGGAGTGTGGTGCCGACCGCGTAGAACTCTACACAGAGGCATATGCTCGTGACTATGCTGCTGACCGTGAGGCGGCTATCGCACCTTATGTTGCTGCTGCAGAGGCTGCGCGTGAGTGCGGACTGGGACTTAATGCAGGTCACGACCTCTCGCTTGAAAATCTTGAGTATTTTGCTCAGCGCATACCGTGGTGCGACGAGGTCTCTATAGGTCATGCACTTATTAGCGATGCTCTCTACCTCGGTCTTGAGAATACTGTTCAACTCTATCGTCGTTGCCTGAAAGATGAGTAAAAATCCACTATCACTACCCATATTTAAGAAGATTTCTCGCATTGTAGACCAGAAGGGCGTTGATGCATTTGTTATCGGAGGCTATGTGCGCGACTACTACCTTGGTCGCAAGTGTTCTGATATAGATGTGGTTGTTGTGGGTAGCGGTATTGAGGTGGCTCAGGCACTTGCTGCCGAACTTAAGACTAACGTAGTGGTTTTCAAGCGTTTTGGAACGGCTATGCTCCACGCTGATGGTCTGGAGATTGAGTTTGTGGGGGCACGAAAAGAGTCCTACTCGCCCGACTCCCGTAAGCCACACGTTGAGGATGGAACTATTGAGGACGACCAGTGCCGTAGGGACTTTACTATCAACGCATTGGCATGGTCGCTCAATAGCGATACTTTCGGCGAGCTGGTAGACCCTTTTGATGGCATGTACGACCTTGAGGATTGTATTATTCGCACGCCCTGCGACCCCGATATAACCTTCTCGGACGACCCGCTCAGAATGATGCGCGGAATACGCTTTGCCAGCCAGCTGGGCTTTGAACTTGAAGATGAGACTTTTGAGGCTATACGCCGTAATCGTCAGAGGATAGAGATTGTCTCTAAGGAGCGTATCATCGTGGAGCTGAATAAGATAGTCGCTTCGCCAGTGCCATCTATAGGCTTTGAACTCCTTGAACTTACAGGTCTGCTTGAACTGATATTTCCTGAACTTCATAACCTCTGCGGCGTTGAGCGTAGGGGCAACCACGCCCATAAGGATAACTTTAAGCACACCCTTAAAGTCCTTGATAATGTGGCGCGTAAGAGCGACGACCTCTACCTGCGCTGGGCAGCAGTTTTGCACGATATTGCCAAGCCTCAATGTAAGAGCTATGACCCGAAAACTGGCTGGTCGTTCCACGGACATGAGGTCTTAGGTTCAAAGATGGTAAAACCTATATTCCGCCGACTCGGACTGCCACTTGGTGAGCCTATGCGATTTGTGCAGAAGATGGTCTTTCTACACCTGCGCCCGATAATCCTTGCTGAGGATGTTGTTACCGACTCGGCTGTGCGTAGACTCCTCTTTGAGGCGGGTGACGATGTGGAGAAGCTGATGACCCTCTGCGAGGCGGATATTACATCCGGCATAGAGGAGAAGGTTAAACGATTCCTTGATAACTTCGCCCTCGTGCGCCGAAAGATGAAGGACCTTGAGGAGCGCGATAGAGTGAGGAACTTCCAACCTCCAATTACAGGCGACATTATCATGCGCGAATACGACGTGCCTCCATGTAGCATCCTGGGCGAGATTAAGGAGATAATCAAAAACGCAATCCTTGATGGACAAATCCCTAACGACTACGATGCTGCCCACCAGATGCTCGAAACCCTCGCCGCCGAGCGCGGTCTTAAACGACGCGAGTAGCCCTGCCAAGTACCGTCCCTTTTCTGAAGAAAAGTGACCCAAAAGACTTTCTGAGAAACTTTGTTTCGCTTCCGTGCTGATGCGGATTTAGGGTAACTCTGCGAGTTATTGAAATAAAAAATAGAGTCTTTCCACTTTCAAGCAAGCTTGAGTGTTAGACTCTATTTTCTCTTTCACTGCCTGCGGCAGTAACCCAAATCCGAATAAACACGACAGACGAAGTCTGTACCGCTAAAAGGCTAATGGCTAATAGCCAACAGCCAAAAAAGAGATGGGGAACACTATTGTGTTCCCCATCTCTTTGACGTAAGCCGCTGATTAGAGAGCGTTTACGTGCAACTGAATTGCGCCTTTGAGGTTACCAGCCTTGTTCTTGTGGATAATGTTGTGCTTAGCCAACTTGTCAAGCATAGCGGTTACCTTTGGAAGCAGTGCCTCAGCAGCAGCCTTCTCAGTAGTGTTACGCAGAGCCTTTACAGCGTTGCGAGCAGTCTTGTGATAAAGGCGGTTGTGAGCACGCTTTGTAGCGGTCTGGCGAATTCTCTTCTTAGATGATTTGTGATTTGCCATAATTGT
>SUZO01000031.1 GCA_015059805.1 Rikenellaceae bacterium
TATCAACTACTGTAGTACTTAATGCTATGTTACGAGCTGCATTCCAATCTGCATTTATACCATCATAACTGCCATCAGCGTGCTGTTTTCCCTTGCCTTTTACACAATCTGGATTTTTACAAACAAAGGTTGATTGATTAATGCGTTGTCCCTTTTCATAATGACCACAGAAACTACAAGTTTGACTAGTGTGGTATGGGTCTATGTATCTTACTTCAATACCCGCAACATTTGCTTTATACTCAATCATTGTTTGTAATTCGAAGAACGACCAATATCGAAGAATAAACTTAAACTCATTTTCAACCTCTTCGTTCTTATCTCGGCCAAATCCCGCTAATCGCTCCATCTGTATGACTCCTGCGCCATTTTTCAACGCATACTCAATGATTGATTTGCTGAAAATATGATTTTGCAGATGCACCCAATTACGCTCTTTGCCTTCTAGTTGGTCAAGTGCTTGGAGTTTTTGAGCGCGACCGTGTCCACCATTGGTTGTATGGCGAAGATTGCGTTGCAACGCTCGTTTCTGAGCTACCATTCTCATACGCACCTTCAAGAATTGTTCACGCGAGCCAATTCCCAAACCTCCATACTCATTATCATTTAGTGCTGCGTACAATGGGATGTTAATTCCCAAATCAACGCCCACAACACGATTTGGATTAAGTTTTTTACTCTCTTTAGGAATCTTTACCACTAACAACAAAAATCTCTTCTTGTTTTTAGTCTCTTGTATAGTAGAAATTCCTACATCATACTGTCCATTTAATACTCGTTC
Source organism: Rikenellaceae bacterium (assembly GCA_015059805.1). GTDB lineage: Bacteria > Bacteroidota > Bacteroidia > Bacteroidales > Rikenellaceae > Alistipes. The sequence goes on from SUZO01000031.1 coordinate 782, forward strand.
TACAATTTCACGATTATTGCTACGATCTCTACCAAAAAATAAATCCCACTCCAAGCATTTTGGAAAACGCACATATATAGATCCATCCTCACGCTTTTTTAGCATTAACTCACCAGAGCGTTTAATGGAAAATGGAACAGGAATACCTTTCTTGTAGTTTGGAATTGTTCTGCTTCCTCTCTCAACATCCAAAGAATACTCTCTATATGTAGATGAAATATTTTGGTTGAGATTGGTTAGAACTTCAGAAGGGATAACGTCTATAAACTCATTACTCACAACCCTATATGTAGAGTTTTGCTCTGGATTTGCACCCTCCTCAACACCTCCACGCAGAAACACTTGACGCTGTTTTTTGAAATTTGCAAAAAGCTGCTTACGCTCGGCTTTAAGTTGTTTAATATCTTCATCCGACAACTTATTGCGCTTGGGATTGCTTAATAGTTTTTCAATCTCTTGCAAACGTGGCGATTGTAATTTGAGTCTATACTCATATGTGTCATTGAAAAAGCAGTGCGAGATAATACGATTTGCAGCTTTGTACAAATTATTATTTATTTCATCCCAAATACGACATTCTTCATTTAGGCGTTGCAAAGCCTCTTCGCTATCGCCGTGTTTATGAAGATGCACCTCAATCTTGCGGGTTATACAAGTGTATTCTGTTGCCATAATTAAAATAATTTACACAAAGTTAAACAAATATTTCTATCCTGAGAAATTTTATGTACGTTTTCCATATGCAAGAGTAAACATTGCTTATACTTAATTTATACAAAAAAATCTAATATTGCAGATGGAACAGACTATTGTGCGAAAATATCCGAAAAAATTTGTACCTTTGTCAGTTGGATTATATCCTTTGATTATTTGGAACAAATAATAATTAAAATATTGCATTATGACACAGGAAGAACTCTTTAAGAAACTGATTGCTCACTGTAAGGAGTATGGTTTTATTTTCCCTTCAAGCGAGATTTATGACGGTCTTGGCGCTGTTTATGACTACGGTCAGAATGGTGTTGAGCTGAAGAACAACATCAAGCGCTACTGGTGGGACTCAATGGTTAAGCTGCACGAGAATATCGTCGGTATTGACGCGGCTATCTTTATGCACCCAAAGACTTGGGAGGCTTCTGGTCACGTAGCTGCATTTAACGACCCACTGATTGACAACAAGGACTCAAAGAAGCGTTATCGTGCCGATGTGCTTATTGAGGATTGGATGGCAAAGCAGGACGAGAAGATTCAGAAGGAGATTGAAAAGGCTCGCAAGCGCTTTGGTGAGGCATTTGATGAGGCGCAGTATCGTGCAACAAACGCTCGCGTACTTGAGATTACTGCTAAGCGCGATGCTGTTCACGCTCGCTTTGTTGAGGCGTTGGACAAGAACGACCTTGAGGCTCTGAAGCAGATTATCCTTGACTGCGAGATTGTATGTCCTATCTCTGGTACTCGCAACTGGACAGATGTTCGCCAGTTCAACCTTATGTTCTCTACCCAGATGGGCTCTACTGCCGAGGGTGCAAATACTATCTACCTTCGTCCAGAGACTGCACAGGGCATCTTCGTAAACTTCCTCAATGTGCAGAAGACTGGTCGTATGAAGCTCCCATTTGGTATTGCGCAGATTGGTAAGGCATTCCGTAATGAGATTGTGGCTCGCCAGTTTATCTTCCGTATGCGCGAGTTTGAGCAGATGGAGATGCAGTTCTTTGTACAGCCAGGCACAGAGATGCAGTGGTGGAATGAGTGGAAGAACACCCGTATGGCTTGGCACCGCGCACTTGGCTTTGGTGATGAGAACTATCGCTTCCACGACCACGACAAGCTGGCTCACTATGCTAATGCAGCAACAGATATTGAGTTCAACTTCCCATTTGGCTTCAAGGAGGTTGAGGGTATCCACTCTCGTACCGACTTTGACCTTGGTAGACATCAGGAGTACTCTGGTAAGAAGATTCAGTACTTTGACCCAGAGCGTGGCGAGAGCTATGTTCCTTATGTTGTTGAGACCTCTATCGGCGTAGACCGTATGTTCTTGCAGATTATGTCTGCAGCATACTGCGAGGAGAAGCTTGAGAGCGGAGAGGAGCGCGTAGTGCTTCGCATACCTGCTTGCCTTGCCCCTACAAAGGTTGCCGTTATGCCACTTGTTAAGAAGGATGGTCTTCCAGAGCTTGCGCGCCAGATTATTGACAGTCTGAAGTTTGACTACACTGTAACCTACGACGAGAAGGACTCTATCGGTAAGCGTTATCGCCGTCAGGATGCTGTCGGTACTCCATTCTGCGTCACTGTAGACCACGACAGTCTTGAGAGCGGCACTGTAACTATCCGCCACCGCGACACTATGGAGCAGCAGCGAGTAGCTATTGCCGACCTTGAGAAGATTATCGGCGAGGCAGTATCATTCCGCCCTCTGTACAAGAAGATTAAGGCGTAATGTCAAGAATTCTCGCTATAGACTACGGCGTTAAGCGCACGGGGTTGGCAGTGTCTGACCCCCTGCGTATTATCGCTGGAGCCCTTGAGACTGTGGCAACAAAGGAGTTGGAGCGATATATCGCACAATATTGCGCAGAAAATGACGTTTCAACGATAGTTGTGGGCAAGCCGTCGCAGATGAACGGTCAGCCTTCGGAGACGATGAAGTACATTGAGCCACTCGTTCTGCGCCTGCGTAGGGCTTATCCCGATAAGGAGGTGGTGCTGCATGACGAGCGATTTACATCAGTTATTGCCCAGCGCACCATCCTTGAGAGCGGAATAGGCAAAATGGCACGCCGCGATAAGGCTATTGTAGATCGCGTGGCTGCAACAATAATCCTGCAGTCCTATATGGAGAGTATTAACCATTAGCTGTTAGCCGCTAAGGAGATTAAGGAAATTAGTGAATTTAAGGAGAATTGTCGCTAAATTCCTTAACTTCGTTAAGCTCCTTAAACGCTCTTTTCTGCGTCAGCAAGCTAATGGCCAACAGCCAATAGCTAATAGCCAAAAACTAACGAGGCAAAAGCCTCATAAAATAATTTTACTATGATTTATCCTATAGTAATATACGGTTCGCCAGTGTTGCGTAACCAATCGGTAGAGATAACACCAGACTATCCAGAGTTTAAGAAGCTCGTTGAGGATATGTTTCTGACCCTTGATGAGGCGTCGGGCGTGGGTCTTGCTGCCCCTCAGATTGGCAAGAACATCCGCATGTTTATTGTGGACTGCACGCCATGGGCAGAGGAGGTGCCAGAGCTTGAGAACTTCCGCCGCGTGTTTGTCAATCCAGAGATTTATGAGCGCAGCGAGCAGACAGGTCTGTTTGAGGAGGGCTGTCTGTCGCTTCCAGGTATTCATGAGAATGTATCTCGCCCCGTAAAGATTCGTATGCGCTACCTTGACGAGAATTTCGTGGAGCACGACGACGAGTTTGACGGCTATCCTGCTCGCGTAATTCAGCACGAGTATGACCATATTGAGGGCAAGGTATTTACTGACCACCTCTCGCCATTGCGTCGTAACCTACTGAAGGGCAAAATCTTAAATCTCGCAAAGGGCAAGTACCGTTGCGCCTACAAAACCAAATAGTAGGATGAGACTTAACACCACAACACAATCAACCACAAAGCGACTGCTGCTCTGTCTGCTATCTGCCCTACTGCTTGGCTTTGGGTGGATGACGGTCAGCGGATTTACAGTGCTTGTAGCCCTTGTGCCACTGCTTGCAGTGAGCCACAGTTACTCTGGCTCATTCAGGGACAGCATTAAGGTTGCGCTATGGGCTTCGCTAACATTCATACTGTGGCATCTGTCTACAATCTGGTGGGTATGGAATGCCGCAGCGATAGGCACTATTGCAGGTACGATAGTGGGTAGCTGGTGGTGTCTACTGCCATTTATGCTCTTCCATATCGTGAGCAAGCGAATGTCAAAGGGCATAGCCTACACGCTGCTTGTTACGGCGTGGATAGCCTGCGAGTATATCTACATCAAAGCTCCAGCGATGTCATTCCCTTGGCTGACTCTGGGCAACGCCTTTGCCTTTGACACGTGGGCGGTGCAATGGTATGAGTATACGGGCGTACTTGGTGGCTCACTGTGGGTGTTGGTCTCAAACATACTAATTTTTGAGGCACTTAAAAGTGGTGGTAAGGGTCGTTGGATTTTGGCAGCAGCAAAGGTTGTCTGCCCGATACTCTTCTCGCTTATACTCTATGCTGTAAACGCCCCAACAACAGAGCGTTACACTTCTCGCAAAAAAATTACCGTCAGCGCTGTGCAGCCTAATGTAGATTGCTACGAGAAGTTTAATGGCAGTGAGGCGCTACAGCAGAAAAATCTGATTAAGCTGCTGCATCAAGCACCAACAGAGAGCGCGACATTTATCCTTATGCCAGAGACCTCTCTCGCCACGACCGTAAACGAGCGACATATAGGCGCTACACGCATAGTGCAAGCTATAAATACTCAGCTGCGCTTTGCTAAGAGCGAGGCTATGGTTATCGCTGGTACTCAGAGCATTGTCCCATACAGCAATCGTCGCATAAGTGATACAAATCGCTTTTCAAGCAACGGAATTTACTACGATGTCTTTAATAGTTCAATAGGTATTACCAGCGACCAGAGCGTAAATCCTGTACACCACAAGGGTAAGCTTGTCATCGGCGTGGAGACCCTACCTGCGTGGTTCCGCAAGGATAAGATTTTTGGTGTAGACCTTGGCGGCATATCGGGTCAGTTGGGTATCGGCAAGAGTTGCAAGCCTTTTGACCATAATGGGGTCAAAATCGCCCCTGCAATATGCTATGAGGGTCTTTATGGAGACTATATGGGCGAGTTTGTCAGAAATGGAGCGCAGATTATCGGTGTTATATCTAACGACGGCTGGTGGGGCGATACGTGGGGATACAAATATCTCTATGCCTTCTGTCGCCTACGCGCCATTGAGCATCGACGAGATATTGTCCGCAGTGCAAATACTGGCATTTCAGGCTTTATAAACTCTCGCGGTGACAGCATTCAGAGCCTTGGCTGGGACAAGCAGGGGGTGATAAGCGCTGAGCTACGACTGAATGACCAAAAGACTATCTATACACGCTATGGAGACTATATTGGCAGACTATCAATCTACATTGCCCTGCTCTGTCTACTATATACCGTAGCCATACTATCCAAAAGAAAGTTTTACCTTGATTGATAAACAATGAACTATAGCGAAACCCTTGAGTATCTATTTACCTCTCTACCGACCTTTCAGCAGGTTGGAGCCTCGGCATATAAGCCAGGCTTAGAGCGTATATCTGACTTCTGCCGTAAGTTAGGCAACCCTCAGCGTAGCTACTTTGTTATCCACATTGCTGGCACAAATGGCAAGGGCTCTGTTGCCAATATGCTCGCCTCAGTGCTTCAGCAGGCGGGTTATCAGGTGGGTCTATATACCTCGCCACACCTTACCGACTTCCGCGAGAGAATTAGGGTAAATGGAGAGATGATTTCAAAGCAGAAGGTTGTGAACTTTGTCGGTAAGTACCGCAAAGAGATGGAGGAGAGTGAACTTTCATTCTTTGAGATGACTACAGCCTTAGCATTTGACTACTTTGCACAGAGCGATGTAGAGGTTGCTGTTATAGAGACAGGTCTTGGTGGTAGATTAGATGCTACAAATATCGTAATCCCTGCCGTTAGCGTAATTACTAACGTAGCCCTTGAGCATACCGAGCTACTGGGCGACTCACTGCCTAAGATTGCCCGCGAGAAGGGTGGAATTATCAAGAAGTCAATTCCTGTAATTGTGGGCGAGAAGAATAGCGCCTACAACCTTGTTTTTGAGGATATTGCAGCCGACCTACGTTCAACAGTTATCTACGCTGAGCAGGAGTTTGAGTGTCACCGTCAGCAGCGCGAGGGCAGTGTTCAGGTCTTTGATATGATTCGCACACGCGACAACCAGCAGTACACCCTGCGCATACCTCTACTGGGAGAGTACCAGCGTCAGAATCTTGCCACAGTGTGCGCTGTAGCTGATTACCTACATGAGAATACCCCGCTATCAATCAGTCGCCGCGCCTTTGTTGAGGGTGTGCGCGACACACTACTCTCTACGGGCTTCCGAGGTCGCTGGCAGGTGTTGTCTACAGAGCCAACAGTTATCTGCGATACGGCACACAACCCCGACGGCATGCGTCACGTGGCAGACCAGCTCAAAGATATTGACTCTGGCAAGCTCTACTGCGTGATGGGCTTCTGCGAGGATAAGAATATTGAGCAGATGCTTCAGTTCATGCCACAAAAGGCGCACTACATCTTTACCCGTGCAGAGTCTCGCCGAGCAGCAACAACAGAGAAAATTGCAGAGATAGCCACAGCGCTAAAGCTCAATTTTGAGTGCCGACAGAGCGTTAGTGAGGCTGTAGAGTATGCCAAAACTCTGATGACTAGTGAGGATACTCTCTTTATCGGCGGTAGCACATTTGTCGTAGCTGAGATATTGTAGCGATGAAGGAGCTGAACGATAAGGTGGCACTCTATGGAGCTGCCGTGCTAAGCGATAGCGAGCTGTTAGCTATTCTGGTTGAGGATTATAACCTTGCCACCAACCTACTATCACACTACAGCTTTGCCTCTCTTCCTGTCAATAACATCTCCAGACTTCGTATGGCAGATGGTCTTGGTCTTACACGAGCAGTAAGACTTGCTGCAGCTGTAGAGTTCTCGCGCCGTCGTGCTATAGCCGAGGAGGAGAAGAGGGAGAGCATACGCAGCAGCACCGATGCGGTAAACTACTTCCGACCAATATTTAACGGGTTAAATCACGAAGAGTGCTGGGTGGTATTCTTAACCTCGTCGGGCAGCGTTATTGAGCGTATGCGAATTAGCCAAGGTGGTCTACAAGCGACAATAATTGACAACCGTCTAATCTTTAAGCGCGCCATTGAACTGCTTGCAACGCAGATGCTTATTGCACATAACCACCCCTCTGGTAATCGAGAGCCCAGTCAGGCAGATATTGCTATGACACGCACACTCAACGCCGCGGCAAACCTCTTTGACATCAAGCTGCTGGACCATATAATCATTACAGCCAATAGCAGCTACTCCTTTAAGGAGCACGGCATAGTTCTATAATAGGTATCACAAAAAAAGAGAGATTGCTTGTTTACAAACAATCTCTCTTTTTTTATTCTCTACCGAAACTCTAACCAAGATAACTCTTGAGCAACTTGCTTCGTGAAGAGTGACGGAGGCGGCGAATAGCCTTCTCCTTAATCTGACGTACACGCTCGCGGGTAAGGTCGAACTTCTCACCAATCTCCTCAAGGGTCATCTCTGAGCAACCAATACCGAAGAAGTAGCGGATAATATCTCTCTCGCGCTCGGTAAGGGTCTCCAGTGCGCGGTCCACCTCAGTGGCAAGGGACTCATTGATAAGACCACGGTCTGCATTTGGAGAGTCAGGGTTTACAAGCACATCAAGCAGAGAGTTATCCTCACCATCTGCAAATGGAGCATCTACAGAGATATGGCGACCAGCCACGCGAAGTGTATCGGTAACCTTCTCACGAGGCAGCTCAAGCTCCTGAGCAAGCTCCTCTGGTGAAGGTACGCGCTCATGCTCCTGCTCAAAGCGTGCAAAAGCCTTGTTAATCTTATTTAGTGAACCAACCTGGTTGAGTGGCAAGCGGACAATACGGCTCTGCTCAGCAAGTGCCTGGAGAATAGACTGGCGAATCCACCAAACAGCGTATGAGATGAACTTAAATCCTCTGGTCTCATCAAACTTCTCAGCAGCCTTGATAAGACCCAGATTACCCTCGTTGATAAGGTCTGGAAGGCTAAGACCCTGATTCTGATACTGCTTTGCCACAGAGACTACAAAGCGAAGATTTGCCTTAGTGAGCTTCTCAAGAGCCTCCTGGTCGCCCTTACGGATTCGCTGGGCGAGCTCTACCTCCTCCTCAACGGTAATAAGATCCTCCTTACCAATCTCCTGAAGGTACTTGTCAAGCGAAGCACTCTCACGATTGGTGATGGACTTGGTAATTTTTAATTGACGCATTGTTATATAATTATTTATCCTATGTTCTTAAAAAATAGCCCTTGTTACAAACAAGAGCTATTCTATTGTTATAGGCTACAGCCTACTCTACAACCATATAGCTGGCAGCTCGACCATCAGGATATACTCCATCAATACTGCGCACCTTGCTTGTAATACTATTAAGGTCTGCAACACTATCAATCGCCTTGTCGTTGATATGAGTAATGACAAAACCCTCTCTAACCCTTGCTCTTGCAAGCAATCCACCTGCATTTACCTGAGTTACCTGCACACCGCCACGGATGTCAAGTTTCTTGCAGAGCTTAGCATCAGCCTCAGCGAATCTACCACCTAAGACCTTTACAACATCAACAGCATCTGATGGTAGTAACTCTGCCTTCCCCGCCTTATTACGCAAAGTGGCCTCAAAATGTTTCACATTTTCGCCTCTTTTTACAATAATTTTAATTTTGTCGTTTGGACGGTGCTTACCAATCTGCTCCGCAAGCTTTGATGGGGCGTCAAGCTCTACGCCATCAATAGAGGTGATAACATCACCTTTGCGCAGTCCAGCCTCTGATGCAGCGCCACCCTCAACCACTGATGCAACATATACACCACCTACCTGAGTGATACCAGTCTCTTCGCCCATATTGTCCACAAAGTCCTGATCTATATAGCGATAGGTAATACCAAGCAGTGCACGCTGTACAACTCCATACTCCTTAAGGTCGCTAACAACTTTACGCACAATACTCTCAGGTACTGCAAACGAATAGCCGATATAACTACCTGTAGATGACTTGATTACAGTGTTAATACCCACTAACTCTCCGCGAGCATTGACAAGTGCGCCACCAGAGTTTCCAGGATTTACCGCCGCATCGGTCTGGATAAACGACTCAAGGCGAAAATCATCAGGAATAACATCCAACTGGCGAGCCTTTGCGCTCACAATACCAGCAGTAATTGTAGACTGAAGGTCAAATGGAGAGCCAATAGCCAGCACCCACTCACCCAATCGCAGCGCATCGGAGCTTCCGAAGGCGAGTGTAGGCAAATCCTGAGCCTCAATCTTTATAAGAGCTACATCAGTAGCAGGATCTGTGCCAATCTTGCTTGCATCAAAAGTTCTTCCATCATTGAGTTTTACGCGCAGCTTTGTTGAGTTCTCAACAACATGGTTATTTGTAACAATATAACCATCAGTAGAGATAATCACGCCAGAGCCACCAGAGCGCTGCTCGCGCTTCTGCATACCGTGCTGCTGAGGGATGCCGAAGAAGTCAAAAAATGGATTATAACCACTCTGTACAGCCACCTCAGAGATTACCTCGATATTTACCACCGCCTTTACAGCATTTTCTGCAGCGTATGTAAGGTCTGGATAACCGCCCTGCTCAAATGATGTAAAATGCGCACCAAGCTGTGGTGATCTCTCTACCACTCGCTCAACAACCTCTACTTGTGTATCGCTATTTTTGCTTATCACAAACATTGTCGCTGCAGCACCTACTACAGCAGACAAAAAACTAAGTCCGATAATTGATAGTGTCCTTTTCATAGTTTTGTTCATTATTTCGCAAAAGTAACGCAAGGAGCTATTGTAATATTGTGCGGAGATATAATTTTAATGCTCACGAGAGTTACTAAATAACCAATCAAGTGTCTTAATATCAATACCTCGCTCACATACATCGCGGTGCGAGAGCCCTGAATACTCTACAAAGAGGGTCTTATACCCCTCACTCTCAAGACGATACATCTGCTCTGCAGTGCGCTCAAACTTGCGCGGGTTGTCCGCATCCGATGCTACGCAACATACGGCAAACTGCGCTGGAGTGGTAGCCTCTATATGAGGTACTGTGCCGATAATCTCCACTGCCGCAGGGATGTCGGGGCGGGCGGATGCCACTTTTGTTGCCATCATACCGCCAAAGGATGCGCCAATGAGGTATACTCGCGCGGGGTCAATGCCTTGACTTGCGATAAGATGGTCTATAAGACGGCAGAGAGCGACTGTTGCTGCTGTTGTGTTGTCGCGCATATTATCATTGAGGTGTGGCGCCACCAAAATAGAACCACCCTGCTGCTCCTTGAGATAGGCTGTGAGCTTGGCTATAGCGCCATAATTATCACCTATATGGCTCTGATTATCATCACCGCAGCTATGCCCGCCATGAATCCAAACAATCAGCATCGGAGCACCACTACCCTCCTCACTACCCTTAAAGTGGGCAATACGGTAAGGCAGTGCGCCAAACTTTTCGCTACCAAGTGAGCTATTTTTCCACTGCTCAAACTCGGCACGCTTGATTTTCAGACTCTGCGCCGAGCAGAGCAGAATGCTCATAAGAGCAGTAAGAAGAAGAGTTAATCGTCGCATAGTGTTACCTTTATATATACAAAGGTATGAATTTTTATGCTAAATAGAAAGGGGATGGCTAAAATTCCATCCCCAGTCTATTTTCAGGTCGAATAGTTAGAACTTTGCAACTGCACGAACCTCTTTAACCCAAGTAGTGCGAGCTCTGTAAATGTGAGCATCCGACATCCTGAGTACATAGACAGAGCCTAAGCTCCTATCATTGATATATTTGTTTTGTGGACGCTTGTTAGACTCTGTGGAAGACCACATCTCATCCTTAAATTTACATTTAAGAGCGTTCTCTATTACAGACTTATTCATATAGACCCTCTCTAACTCATTGATACTTGGCAAGTACCACCCCTCGCCCAAATCTGAACACCACTTTGTAGCAGGATATCTGTTCTGCCAGTTATCAAGCAGCTTTATCTTCTCCATATTCTTTGCTCCATTGCTTTTGCTCTTTGCTGATGCACCATATATATCACCAGTAGACCAGCGGAGGTCTATAAGCGGCTCTGCAATGCTGATAATCTTGCCGTGATTACCACCCGCGCGTACTTCAAAGACTATACCATCCTTTACTCCATCGTTGTAGTAGTCGCCAACCTTGTATGGGGCAGAGGTCTTAGGGCGTGCAAGTGTCGTTGTTGGGCGGGCAGAGGTACCAAAGAGGGTAAATGCGCGCACATAATGACCATTGCAAGTAGGCTCTTGAGAGCAGTTACCATCCATTGACATGGTGTAAACTGTAGGGTACTGCTTGTGTATCAGCTCTCCTGTCTCTGTATTGCTCCAGTAAAAAGCGCTCATTAGCGGTGTGCCGTAGGCGCTAAGTGCCTTATTTACAGCCTCATACTCAGCCTTGTTGTAAGATAGCAGTCGCAGCTCCTCCGCAGATGGCAGATACCATCCCTCGCCCATCGCCTTGCAGTTTGCCTTGGCATCCTCCCACGGCTCAAGAGTCTGAGTAAGGCTAATAATCTTACCACTCTTACCACTATCCCAAACCTCAACCACTACGCCGCACTTTAGACCATCGCTATAGAGGTCGCCAACCTTATATGGGGCGTATGTTCTCTCAAATGTGCGATTTTTAACCTCATCGCTCTTGCCGAATGTAGCAGCAGCATAGATGTAGCAACCGTAATCCTTATGTCCCACGCTCGACTTGCCAGTGCGTAGGTCCAACTTTATCGCACCTATCTCTTTTTGAATATCCTCAGTAGAGCTCCACACCTGAGTGTTTAATAGAGGCACACATCTATTCGAGCGACTTTCGTAGATACTCCTTAGCTCCTCTACTGATGGGATATACCACCCCTCACCACTTAACGTTGTGCATAGAGCAAAGGCTGGGTATTTTTTCTGCCAGTCAGCTACGCGCATGATAGCCTTCATGTTGTACTCTCCATTTGTGGTGCTATTTGCGCCGACGATACCATTCGCAAGGCTCTGCTCTGCACACCACGCTGTACTGTTAGATATAGCGTTTACAGATGAAATCTTACCACTTGTGCCGTCAGCATTGACCTCAAAGACAACACCGACCTTGCCATTCTCATTGTAGAAGTCACCCACCTTGTATGGGGCTGAAGTCTGCTTCTGCTTCTCTCTTGGAACACCATTACCAAAGACCTTCACGGCGCGTATATTACAGCCGTAGTGCTTTTCACTGTATGCTACTCGACCTGCGCTCTTAGTGGTGTAGTACGCCTCATTGGCATTATACTCGGTACTGGACCAGTAGACAGCATTAAGCTTATCGGTAAGCTTTGGCTCTATGAGTGAACGGTTTTTGTAGATAGCCTTCAGCTCCTCTATTGTCGGCAGATACCAACCTGCACCCATTTTGCTACACCATCCAAAGGCGTCGCTACCAGTTATGCTCTCGGCAAGCTCTCTATAGTGCATAATATCTCGTCCATCAGTAACACCAAAGGTCTTGCCGATATTAAGCTTACCGCTCTCTCGCCACCTCATAATAGAGTCTGAGTGCTTGAGGCTTACAATCTTACCGCTGTAGCCGTTGTTGTAGACCTCAAAGACTACACCCTCGCTCTTGCCATCAAAGTAGTAGTCACCCACCTTATATGGAGCATAGGTGCGGATTCGCATCTTATCTACAATGTCAGCAATATATTTTACATCCTTCTTGTAGTCATAGCCATACTTGTAGCTCATAACCCTACCCCACTCATCAACAAGGATGATGCAAGGAACTGACTTGCCGTAAATCCATTTACTGTTTGACTCCACGCTTGAGTTGAAGTAGAGCCTATTTGGGGTATACTCTCTTTCGGAGTTGTATTTACTATAGTCAGACTGAGTGGCTATAATGGTTATAATCTGATCTGCTATCTGCGGATACTTCTTAAGCTCCTTCATTAGCTTATAAGATGGTGAACAGCTAACCATATGGGTTATTACAAGGCTCTTCTTACCGCGCTTGAAGTATGATAAGTCCACCCTATTACCATGAGAATCAACAAAGTACGCCATAGGGAAAAGATTACCGACAGTGTTCTTTAACGCCTTCTCGCGTGCCTCTCTTTCAGTCTTTATCTGAGCCTCCATTTTAGCCAGTTCCTTCTTATGTTGCAGTAATCGTGCCTCGCGCTCAGCATCCTCACGCTCAGTGGTAATGCGCAGAGGATTGTTTGGCTTACTGACCACCTTATCGAGCTTATAATGGTCGTAGCGAGTTACATAATAGTCAGCACCACTCGGCTCATTAGTGACGCAGACAATGCGGCTGTAATTTCCAATTAGAGTTATGCTGTAGCCACTGGTCGGAAGCTCACCACACAACAATTCAAAGTAATCCTGTGTGATTGGGGAGGTGTAGGAGTAACCACCATTTTTGAATGTTCCATTACCCGTACAGCGCTCATTGATTGCTGTACCATAAATCCAGAGAGTCTTGTGGTCAGGAAGAATGCTGGCGATAAAGCCACCAGCCAGACGGGCTGACGATAGTTTGTTTGTCATCGTGGTCTGTCCACCACCCTGAGCCTGGTAGTTAGTACCAATGTAACGGTAACTGTAATGTCGTTCCTGTGCTAATGTAACACTTACACCAAAGATAAGGAGCAATAGAGATAATGTAAATCGTTTCATAGTTGTATTGTTTTGATTTATGTTCTTTAACTACATAGAGAAACAACCATGAAAAATATTACAAAAAAAAGAGGGAGTGTCTAACAAGTTTTTTAGACACTCCCTTTTCGTTAGAAGTTATTTACTACTCCTCATATGCATCACGCTTCATCTTCCACATAGGAACGAAGATAAGCATACCGATAATAGCCATTACAACCATTGCCACAAATACGCCGTGCCAGCCGAACTTAGAGTCAGCAATCATACCGAAACCAAGACCAGAGACGATTGGGCTGATGTAGCTAACAAAACCAACAAGACCATTTGCAGTAGCAGATGCCTTGCGAGTTGCGTGGTTAGAGGCGATAACACCGATAAGCGCCTGTGGACCATAGATAAATGCACCTGCAAGTGCGAGTACGAACAGCAGCATCACAGGGCTTGCGCCAGCGGTCTGGAGTGAGATAAAGCCAACGATAGCGAGCAGCGCACCGAGCATACAGAAGAAGCAGGTACGGGTTGCACGACCACCAAAGACCTTATCAGAGATCCAACCAGCAGCGAGCATACCAACAACACCGAACAACTCGAAGATAATAACTGTTGATGCAGCCCACTCAGGTGACATTGCACAGTGCTCACGAAGGAATGTTGGACCCCAGTCAAGAACAGCAAAGCGGATAACATAGACAAAGAAGTCTGCAAGTGCAAGTGCCCAGATAACAGGGTTCTTCCACACATGCTCCATGATGTAAGCAGAGATCTCTGCCTGGCTCTCCTGCTTCTCTGGCTCTGCGTTATCCTTATTCTCCTGCTCTGAAAGCTCTGGCAGACCTACGCTCTTAGGGGTATCGCGCAGAATCCATGCGGTGATAAACACACCTACAGCAGCGATAACACCTGGGATAATAAATGCCCACTTCCAAGCGCCAACGTGCTCAGCTGCAGAGATAACGGCAGGGTCTGTGATATCCTTACCAAGGTTCTGAGCGATAGTTGCAACCATTGCTGGGTCAGATGACATATCAGTACCCATTGATGCCATGATAAATGAGCCGCAGAGGATACCTGCAAGACCTGCACCGATAGAGTGTGAGGTGTTCCAGATAGACATCTTTGTAGATAGCTCGTTAGATGGTACCCAACGAGGGATTAGTCGAGAGCATGGCGGGAAACCACAGCCCTGGAAGATGTTATTTACAATCCACAGCGCTGAGAGCAAGATAGTAAACTTGCCAACGAACTCTGGAGTAGAACCCTCAGGCACACCAGTAAGGGCGGTAATAATCTCGGCACCAAAACCGATAAGGATTGCGGTAACAGTACTTACGGCAAGACCTGTAACCATGTGCCAACGACCGTTAATGCGGTCTGCAAGCATACCGTTAAGCAGCTTTGAGAGTCCATAGAGGAAACCTGCAGCTGTAATTACTGCACCGAGGCTGGTCTTGCTAATACCATACTCCGCAGTAAGTCCTGGCATAAGGAATGAGAAGTTCTTGCGGATAAGGTAGAAGAAGATGTAGCCAATCATAGTACCAGCGATGGTTCTCCACTGCCAATACTTAAACTTTTTTTGCTGTTCTAAAGTCATCTTATTTATAGTTTTTAGTTAGATTTTGCCTATTAGCTATGCCAATCTCTTCTCAACCTCAGCGTATGCAGCTACAATCTGGTCAAGGATTGGAGCATCAGCCTCAAGAGATGCAAACTGAGCAACGGCAGCCTTAAGACCAAGCTCTGCAATGCACTCCTGCATCTTTACGCTCTGTGGGTCCTCAGGGTTGTTGTAGTGAAGAGCCGCACCGATACCGAGCAGAAGGTCTGGAGTATCAACGCCCGCAGCCTGAGCTGTAAGGGTTGGGTTGATAAGGCGGTCTGCAGCCGAGAGCTTACGCAGTGGCTCACGACCTACGCGGGTAACGTCGTCCTTGAGATATGGGTTCTTAAAGCGGCTGATAATCTTGTCGATATACTTAAAGTGAGCCTCCTTGTCAAAGCCATGCTTAGCCACAAGACCAAGACCGCTCTGCTGCATAGCAGCCTTAACAATCTCATAAATCTGAGGGTCAGCAATGCTCTGGTCAATAGTCTTCAGACCCTTCATACAGCCAGTATAAGCGGTAATTGCGTGACCAGTGTTAAGGGTAAAGAGCTTACGCTCAACGTATGCAAGGAGGTTGTCAGCAAGGTTCATACCTGCAATCTGTGGCACCTCGCCCACAAATGATGCCTGCTCAACATTCCACTCATAGAATGCCTCTACAACAACATCAATAGGATTCTCGCTACGCACTGGAGGCACGATACGGTCTACAGAGCAGTCTGGGAAACCTACCCACTTGGTGCAATACTCTTTGTCCTCGCCCTCAAGAAGTGCAAGAACGTGCTCCTTGAGCTGTGAAGATGCGCGAACAGCATTCTCACAAGCGATAATGTTGAGAGGAGCCTCAACGCCCGCAGCACGACGAGCAGCAATACCCTTTGCAATAGCAGGGGCGATGCGTGGCAGGATAACAACGCCAACAGCAGTGGTGATAATCTCAGCCTTGACAATCTCGTCAATTACAGCGTCAGTAGTAGAGTTTACGCCAGAGATGTTTGTAATCTTCTGCTCAACACACTCTACATCCATTACGTGGACAGTGTAGCACTTGTCCTGGTTAATTTTGTCAATTACAGTGGCATTCACGTCAGCAAATACTACATGATAACCTGCCTGCTCCAACACCGCGCCGATAAAGCCACGACCAATGTTGCCAGCTCCGAATTGAATAGCTCTTTTCATAGATATATTATTTTTTTATAAGTATAGACCTTCACGAACTTACAAAAGTAATAAAATTAGTTTGAAAACCAAAAGATTTTGGTATGAATTTGGCAACCACCTGTCGGCCACTGAAGATTAAAACCACCTTTTAAGCATGAAAATCGGTCAAAATGTTACCACTACAGACAAAAAAATAGAGGTTGGCAACAATAGCCAACCCCAAGGAAACACGCCCTTAACTTTGTATCAACCAGAGGTGATTCCCTATTATATATACAATCAGAACGACTGTAATCCTCTACTATTTCATCTTTGAGAGCAACTTCTTAGGGTAGTTGCTGCAGATACACCTCAGCTTATCAGCGCGGCTAACATAGTAGTCCATCTGCTGGTCGGTATCAGCATTGTAGACGCTGAACTCAATGCCGCGAGAAACAAACTCGTCAATAGTGCGCTTACCGCCACTAAAGCCGTCGTTCATATACTCTAAAGAGAGGTTTGCCCAACGGTATGCGTACTTACAGCCAACGCCGAGCTTCTCATACTCTGAAGCCGCCCTATTTGCCATCCAGCCAATAGGAATCTGAGCCACCTCACAGAGAGGCGCGCAGCCAGCCATAACTGTGGCATTACCGGTACAGATAAACTCTATCCACTCCTCGGCGCCAAGCTTCTGTGCAATCTCAATAGAGCGACGGCAGGCATTGATGCAGTACTGTGCGCGCTTATCGGCACTTACTGTCGATGGACCTGTGATATTCTTAATATCAAGAACGAGTTTTGTACACTTACCCTCAGTAACGGCAACCTTTATGTACTCCTCAAGTGTTGGGAGCACCTCGCCATTAGACAGCACACCGCCGCGTCGTAGTTCTGCCACGGTATTTTCCCACGGGTAGAGACGATTTATCTGGCAGTTACTGTCAGCGTGAGCAACAATCACATCATTATCCTTTGTCCAATAGATATCAAGCTCCGAGCCATAGCAGCCAAGCGATATTGCATTACGAAGTGAGGCTAATGAGTTATCAGGTGTTCCACCGAACTCCTTCACTGCACCACGGTGTGCAACAACAATGTTGTCGGCCTTCTCAATAGGCTTGGCAACAAACTCTTTATTATCTTCTCCTCCACCCTGTGGTGGCACATAACCAGGACCCCATGGAGAGTCTGGTCCATCCTCGGTATCACATCCGACAAAGAACATTGCCGCAGCAAGTAGCGACAAAATTGACAGTCTTTTTACCATTTTTTCTCTCTTGTTTGTTTTTTAGTAAAAGGGGTGGCAGCAATATTGCCACCCCTTGATTTTGTTTTTTAAGAATCTGGTTGAGTCTGTTTACAAGATTATTTTAATGTTTGTTTGTAACTATTTGCTTCACTGATTCGAGGCGCATAGGGGTTCCTATGTAACGAGAATCAGGGGAGCAAAGAGTTGTAACAAACTTAAAAGAACGCAGTAAATAGGCTCAAAACAGGTTCTACTTATAGTTCTTAACGCAACGGAATGGGCAAACTGCCTGACCGATATCAAGGTTAGCAAGAGGTGCGCAGTGTGCACTATTAGTCTTGTTAATCACATTGAAGCGAGCACCACCAGCACTTGGGTAGTCTGCTGGCTTACTACCTGCCATTGGCAGTGGTACCCAGCTCTGGATACGCATACTCCAGTTCTGGAAGCCCTGAGTCATATAACGGTAACCAATTGGATAGTAGTTGAAGCCGAACTCATCAGCATACTGTGATGAGTACTCTGTACCCCAATACTCAGTGTTACGCAACCAACCGTTAGTGTTAGGTACACCACCGTTAATAAACTGCTTGTAAGTACAATCCTCAGCCTTTACTGGATACTTAGTCTCACCCTTCTCAATAGTTGCCTGAGACATTGCGTAGAAGAGGTCAATCCAGTCAGCAGTGTTAGCAACGTGCCAGCCGTAAGGACAGATACCCTGTGCCTGAACCTTAAGCATTGGATAGAGCTCCTCATCCTTTGCATTGTCGCCAGTGTACTGGTCAATCTGAGCCTTAAGCGGAGCCTCGGCGATTGTGTAAGTAGTACCGCGTGCATCGGTAAACTTCTCACCAAGAACCCAAGGACCCTGCTCGTAACGAGCGTAACCGATACCAAAGCGAGCATCATAGCCGAGCATCTCGTGGTAAGTGTAGATACGACCATCGTCAGAGTAGGTCTCAAGGTTACCAAGACCGCTCTCCTTGGTCTCCCAAGCTGGGTTGAGCTTTGCAACATCGTTCCAAACTGTTGGGAAGTCAGCAGCTGCATAACCACCTGTACCACCACTACCGTTACCGGTGTGCTTAACCATACCGGAACCGAGTTTAGGGTTAATGTCGCCACCATCCCAAGCCATATGACGAACCATCCATACCTTCATAGAGCCATCGCGAGCGATGTATGCCTTTGTTGGGTAGTTTGCAAGCTCTGAATCTGGCATTGCATACTGGGTTGTAATGCGCTCCCAAGACCAAGTAAGGTCGTTGAAGTTTACTGTAAGTGCACGAAGACCGTTTGCCTCGATTACAGGAGCTGTGTAAGCAGTAGATGCAGACTCAAGAACAGCTACCTTACCGTCAGCAGCAAGTGCATAGCAAGGGTAGCTAAGCTCACGAGAGTTCTTGTTGATAAGAACCTCATTCTTTGGCTCCTCGCAGAAGAAGTTTGTAAGAACGAATACGCCGTCTGCCTCAGTCTTCTCCATCTGAACAGCATCCTTGATTGCAATATCGCCAGCAGATGCGCCATAGAGGAAGTAGTGATCCTCAGCAGCAAGCTGTGAAACTGGGATTGAAACAGAAGCGGTAGAAGTAGCAGCAGTACCTACGGTGATAACCATAGTAGCACTTCTGCCTGACTCCTTATTTGTCCACTCAGTGGCGGTAACCTTTACCTTACCAACCTCAACAGCCTCAGCAGAGAGCCATGTAGCAGCACTACCATCGCCATTAGTGAATGTGAACGATGCAACATCGCCCATGTTAGTTGTATACTCTACAACCTCAGAGCCACCCATAGCAAGGAACTCAATATTCTTACGGTCGGTAGATACAGCAGCATCAGCCTTCTGACCGAGCTGTGTAAAGGTAAATGGAACTACAGTGCCGTCAGCAATAGTAAATGTAAGCTCAAAAGTACGCTTATACTCACTATTAGCAGCAATCTTAAGCTCTACAGCCTCTACAACATTTGTATAAGACGACTCCTTGTCAAATGTAGGGGTGAAGGTCTGCTCTACAGTAGTCTTAGAGACGGTAACCCAAGGGGTAGAAGAGGTAATCTCAGCCTCCCAACCAAGATCAGAAAGCAAGCTACCGCTGTTTACCTGAACTGCAGCAACAAAAGTTGTAGCGGTTGCTGCAAACTCTGTTGTAGCTGGAGACAAGCTCACACGGGTGGTCATATCACGCTCGGTAATATCAACCTCGTGGCAAGATGCCAAGCCCATAACAGCCGCACAGAGAACTAAAAATTTAATATATTTCATAGTTTTCATTTTTTATTTGCGTGTTAAACACTAATTCCAACCCTCAGTCTGAACAAGCTTGTAGTTCTTGTTACGAGCCGAGTTAGAGATAGGCCACAACAGAATGTTTGGATTTGTAGCCTTCTGCTCCTTCAGATAGCTGTTGTAATCCCAAATAGTGTCAAGACGGATAAGTGCCCACCAGATAACACCCTCAGCAGGGAACTCAAGGAAGTACTCGTTCTCAATAGCCTTAAGAACTGCGCTCTGAGTTGCATCTTTATAGTAGTTATCCTTACCATAAGCACGCTTTGCAATAACATTGAGGTAACCGAGTGCCTTTGTGTACTCCTTCTTGTAGTATGCAAGCTCTGCAGCCATCATAATACCAAGAGCTGTACGGTAGTAAGGGATATCGCAATCCTCAATAGCGATAGCACCGCTCTGGTCGCCGATATACTTGTTACACCAAGTAATGTTCTCACCACTTGCACCGTAAGGACCATCACCGAGGTTAGTAGCTACACGCTTATCACCCTCAATATCACGGCTGTCACGAAGACGCTTCATAAATGTAGGCTGGAAGCCCCACCACTGTGTTGACTTCATAGGAACTGGCTTGTTCTGGTATGCAGGTGCTACAGAAGAGTTACCAAGGTAGAAGTATGGGTAGAAACCACCTGTAAGCTTCTCATCCTGGCTGTTGCAGAGTGCAAATGCAATCTCCTTATTCTTCTTATTTGAGTTTACGAATACCTGACCGTAGTCTGCAAGAAGGGCGTTAGATGTAAGATCAAGAGCATCTACAGCCTCCTGAGCAAGGGTAAGGTAGTCAGCACCACCATTCTGGTTTGTGTACATCCAAAGAGCGTACTCAGCCTTAAGAAGGTTTACAGCAGTCTTTGTTGCGAAGTAGCAGTCACCACCCAGATACTCTGCATTGTCAAGAGCAGTCTGGATATCTACGCCAATCTGAGCATAAACCTCAGCCTTAGGAGCGCGAACTGGGTAGCACTCTGGCTGTGATACTGACTCAATTGGTACAAGGTTAAGAGGCACATCACCCCACAGACGAGCAGCCCAGAAGTAGCAGTATGCACGAGCAAATGATGCCTGACCAATAGCAAAACCGCGCTCCTTATCTGACATCTGAACAGTTGGAGCATACTTAAGCACTGCATTAGCCTGGTCAATAGTTGTATAGAGTGCTGACCAGTTTGTAGATGAGTTTGAGCCGTTCATTGTGCTACTCTCAACACCGATCATATCGTTATCGTGTGCCAAGTTTACAATAGAAGAGCCCCACATATAAGTTCCTACACGAACCTCACCCCAGTAGAATACGTTGCAAGTAGAGTTTACGAAGCAAGAACGCATACGCTGGTAGATACCGCAGGTAGACTGTGTAACGTCAGTCGCATCCTGCCACATGTTGGATGCAGAGAGACGGTTGTCCTGCATAATGTCAAGATCACCATGACAAGAGGTTGCAACCATAGTCATTGCAACAGCTGGCAGGACCAATCTCATTATATTTTTAAGTTTCATACTCTTTTTTCTTTATTAAAAATTACAATACTCTTAGAAAGTGAGCTTTACATTGAACAAGAACTTACGAGCTGGTGGGTTGAATGTACCGCCTGAAGCATCAGCATTGTTTGAAGAAGAGTACATATTTGAACCACTCTCACGGCTGATACCTGTCTCTGGGTTAGCACCACCGCTAACGCCTGTCCAGTAGCAAAGAGTATTACCTGTAAATCCTACAGTTACCTTCTTGATACCAATCTTCTTGGTCCACTTTGATGGAAGGTCATAGTAGATAGATACATCACGCAAGCAGAGGTAGTCAGCGCGCTCAACGTTAAAGTCTGATGCACGGCTGAAGTTACGGTTACCAAAGTCTGCGTCGTTAGGGAAGAAGCGTGCGTACTTATAGTCGCAACCAGGGTGTGTCCAACAGTCATAAACCATCTTATCAACGTTTGAGTTACTGTTACCCAGAGTATTCTGGAAGAAACGAGTCTTCATATAGTTGTAGATAGAGTGACCGATAGCGTAATCCAAGTATACTGACAGAGTCAAATTCTTGTACTTGAATGTGTTGTTCAGACCACCAACAGAGTGAGGCACTACATTACCGAGGTGGAACATATCCTCGCCATCAATCTGCTCAGAGCCATCTGGACGACGTGCAGAACCCTCGCGGTTTACCCACTCGTAGTCACCGATATCCTTACGACCCTTATACTTAGCATCGTCCTTATCAGAGAGCTTGTCTGCACGACGGTGACCGTGTGCCTGGCTATCGTAGTAAGCTGCGTCAGCCTGTGCCTGATTCTCAATTACGTGAGAGATCTTGTAACCATAGATACGGCCCAATGGCTCGCCTACTGCAGTACCACCAAAGCGGTAGCCGCTCTCAGACATTGTGTAACCACCAATTCGCCAAGCGTCGTTGCCGTTGATGTCAGTGTACTTATACTCGTCTGGAAGTGAGAGAACCTTGTTCTTTGAGAAGGTATAAGTGAAGTCGGTTGTCCAAGTGAAGTTCTTCTTCTGGATGTTTACAGAGCTAATCTCAACCTCAAATCCGTAGAAGCGTGCAGAACCGATGTTTGCCTTTACGCTGCTAAATGAACCTGTATCAGGCAGGGTGATAGAGAAGAGCATATTGTCGGTACGCTTGTTATAGTAATCAACAACAAGGCGGAGACGATCCTTAAAGAAGCCCATATCAAGACCGAGGTCGAGCTGAGTAGTGGTCTCCCACTTCATACCAGAGTTCATCATCGCACTTGGGAGCATTGTTGAGTTGCCAGCGTAGAGGCTTGAAGCAAATGCACCGTAGGTGTCATAGAGACCAATACCGTTGTTACCAGTCTGACCATAAGAAGCACGGAACTTAAATGTGTTCATCTTGCTCTTGTCAGAATCCCAGAATGGCTCCTCAGAGATAATCCAAGCAACAGATCCTGCAGGGAAGAAGCCCCACTGGTTACCCTTTGCGAACTTTGATGAACCATCGGCACGGAATGTAAACGATGCAACATAGCGATTAGCATAATCATAGTTTACACGACCGAAGTAAGAGATAAGAGCCTGCTGCTCATCCTCATTTGAAGCGGTGAAGTTTACACCAGAGCCGAGGATAGGCACCTTGTCAGATACTGAACCAGTAGCATTTGCAGTAAGGTACCA
>SUZO01000044.1 GCA_015059805.1 Rikenellaceae bacterium
ATAAAAAAATACCGTAACCCCTTGGATTACGGTATTAAATCAAAACTCTCTATACAGTTTGCGCGCTAACCTCATTGAAAGCCTTGATGCCAACCCCGTTATCCTGCAAGGTTCAAAATTCATCAATCGTAAAGGCAGGTCTTCTGACTTGTTCCACATCTTGCGCCTTCTCAGTCTCCCAATGGCTTTATGCAAAATGGTTAATGCCCTAATAGGCAGGAACTTACAGCAGCAGGTACTGTTTCGGATTCTCACCGAATTTCCTTTTCATCTTGTCGCTTTTACGGCTTCAAGACACCTTTTACAATGCAAAGGTAAAAATTTTTTGAGAAAATTGTCACTTTTGTGTCAGAAAAATTTACAAAAGTTATCTATGTATATGAAAGAGAAAATATAAACAATATAAAATTTAACATTATGGCATACCAACACCTCCTTGTTCAGGCTCTAAAGGAACTTGAGCGAACAACAAAAGACTACCTCCGCAAAGAACAGATTGAAGCTGCAGGTGCAACAATTACCACCTGCTCGGCTATCGCCGCCGCCTCAAGCGTTGTAAGCCTTATCCCTGGCGCAACAGTGGTTGCAAATGCCGCATGGGTAGCAGCTATCTGGGGCATGTACATCAAGATTAACAAGGACTTAGGCATATCTATCAAGGAGAATGCCCTCAAATCACTCGCCTCGGCAGTGCTGACAAATATCTTGGCAACAGCAGGTGCATATATCGCCCTCTTCCTCGCCGCTACAGCTATAGGATTTATCCCTGGGCTCAATGTTCTGGCGACCCCGCTGAGCGTTATCCTTGGCTATATCACCGTATATGCATCAGGTTTGCTCTATATCAAACTGCTGACAAAGCTCTTCAAGGCACATAGCAGCTTTGAGTTTTCAGAATCAGCAGCAAAAACCCTCGCAAAGAGCGTAGTTGCCGAGAATAATATTAGCGAAATCCTTAACGAAGGTCGTAGCGCTTACCGCAGCGACAAAAAGGATGGAAAGATTAACTAAATCCCGAACATTAACAACAGAGGGTGGCTAATTTACCGTTAGCCACCCTCTGTTGTATCTATTAGTCCACCTCTATAACCACCGTTGGATGCTCCTCGTCAATATGCCACATATTGTCTACAACAAACTTCGGCAGTGAGCCCTCTTTGAGTGTAAAGTTGCGAGTTGTAAAAGGGTCAAGAGTGTGGATACTACTTCCGCGATGCAGAATAAAAGGCACTGAGCAGCTATTTGTTAGGCTATAGGTCACTTCGCCCTTCTTCTTATCCTCAGCAATCACTCGGCAGTTTACCGCCTCATTGATAAACGCAACGAGGTATTTCTCACTACCCACAAGGTTATTTGCCACGTAGCCAATCGTGCGACCAGCCTTGAGCGCCTCTTTAATATCCTCTTCTGTGCAACTCTTCGCCATAACAAAGGTCATTGTGCGGAAAAAATCACCACCAGCATGCCAATCATGCGATGTAGGTCTATGTGCATCGGTATTGGCAGCCATAAAGAGTCCCCGCTCCACACAACGACGGATAATTGCAGGGTATAAAGTGGTGCTATTGACCGCCTCCACACCATCTATCCACCCCTCCTCATAGGCACGCGCCTGCTCTCCCTCGGCAATGGCTGTCGTTGTGCGGGTATAGCCTGGATGGTTGTGCATAATCAGTCCACCCTGCTCTTTGACCCTGCGGAACGACTCAAAGAGGTCCTCGTGGCAAATTGC
Organism: Rikenellaceae bacterium; assembly: GCA_015059805.1. Lineage (GTDB taxonomy): Bacteria > Bacteroidota > Bacteroidia > Bacteroidales > Rikenellaceae > Alistipes. The sequence continues at coordinate 1,733 of SUZO01000044.1, forward strand.
GTTTATGTCCTTGAGAAACAGCGCGTTGAACTCGCCAATGCTCTTTGTGTTGCGCCAAATCTCCGTTCCACGTACAACCATTATCGGCAGATTTTCGCGCTTGGTATAGTACACAGCCTCGTCATACGCCGCATTGAGGTTTGCCATAACGGGATAACTCTTGTCCCTCTTGTTGGCAATGCCCGCGTGCTCATACTTAAACGGTTTTCCAGAGCTATATGGCGCAAGCACCTTGAGCATAAACTTCTCGTAAGTACGAATCTCCAGATGGTCGGTTATGGCAACAATATCAAGACCATCATACCACGCCTCGCGCACCCTCTGACGAGGTGTTACATCGCCATCGGAGTAGATTGTATGTGTGTGAAAATCAGCCTTGTAGAGTGTATACCCGTCAATGGTCGGCAGGATAATCTCGCGCCGCTCATTTGGCTTATTGAAGAAGCGAATGGCGTGCTCAAAATCTTGTGTTGCATAGAACTGCGCTGATGTGTTTAGGGCTGTAAGAGTCAGCACTGCTATAGCTAAAAGTCTCTTCATACTCATAAATTAAACAACCCCAAAAACTCTCGCTTTCGGGGTTGTCGTGCTAAATAGGTCTGTTATTTACTCTTCTTGCGAGATTTCTTTGCCTCAAGCGCCTTCTCAACCTCAATCTGGAAGTCTGACAGGACATTCATATAGTTGATAAATGCCTCGTAAGATGAACCGTATGGGTTGAAGTATGAGTGAACATCGCCATCAGAGAGCCACTTTGTTGCCATATAGTAGAAGTGGTCTGAGGTCTGCATAAAGTTCCAAACATAGTTAAAGTCGTCGCTCTTCAGGCTACGAACCTTATCCTTTAGCTCGTAAATCTTTGCAAATGCCTCATTCTGAAGGTCGTTGCCAAGCCAAGCGGTAATATCGCGCTCCTCGTCTGCCCAAGACATAACGTGTGGGCAGTGGATAACTGCTACTGGCTGGTGCTCAGCAGCGGTCTCAGAGACAGTTGCAAACTTAACACCTGCATTGAGCAGTGCCTTTGGCAGTGCCTTCATAAAGTCAAAGATACCTGTAGTTGCCTTCTGGTGCTCGCCAAAGGTCTCGTAATCCATAAAGAGGTTTACAACCTCGCCCTCGGCATCGCTAACCCACTGAGCATACTTGTCAGCTGTAAGTGGATACTCATCCCAGCCCTGATTTGAGAAGCGGAATGCGATATCGTCAGAGAGTTTATAGTTGCGAAGCAGTACGCGCAGGCTCTGGTCGCCAGCACTTGCGTATACATAGTCTGGAGACTTCCAACCAAGAACATGCTTTGCACCCTCGGCAAGGATAGTCTTAAAGCCAAGCTCGCCAACCATTGCGCCAATCTCGTCAGAGTAGATCAGCTCGGTATTGCGGAATGCCTTTGGCTTAACACCAAACTCCTTCTTCAGCATAGCCTGATGAGCCTTTACCTGCTCGGTAAAGTCCTCCTTGCTTGACAGTGCTGCAAGAGAGTGTGAATAGGTCTCGCAGAGAAGCTCAACGCAGCCTGTAGCAACAAGCTCGCGGAATGAGTCAAGCACCTCTGGAGCATAGAGCTTAAACTGCTCTACAACAGTACCAGTGAGTGAGAATGATACGCGGAAAGTACCTTTGTTCTCCTTGATGAGCTTAAGGAGCAGTGAGTTCATTGGAAGATAGCACTCGCGAGCAATCTTCTGCATAATGGCGCGATTTGTCAAATCGTCCAGATAGTTGTGGTCCTTGCCGATGTTAAAGAAGCGATAGGTCTTAAGTCGCCAAGGCTGATGTACCTGAAAATACAAGCAAACTGTTTTCATATCTTTTGTGTTTATTTATTACATTCGTTAATAGCGTCCTCGTAGACTCTCTTAATCTTTGCAGCGGCGTCGTTCCACTTAAGGGAGATAACCTCCTCCAGACCCTTCTCGGCAAACATCTTTGACAGAGCAGGATAGTTTACAAGACCGTAGATTGCATCTGCCATAGCGTCTACATCCCAGTAGTCCACCTTTACGGCATAGTCAAGAACCTCGGCAACACCACTCTGCTTTGAGATAATCACCGGCACATTTGAACGCATAGCCTCAAGCGGAGCGATACCAAATGGCTCAGATACTGACGGCATAACAAAGACATCAGAGAGCTGGAACATCTTATCCACATCGGCACCACG